>NZ_JBEEAC010000006.1:0-275883 GCF_040120695.1 Plantactinospora sp. B6F1 | reverse complement strand
CCCGTTCGCCGCTCGAGTACCCCGAAGGGCCTTTCCGCTCGACTTGCATGTGTTAAGCACGCCGCCAGCGTTCGTCCTGAGCCAGGATCAAACTCTCCAACAAAAACCAAACGGAAAATCCAAACCCCGGCAACAAAAAACACTTGCTGCCAAACAAAACTTGGCACTGGCTTATCAAGCACCCTGTTGAGTTCTCAAAGAACAACCACACACCAAAACACGAACCCCAACTCGGGGAACGGCCTCGGGGCAACCACTCACACCCGCCGTTACCGCCGGGCACTCGCAGTACGTTAGCTGACCGTTTTCACGTCGTCAAACCGAGTGAAATTCGGTCCGACAACCGCTTCAGACGATCTCGCTATTCCTCGACCGGGGCACTGTCCACCAGACTGACGGTCCAGCAGACTGCACGTGATCAAGGATTCCGGCAGTCCGGCCGCTCGCGGAGTCACCCACGCGCTCGCCCGGCGCACTGCCGATCGTTCACTCTACCCGGTCGGGTCCGCAGCTCCAAATCGCCCCTCCGGGCCATCCGAACCGCCCCGCCCGACAGGCCGGCACGGTGGCCAGCCCACCCTCCGACCTGCTGATCTGCCCGCAGGTCCGGCCTCTCAGCGCGTTTCGCGCCGTTCGTCCGTTCCCCCGTGGGCAGGGAGAAAATTACGCGTCTGGAGGATGGAACGTCAAATCCGTGCGGTGCATTCCCGGTCACATCACCGGCCCGGCACCAGTTCCACCCCGGCGAAGGTCCGCTTCCCTCGGCGCAACACCAGGAACCGGCCGTGCAGCAGCGCCTCTGCCGGCACCGTCGCCTCCACGTCGGTCACCCGCTCGTTGTTGACGTACGCACCGCCCTCGCCGATCGCCCGGCGGGCCTCGTTGAGGCTGCCCACCAGACCCGTGTCGCGGAGCAACCCGGCCACCGACGGCAGGCTCCGCACCTGCACCAGGCCGGCCTCGGACAGCGCCGCCCGCAGGGTCTCGGCCGAGAGTTCGTCCAGCGCACCCCGACCGAACAGCGCCTGGCTGGCGGCAACCGCCTGCCGGGCCTCCTCGGGCCCGTGCACCAGCGCGGTCAGCTCCTCGGCCAGCGCCCGCTGGGCGACCCGGGCCGCCGGCCGCTCCGCCGTCATCTTCTCCAGTTCCTCGATCTCCGAGTGCGAACGGAAGCTGAAGTAGCGCAGGTACTGTGCCACGTCCCGGTCGTCGCTGTTCACCCAGAACTGGTAGAAGGCGTACGGGCTGGTCATGGTCGGGTCGAGCCAGATCGCGCCGCCCTCGGTCTTGCCGAACTTCGTACCGTCGGCCTTGGTGACCAGCGGGGTGACGAAGGCGTGCACCGGCCCGGCGCCGCGGCGCCGTACGTAGTCGACGCCGGCGGTGATGTTCCCCCACTGGTCCGAGCCGCCGAACTGGAGCGTGCAGCCGTACCGGCGGTGCAGCTCGAAGAAGTCGTTGGCCTGGAGGAGTTGGTAGCTGAACTCGGTGTAGCTGATCCCGCTCTCCAGCCGGGCCTTCACCACCTCACGGGCCAGCATCCGGTTGATCGGGAAGTGCTTGCCGACGTCCCGGAGGAACTCCGCGATCGACATCTCGCCGGTCCAGTCCAGGTTGTTGACCGGACGGGCCGCGTTGTCACCCTCGTACGACACGAAGGGCGCCAGCTGCTCGCGGATCCGCTCCACCCAGTTCGCCACCACCTCCGGGCTGTTCAGCGTCCGCTCGCCCCGCTCGTTGGGGTCGCCGATCAGACCGGTCGCCCCGCCGACCAGCAGCAGCGGGCGGTGCCCGGCGAGTTGCAGCCGGCGGGCGGTCAGCACCTGCAACAGGTTGCCGATGTGCAGGCTCGGCGCGGTGGGGTCGAACCCGACGTAGAACGTCACCGGACCCGAGCTGAGGCGCTGTTCCAGCTCGGCGGGGTCGGTGGAGTCGAAGAGGAGACCCCGCCACCGCAGGTCCTCGAGCGGAGACTCCCAGCCGGCGGACGCGGCGGAAGGAAGGCTGCTATCGGTCACGGTGCAGATTGTCCACCATGCCGGCGCCCCGCCCGTACCCGGTTTGGCCGACCTGGCCGACCTGTCCGACCGACGCCCCCCGGCCGGACCGACCCGACAGCCGGCCGTTGACGGGACAGGACGGCCGGGGCACGCTACCCGGGCCAGGGCGTGGCACATCCCCCCGACCCGTGGAGGCGTACCCGTGACCGTGTCGAGCCGGACCAGCCAACCGACCCCGGGCTCCGCCGACGACCCTGAGGACGACGTCAGCGGTGGCGGTGGCGGCGGTGGCCTGGTGCACCTGCGCCGGGCCGGAGTCAGCCTGCTGTTGGACGGTACCGATCCCGGGTTGCCGGCGGTACTGCACTGGGGCGCCGACCTCGGACCGCTCACCGGAGCGGAACTCGCCGACCTGGCGACCGCGCTCCGCCACCCCGCCCGGCCCGGGACTCCGGAGGGCCGGCCGGTCGGCGTCCTGCCCGAGCACGCGTACGCCTGGTTCGGCCCGCCCGGGCTGGCCGGACACCGCGCCGGCCGCGACTGGTCGCCGCGGTTCCACCGGACCGGCCTGCGGGTACGGGACGACGACCTCGACTCACCGGCGACGATCACGGTTACCGCCACCGACGAGGCCGCCCGGCTCGACCTGGTCATCGAGGTCGAACTGGACCAGGCCGGGCTGCTCCGGCTCCGCGCCGAGCTGGCCAATCCGCCGGACGCCGACCCCTACCAGTTGGAGGGATTGCTGCTCGGACTGCCGGTGCCACCGCAGGCGGGCGAGCTGCTCGACCTGACCGGTCGGTGGTGCCGGGAACGCGCACCGCAGCGGAGTCCGTTCACCGTCGGCAGCCGGTCCCGGGAGAGCCGTCGGGGCAAGCCCGGCCTGGACGCCTCGCTGCTGATGGTGGCCGGTACGGCCGGCTTCGGGTTCCGGTCCGGGGAGGTCTGGGCGGTGCACCTCGGCTGGAGCGGCAACCACCGGCTGCACGCCGAGCGGACCCCGGACGGCGAGGCGCTGCTCGCCGCCGGTGAGCTGCTGCTCCCCGGCGAGATCCGGCTGGCACCGGGCAAGCGCTACCGGTCGCCCTGGCTCTACGCGTCGTACGGACGGGGACTGGACGAGATGTCGGCCCGGTACCACGCCCACCTGCGCCGGTCGGCGCGGACCCGGCGGGCCCGCCCGGTCGTGGTGAACACCTGGGAGGCGGTCTACTTCGACCACGACCTCGACCGGCTCACCGCACTGGCCGACGCCGCCGCCGAGGTCGGCGCGGAGCGGTTCGTCCTGGACGACGGCTGGTTCAAGGGCCGCCGCGACGACCGGGCCGGACTCGGCGACTGGTACGTCGACCCGGCCGTCTGGCCCGACGGGCTGCATCCGCTGGTCGCGCACGTCCGCCGGCTGGGGCTGGAGTTCGGGCTCTGGGTCGAGCCGGAGATGGTCAACCCCGACTCGGACCTGGCCCGGGCGCATCCGGAGTGGATCCTCGCCACCGGGGGCCGAATGCCCCGGTCGGCCCGCTGGCAGCAGGTGCTCGACCTGACCCACCCGGAGGCGTACGGCTACGTGCTCGGACGGCTCGACGCACTGGTCCGGGAGTACCGGATCGGGTACCTGAAGTGGGACCACAACCGGGACCTGATCGACGCCGGCCACCAGCCGTCGGGGCGGCCCGGCGTGCACGGGCAGACCCTGGCGACCTACCGGCTCCTCGACGCGCTGCGGGAACGCCATCCGGAGCTGGAGATCGAATCCTGCTCCTCCGGCGGTGGCCGGGTCGACCTGGGCATCCTGGAACGGACCGACCGGGTCTGGGGCAGTGACTGCATCGACGCCCTGGAACGGCAGTCGATCCAGCGCTGGACCCAGCTCCTGCTGCCGCCCGAACTGATCGGCGCGCATGTCGGCTCGGCGCGGGCGCACACCACGGGTCGTACCCACGACCTCGACTTCCGGGCCGGCACGGCGTTCTTCGGCAGCTTCGGCATCGAGTGGGACCTGACCGCGGCCACCCCGGAGGAGCGCCGCGAACTGGCCTGGTGGGTGGCGCTGTACAAGCGGCACCGCGCGCTGGTGCAGGGCGGGACGGTGGTCCGGGCCGACCATCCGGATCCGGCGCTCTGGGTGCACGGAGTGGTCGCACCGGACCGGTCCGAGGCGATGATGGCGATCGTCGCGACCGCGACCGGGGCGACCACCAACCCCGGACCGGTACGCCTGCCCGGCCTCGACCCCGACCGCGCGTACCTGGTCCGGGTGGTGGCGCCACGCAACGCCGCACAGGACCTGCCGGCACCGCCGGCCTGGACCACCGGGTCCGGGGTACGCCTCTCCGGACGCGCCCTCGGGCAGGCCGGCCTACAGGCCCCGCCGCTACCCCCGGAGCAGCTCCTGCTGGTCCACCTGGCCGCCGGCTGATCCGACGCCGCGCAGGACCGGGTGCGGGGTACGCCAACGGTCAGCGCCCCGGCACCGTCACCAGCCCGGTCCGGTAGGCGACGATGACGAGCTGCGCGCGGTCCCGGGCGTGCAGCTTGGCGAGCAGCCGGCCGACGTGCGTCTTCACGGTGGCCGGGCTGAGCCGCAGGTGGCCGGCGATCTCGGGATTGGACAGGCCCCGACCGATCAGGGTCAGCACCTCCCGCTCCCGGTCGGTCACCCCGGTCAGCTCCCGGGCCACCGGGCGGTCGGGTTCGGGCAGCCGGGCGAACTCGGCGATCAGTCGCCGGGTCACGCTCGGCGCGAGCAGCCCCTCCCCGGCGGCGACCACCCGGATAGCCGCCAGCAGGTCCTCCGGTGGGGCGTCCTTGAGCAGGAAGCCGCTGGCGCCGGCCCGGATCGCGGCGTAGACGTACTCGTCGAGGTCGAAGGTGGTGAGGATGAGCACCCGGACCTGACCGGCGGCGGGTGACGCGGTGATCCGTCGGGTCGCCTCGATGCCGTCCAGCTCCGGCATCCGGACGTCCATCAGCACCACGTCCGGGCGCTCCCGTTCGGCAAGTTCGACGGCTGTCGCGCCGGTGCCGGCCTCGCCGACCACGGTCAGCCCCGGCGTCGTCTCGATCAGCACCCGGAAGCTGCCCCGGAGCAGCGCCTGGTCGTCGGCGATGAGCACCCGGACGGGCCCGTCCGTCACCGGTCCCCTCCGCCCCCCGGAACCGGGTCGACGGAGAGAACCGGGTCGACCGACGAAACCGGGTCAGCCGCTGGAACCGGGTCGACGGGCAGAGCCGGGTCGACCGGTGGGCGCCCGGCGGGCCGGTACGGCAGTCGGGCCGAGAGGCGGAACCCGCCGTCGGCGGCCGGACCGGCCTCGACGGTGCCGCCGTACAGGTGGGCCCGCTCGCGCATGCCGATCAGGCCCTGTCCCTTCGGGTCGACCGGCGGGACGGGTCGGCCGGGCTCGTTGGTCACCTCGACCCGCAGCTCACCATCGACACCGGTCACCGCGACCCGGCACCGGACCGGCCCGGCGTGCTTGACCACGTTGGTCAGCGCCTCCTGGACGATCCGGTACACCGAGCGGCCGACGTCCTCCGGCGGCTCCGCTCCGGCGGGCAGCTCCAGCGCCAGCTCCGCGACAGTCCCGGCCGCCGTGGCCCGCTTCAGCAGGTCCGGCAGTTCCGCCAGGCCCGGCGCGGGGCCGAACTCGACCGGGGTTCCCGGCGTGCCGGCCCGCAGCACGCCGAGGGTACGGCGCAGCTCCGCCAGCGCGCTGCGGCTGGTCGCCTCGATGTCCCGCAGCGCGTCCCGGACCTCCTGCGGCCGAGACTCCGCCACGTGGTTGGCGACCGCCGCCTTCACCGTGATCACGCTCATGCTGTGCGCCACGATGTCGTGCAGTTCGCGGCTGATCCGCAGCCGCTCGTCCACCGTCGCCTGCCGGGCCAGCTCGGCCGCGGAGCGGGACGCGTACGCGCGCCGCTCGCGTACCGCCCGGCCGAGTATCCAGGTCGCGGTCAGGAGCAGCAGCAGGAAGGCGACCCCGGTGACCGCCTCGTCCCAGTCCGAGGTCTTCGGGAACACCGCGACCACGGCACCGGCGAGCACCAGGAGCAGGGCCGGTACCGACCGGCGCAGCTCGGCGGTCAGCGCCACCTGGTAGAGCGCGAAGGCGACCGCGATGAACACGGACACCGAGGCGTAGACCGGTACCACCTCCACCAGTACGGCGCAGAACGCACCGACCGTGACCACCGCCAGCACCGGTAGGGGCCAGCGTCGGCGTACCGCGATCGGGGCGGAGACGACGGCCATGAAGAGCAGGGAGATCCAGATCGGTTCCCGGACCAGCGGATCGGGGTAGCCGGTCGCGGCGGGTGGATCGGCGGCGGCGTACCCGCAGATCACCGCCAGGCCGAGCGCCGCCAGCACGTCGAGGACGATCAGGTCGACGCGGCGCAACCGGCGGGTGAGCAGCGGACGCGGGTGCACGGCGGTCATCCGTCGACGGTAACCGGCGGCCCGCCCGGGCCGCGTCCACCCGGAGCGGGTCATCCCCCGGTCTGACCCACCGGGCGTCGGGACGGTCGGGGTAGCCCGCAGGGCCGGGCCGGAAGTGACGGCCCGGCTCCGATGTGCCCGGGCCGCCGATGCCGGATCTTCGACGGCATGACCCGACAGGACGGCATGACGCGACCAGAGAGAACAGCGGACCTCACCGGCGGAACGCCGGAGCTGACCACGGCCGTGCGGCTGCGCGACGTCGTCCGGGCGTACGGCACCGGGGTGCGCCGGGTGGCCGCGCTGGACGGGGTGACGGTCGACTTCGACCGGGGTACCTTCACCGCCGTGATGGGGCCGTCCGGCTCCGGCAAGTCGACCCTGCTGCACTGCGCCGCCGGGCTCGACCGGCCGACCGGCGGCACGGTCACCATCGACGGCACCGACCTCGGCACCCTCGGCGAGACGGCGCTGACCCTGCTGCGTCGGGCCCGGGTCGGGTTCGTCTTCCAGTCGTACAACCTGGTGCCGGCGCTGACCGCGGCGCAGAACGTGGCGCTGCCGTTGCGGCTGGGCGGCCGGCGGCCCGACCCGGCCGAACTGGACGCGGCGCTGGCCGAGGTGGGTCTGGCCGGGCGCGGCCGGCACCGCCCGGACGAACTCTCCGGCGGCGAGCAGCAGCGGGTGGCGATCGCCCGGGCCCTGATCAGCCGGCCGGCGGTGCTCTTCGCCGACGAGCCGACCGGCGCCCTGGACACCCGGACCTCCCGGGACGTCCTGCGGTTGCTGCGCGACCTGGTGGACCGGCACCGGCAGACGGTGGTGATGGTGACGCACGACCCGGTCGCCGCCGCCCACGCCGACCGGGTCGTGCTGCTGGCCGACGGCCGGGTGGTGGACGACCTCGGCGGCGACCTGACGGCGGCGACGATCGCGGCCCGGATGACCGGGTTGGAGCCGGCATGCTGAACCTCGCCGCGCTGCGCGCCCGGTGGACCGGCCTGTTCGGCCCGTTCGTCGCGCTCTGCCTCGGCGTGGCGCTGATGTCGGCGACCGCGCTGATCCTGGTCTCCGCGCAGCCCCGGGTGCCGGACCGGTACGCCGGGGCGGCGGTACTGGTCGCCGGGCGTCCGGTGGACGGGATACCGGGCACCTTCCCGGAGCGCCGGCCGTGGTCGCCGCAACGGACCGCCGAACTGGCCGGGCAACTCGCCGCGATCGACGGGGTGACGGCGGCGGTACCGGACCGCTCGTTCTACGCCCAGGCGATCGTCGACGGCCGACCGGTCGGCGAGCCCGCGCTCGGTGACCCGCAGGGCCACGGCTGGTCGAGCGCGGCACTGGCGCCGTACCGGCTGGTGACGGGGAAGCCGCCGAAGCGGCCGGACGAGGTGGTGCTGGACCGGGCGCTCGGGCTCGCCCCGGGCAGCCGGGTCACCCTGCTGACCGCGACCGGGCCGGCCGGGTACACCGTTGCCGGCACCGTGGACGGGCCCGGCTTCTACCTCGCCGATCCGGTCGCGGCGCCGCTGGCCCGGGGCGTCCGGCTGATCGGTCTGGTGGTGGCGGACGACGCCGACCCGGCGGCGGTCCGGGCGGCGGCCGAGGCGGTCGTCGGCCCGGACGGCACGGTGTTGACCGGCGCCGACCGGGCGGAGGTCGAGCCGCCCCGGGACGTACGGACCCGGTGGATCGGGATGCAGGTGTTGACCGCGACGACGGCGCTGGCCGGGTTCGTGTCGATCTTCGTCGTCGCCTCCACCTTCGCGTTCGGGGTCGCCCAGCGGCGCCGGGAGTTCGGGCTGCTGCGCACCGTAGGCGCCACCCCGGGTCAGCTGCGCCGGCTGCTGTACACCGAGGCGCTCGCGGTCGGTGCCGTCGGCGGGGCCGTGGGGGCGGTGGTGGGTACCGCCTGCGCGCCGGCCTTCGGGGCCCTGCTGGTCGACGCCGGTTTCCAGCCGGTCGGGTTCCGGGTCCGGATCGAGCCCTGGCCACCGGCCGCCGCGTACCTGGTGGGTCTGGTCGTCGCCCTGCTCGGCGTCTGGGCGGCGTCCCGCCGGGCGGGTCGGGTACGCCCGCTGGAGGCGCTGCGGGAGGCGGTGGCGGACCGGCGGCCGATGACCCGGTCCCGGTGGATCGGCGGGATCCTCAGCACCGCCGTCGGCGTGCTGTTGACCGTGCTGTTGGCCGGGGCGGGACCGGACGACATCGTGAACTACGCCCTGTACGCGTCGATGGCGCTGACCGGTGGGCTGACCCTGCTCGCCCCGGTGCTGGTGCCGCCGCTGACCTACGCGCTCACCTGGCCGCTGGAGCGGCTGCCGGGTGCGACCGGGATGCTGGTCCGGCGCAACGCGCTGACGGCGGTGCGACGTACCGCGTCGACGTCGGCGCCGATGCTGCTCACGGTCGGATTCGCGGTCCTGGTCGCCGGGTCGGTGGCGACCTCGACCGGCGCGTACGCGAGCCGGGACGCGGAAAGGATCCGGGCCGGTTCGGTGCTCGTCCCGGCCGGTACGCCGGGGCTGTCGGACGCGGCGGTGGCGACCGTTGCGGGCACCGCGCTGCTGCCCAGCACCGTGTACGTCGATCCGCCCGCCGGCACGGCGCCCGATGCCGACCAGACCGCGGAGGGAGCCGCCGCCCCCGGCACCGGCGGAGAACCGATCGCCGCCGCCGGGGTGGACCCGGTTGGATTCGCCCGGGTGAACGAGCGACTCCGCGTGCTCTCCGGGGACTTCTCGGCCTTGCGGGGGCCGGATACCGCGGTGGTGACCGCCGGGCTCGCCGAGCGGCTGGGCTGGTCGGTGGGGGGCGACGCGACGCTCGGCTATCCGGACGGCACCGACGGGCGGATCCGGGTGGTGGCGGTGGTCGCCGACGACTCCGTCCCGGCGCAGTTGCTGTTGACCCGGGAGGTGGTCCGGGCGCACGATCCGTCGGCGCTCACCGAGGCGGTGTTCAGCCCGGCGCCGACGACCGGGCAGGACGGCGGGGCCGACCGGCGGGCCGTACTCGGGGCTCGGCTGGTCGGTGTCGCGGAGTACGCGGCGGAGCGGGACGCGGCCGAGGACCGGCTGGTCTGGCTCGCCACGCTGATCCTGATCGGAGTCTCGGCCGGCTACACCTCGATCGCGCTGGCGAACACGCTCCTGATGGCGACCGCGCACCGGGCCGGGGAACTGCTGGTGCTGCTCCGCTCCGGCGCCACCCGCCGGCAGGTGCTGGGTACGGTCGCCGCCGAGACGGGGCTGGTGCTGACGATCGGTACCGCACTCGGTCTGCTGGTGCCGCTGGTCGCGCTGCTGGCGATCCGCTCGGCGCTGAGCGAACAGTTCGGGGTACCGGTCGAGCTGGTCATCCCCGGTTCGACCATCGGGCCGGTGCTGGCCGGCTGCGTGGTGCTGGCCCTGGCCGCCAGCGTGCTGCCGGCCCGGCTGCTTCTGCGGGCCGGTCCGGGCGGCGCCGGGCCGCGGGTGGAGTGACCTGGGCGAGGTGATCCAGGTGAAGTGATCCGAGGGGAGATCTGGGTGGAGAGATCTCGGTGAAGTGATCGGGGCGAATTGATCTGGTCGCGGGGTTGACTGCCCGGGGATCCAGGTCGACAATCCCTATTGGTTAGGTGGGAAATCGGCGCAGCGGCGCGCCATCCCCGATCACTTCCGGGAAGGAACGCCCGTGCGAAAACTCCTGCTCCTCGCCCTGGTCGGGCTCGGCGCGCAGCTCGTCGACGGCAGTCTCGGGATGGCTTACGGAGTGACCTCCACCACCCTGCTGCTGGCGATCGGCACGAACCCGGCGGCGGCCTCCGCCACCGTGCACCTGGCCGAGATCGGCACCACCCTCGCCTCCGGTGCCGCGCACTGGCGGTTCGGCAACGTCGACTGGAGGGTCGTCGCCAAGATCGGCATACCGGGTGCGATCGGTGCGTTCGCCGGCGCCACCTTCCTGTCCAGCCTCTCCACCGAGGTCGCCGCGCCGATCATGGCGCTCCTGCTGCTCACCCTGGGGGTCTACATCCTGGTCCGGTTCACCGTCGCCGGCATTCCCCGGGACCGCCTCGGCCAGCCACTGCGCAAGCGGTTCCTGGCCCCGCTCGGGCTGCTCGCCGGCTTCGTCGACTCGACCGGAGGCGGCGGCTGGGGGCCGGTCGGCACACCGGCGATCCTGGCCAGCGGCCGGATGGCCCCCCGCAAGGTGATCGGGTCGATCGACACCAGCGAGTTCCTGGTCGCGGTGGCCGCGAGCCTCGGTTTCCTGGTCGGGCTCGGCAGCGAGAACGTCGACTTCGGCTGGGTCCTCGCACTGCTGCTCGGCGGCGTGGTCGCCGCACCTATCGCCGCCTGGCTGGTCCGGCACATCCCGCCCCGGATCCTCGGCTCGGCGGTGGGCGGCATGATCATCGTGACCAACACCCGAACCCTGCTGCGCAGCGACTGGATCGACGCACCGGGCGGCGTGCGGTACTCCGTCTACGCGGTGCTCTACCTGGTCTGGGCGCTCGCGCTGGCGTACTCGATCCGGCAGTACCGGGCGCACCGGGACGAGGAGACCGTCGAGGCGATCGAGGCCGTGGCACCGACCGCCGAGGCCGAGCCCCGGGAGCAGAGCTCCGCGCCCACCTCGGTCTGAGAGCCGGATCGGGCGAGGCCGACCGGCGTACCCGACGGGCACACGGCGGCCGCGACCTTCCTGGTCGCGGCCGCCGTCGTTCCGACTCGTAGCCGACTCGGGCTACTGCGCCGACACGATGTCCACGACGAACCGGAGCGGGCCGGCCGGCTGGCCCCCGGTCGGGTTGTCGCCGTAGGCGAGATCCGCCGGGATGTCGAGCTGCACCCGGCTACCGACCTTGACGCCCACCAGACCCTGGTCCCAGCCGGGGATCACGGCACCGACGCCGATCTGGGTCTGGAACGGCTCACCCCGGTTCCACGAGGCGTCGAACTCCTCACCCGTGCGGTAGGAGGCACCGACGTAGTTGACCGTGATCGTCTGGCCGGCCCGCACCGCCGGCCCGGTGCCCTCGACCAGCGGCGCGACGGTGAGCTTGGTCAGCTCACCGTCACCGGCCCGCACGGCCGGCCGCTGGGCCAGCCGGGGATCCAGGTCGGCCGGCGGCCGGGACGGCGCAGCGGGACTCTCCGGGGCACCCGTCGGTGCCGGCGGGGCGGTCGGCTCGGCGGCCGGCGGTGTCGTCGCGCTCGCCGGCGGAGCGGCCGAGGAGGCCGACGTCTCCTCCATCACCCGCGGCAGCACGACGACGGCGGCGACGCCCAGCCCGGCCAGGACGATTCCGACCGTAGCGCCGGCCAACCGCTGCCCACGGGCCCGCTTCGCGGCGGCCCTGGCCGCGGCCGCTTCCGCGGCGGCCCGGCGCTCCTGCTTGGTCGGACGCCGCTGGCTCGTCGGCCCCGGCTGCTCGGGGCTCTGGACCGGATCACTCATCTGATCTTGCACTCCTCGGGGGAAAATGGAGTCGGGCGGGACGCCGTCGGCCCGTCGAACGGCTTCGCACACCGTACCCGCGTCGATGCTGCCGAGGTCGACTCGGTCGGCGGTCAGCGCACCGGGGAGGAGTTCTCTGCCACCTGCCGTCCACCGCGCCGCTGGTGGTCCCGGATGATCTCGGCGTAGCGCAGCCCGCTCGCCTTCACCGTCCGCCGCTGGGTGGCGTAGTCCACGTGCACCAGGCCGAACCGCTTGTCGTAGCCGTACGCCCACTCGAAGTTGTCCAGCAGTGACCAGTGGAAGTAGCCCTCGACCGGTACCCCACGGGCGGCGGCCGCCGCGCAGGCCAGCACGTGCTCCTCCAGGTACGCCGTCCGCTCCTTGTCCTCGATCCCCCCGTCGGCGGTGACCGCGTCCGGCCAGGCCGAACCGCTCTCGGTGACCAGGATCCGGGCCGGGGCGTACCGCTCGGTCACCGAGACCAGCAGCTCCTCCAGCCCGGCCGGGTACGCCTCCCAGCCCATCGCGGTCTGCACCGAGCCGGGCACCGGGATCTGCCGGGCGTGCGGCACCGGTCCGTCCGGGTCGTCCACCACGACCTGCCGGAAGTAGTAGTTCAGCCCGAGGAACTCGGTCGGGGTGGCGACGCACTCCAGATCGCCGGGGCGGACCGGCGGCTCGACGCCGTATACCTCGATCATGTCGGCCGGATAGCCCCGCCCGTACAGCGGGTCCAGCCACCACCGGTTGACGTGCCCGTCAACCCGGACCGCCGCCGCCACGTCCTCGGGCCGGTCGCTGCCCGGCTCGCAGGGGCTCGGGTTGAGCACGATGCCGACCGACGCCGGCCGGCTCGCCGCCGCCCGGACCGCCGCCGCGCCGAGGCCGTGCCCGAGCAGCGTGTGGTGGGCGGCGGCGACCGCCCGGGTCAGATCCCGCTCGCCGGGAGCCATCCGGCCCTCCAGGTGGCCGATCCAGGAGACGCAGAGCGGCTCGTTCACGGTCACCCACTCGGTGACCCGGTCGCCGAGCGCTCCGGCGACCACCGCGGCGTAGTCGGCGAACGCCTCGGCGGTGGCCCGCGCGGGCCAGCCGCCCCGGTCCTGCAGCGCCTGCGGCAGGTCCCAGTGGTAGAGCGTGACCAGCGGCCGGATCCCGGCCGCCAACAGCGCGTCGACCAGCCGGTCGTAGAAGGCCAGCCCGGCCGGGTTGACCCGGCCGGTGCCGTCCGGCACGATCCGGGGCCAGGCCACCGAGAAGCGGTACGCGTCGACGCCGAGCCGGCGCATCAGGGCCACGTCCTCCGGCCACCGGTGGTAGTGGTCGCACGCCTCGTCGCCGGTGTCGCCGTTGTCGACGTTGCCGGGCACCCGGCTCCAGGTGTCCCAGATGGACGGAGTGCGGCCGTCCACACCGGCAGCCCCCTCGATCTGGTACGCCGCCGTGGCGACGCCCCAGGTGAAGTTCGGTGGCAGCTTGGACAGATCCGTCATCGGTCGACTCCTGTTGGAAAAGGGTTCACTTGACCGCTCCGGCGGTCTCACTTGACCGCTCCGGCGGTCAGTCCGGCGACGAAGTAGCGCTGCAGGGCGAGGAAGCCGACCACCACCGGGACGCTCACCACCACCGAGGCGGCCATCGCCTGGTTCCAGTAGACGTTGTACTGGGTCGCGTACCCCTGGAGCCCGACGGCGAGGGTACGGCTGTGCTCGTCGGTCATCACCGAGGCGAAGAGCACCTCCCCCCAGGCGGTCATGAAGGCGTAGACGGTGACCGCGACGATGCCCGGCACCGCAGTCGGCAGGATCACCTGGAACAGGGTGCGCAGCGGCCCGGCGCCGTCGACCTGGGCCGCCTCGTCGAGCCCGCGCGGGATCGAGTCGAAGTAGCCGACCAGCATCCAGATGGAGAACGGCAGCGAGAAGGTGAGGTAGGTGATGGTCAGGCCGAGCCGGCTGGCGTACAGCTCGATCCCGGTGGCGTTGCCCAGGTTGACGTAGATGAGGAAGAGCGGCAGCAGGAAGAGGATGCCGGGGAACATCTGCGTCGAGAGCACGGTGACCGAGAAGAGCTGCCGGCCCCGGAACCGGTAGCGGCTGATCGCGAAGGCGGCGAAGATGGCGATCGCCACCGAGACCAGCGCGGCCGAGCTGGCCACCAGCAGGCTGTTCACCAGGTACCGGCCGAGCGGCACCGTCTGCCACATCTCCACGAACGGCTCGAACGTGACCCGGCTGGGCAGCCAGGTGAAGGCGCCCTGCACGTCCCGCAGCGGTTTGAGCCCGGAGCTGACCATCACGTACAGCGGGGCGAGGACGAAGAGGGTGAGCAGGCCGAGCACGACGCGGCGGGCCCAGCGTTCGCCGGTTGACTCACGCATGTTCTCTCCTGCGGTTGGTGACGAGCAGGTACCCGGCGGTGACCACGAGCAGGAAGAGCAGCAGCGCCACCGACATCGCCGAGCCGAGACCGAAGTTCCAGGTGACGAAGGAACTCTGGTAGATGTGGATCGAGATCAGGTCGGCCTGCCTCGGCGCCGATCCGCCGAAGAGCACGTACGGGGTGTTGAAGTCGTTGAAGGTCCAGAGGAAGAGGACCAGCAGCAGCACCTGGTTGACCGGCCGGAGCATCGGCAGGGTGACGTCGCGCAGCCGCCGCCAGAAGTTCGCTCCGTCGATCGCCGACGCCTCGTAGAGTTCCGCCGGTACGTTCTGCAGCCCGGCCATCAGGCAGAGGAAGGCGAAGGGCCAGGACCGCCAGACCGAGACGACCAGCAGGGCGACGAAGCTGTTCTCGCCGATCAGCCAGAACGGCGGGTTGGCCCCGTCGACCAGGCCGAGTTGGTCGAGGGCGTGGTTCACCAGGCCGGTGTCCCGCTGGAACATGAAGGTCCAGGTGATCACGGCGGTGTAGACCGGCAGCGCGTACGGGGTGAGGAAGAGGGTGCGCAGCAGGGCCCGCCCCTTGAACGGTCGTTGCAGGAAGACCGCGGCGGCCAGGCCGAGCATCCAGGAGAGCCCGACCGAGAGTGTCGTGTAGGCGGTGGTGACCCAGAACGAGTGCAGCAGGTCCCGGCCGGTGGCGGAGTCGAGGTCGAAGGTGACCCGGTAGTTGTCGAGGCCGGCGAAGGGCGCGGTGGACCAGTCCCGGATGTGGAACTGGGTGAGTTCGAGCAGGCTCATCCAGACCCCGACCAGCATCGGGACCACGTGGATGCCGAGTTCGAGCAGGGCGGCCGGGACGAGCAGCAGGTACGGCAGGTACGACCGCCGTACGCCGCGGCGCCTCCGCCGGCTCGGCGGGCCGTCCTCGGCTGGTCGCCCGGCGGGCCGTACCGGGCCGGGCGCGGTGGTGGTGGCCATCGGATCCTCTCAGGGTGGACCGTGGAGGGGGCGGCGGTCCCCCTCCACGGTCGACCGTCGGCGTGCCGGCTCAGCTGCCCATCTTCTGTTGCGCCACGCCGAGCTTCTCCTTGACCAGCGCCTCGGTGACGACCTTGCCGCTCGCCGCGTCGGCGAAGAGTTCCTTCATGGCGGTGCCGACCAGGGTCTCGAACTGGCTCTCCTCGGGCACCTGCGGCAGCGGGGCCGCCGTGGCGGCCAGCACCTCGCCCAGCACCTTCTGCTCCGGCGCCTGGAACGCCGGGTCGGCGCTGACCGTTTTGACCGACGGCAGCGAGCCGTAGGTCTTGTTGAGGATCACCTGTTCCGCATCGCTGGTCATAAACTTGACGAACTGGAGCGCACCGTCGCGGTTCTCGGTGTGCGCGAAGATGGCGATGTTGATCCCGGCGACCATGCTGTTGACCTTCTTGCCGCCGGGCGGCGGGGTGGCCGGGAAGGGCACCGGGGCGACCCCCCACTCCTCCGGGCTCATTCCCTGGGCCTTGAAGTTCGATCCGGCGGCCTGCCAGAGCAGCATCGCCGCCTTGCGGTTGGCGAAGTCGGCGACGGACTGGTTCTGGGCGTACTCGGCGTTGCTCGGGTTGACGATCTTGTCCACCGCCATCAGGTCGATGTAGCGCTTGACCGCGGCGACGTTCTGCGGGGTGTCGAAGGTCGGCTTGCCGGCGGAGTCGAACCACTCCCCGCCCCACTGCTGCCCGAAGGTGAAGGCGTGGTGGGAGTTCTCCGCCGGGTTCGCACCCTCCACCGCCAGGCCCCACTGGCCGGCCCTGGTCAGCTTCCTCCCGGTCTCGACCAGCTCCTCCCAGGTGGCGGGCGGGGCGGCGATGCCGGCGTCGGCGAACATCTTCTTGTTGTAGTAGAGCGCGTACGCCAGGCTGTACAGCGGCACCGCGGCCGGCGGCTTGCCGGGGGCGCCTGCGGCGGCCAGCGCGGCCGGCACGAACCGGTCCTTGCCGCCGATCCGGGCCAGGGTCGCGTCGTCGAACGGGATCAGCGCGTTGGTCGCCTGCAACGAGGCGGACCAGGTGTTGCCGATGTTCACCACGTCCGGGCCCTTGCCCGAGGTGGCCGCGGCGAGCAGCCGGTTGAGCAGGTCCGACCAGGGCACCACCTCGAGGTTGACCTTGATACCGGTCTGCTGCTCGAACTTGTCCAGCTCCGGCTGGAGGGTCTGCTTGTCGAACTCGATGCTGGCGCCCTGGTTGCTGGCCCAGTAGCTGAGCGTCTTCGCCGCGCCCTCCGAGGAGCTGCCGGAGTCGCCGCACGCGGCGAGGGAGGCGGTCGTCAACAGGGCCGCGACAGCCATAGCGAGGTGTCGTCTGGACACGACTTGCCCTTCTGCGTCGGTCGGCGGCCTCACCGGCCCGTCGGCGGTGGCGCCGGAGCGGGCCGCGGGCGGCCGGGTGGTGGGGCGGTACGGGGCACGATCACCGTCGGCGGGATGGATCGGGGGCCACCGAGGAGGGGGTTCCATCACGGCTTAATTTACGCCGTCATTAAAGTGTGTGGTGGCTGCTCCGTCAAGGACGAGCCGTACAGTGACTCCCGGCGAACCCGGGTTTATCGAGGTGGTGGGTGGACCTGGAACGGACGACGAACCGGATCGTGCGGCAGCGCAACCGGTCCGCCCTGCTGTCGAAGTTGTTTCTCGAGGGTCCGTTGACCCGGCAGGACCTGGCCCGCTCCACCGGGCTGAGCCAGCCCGCCGTCAGCAACGTGGTGGGTGACCTGATCGGGGCCGGGCTGGTGGTCGAGGCCGGCGCCGTGGAGTCCGACGGCGGGCGCCCCAGCATGATGCTCCGGGTCGCTCCCCGGTACGCCCTGGTCGCCGGGGTCGACGTCGGGGAGACCCGGATCCGGGTCGAGCTCTTCGACCTGGCGATGACGATGCTGGCCAGCGCGGAGTACCCGCTCGACGCGGCCGGCCCGGAGCCGGCCGCCGTGGTCCGGCACATCCTGGCCGGGCTGGACGCGGTCACCGCGCGGGCCGGGGCGGCCCGGTCGGAGATCCTCGGCGTCGGCATCGGGGTCTCCGGCGTGGTGGTGCAGGGCGGCGAGGCGATCGTGCACGCCCAGACCCTCGGCTGGCACGGGGTACCGCTGGAGCGGCTGATCCGGGCCGAGGTGGACCTGCCGGTGCACGTCGACAACGGCGCGAAGACGCTGGGCCAGGCCGAGATGTGGTTCGGGGCCGGCCGGGGTAGCCGGCACGCGGTCTTCGCGCTGGTCGGCTCCGGTGTCGGCGCGGCCGTGGTGACCAACGGGGTGATGTACCGGGGCAGCTCCAGCAGCGCCGGCGAGTGGGGGCACACCACCCTGGTCTACGACGGCCGCGCCTGCCGGTGCGGCGCCCGGGGCTGCCTGGAGGCGTACGTCGGCGCCGAGGGGATCATCGACCGTTACCGGGAGGCCCGGCGCGGGCACGCCGTGCCGGGTGTGGACGAGGAGTCGCAGCTGGGCGCGCTGATCGAGGCGGCGGAGCGCTCCGCGACCGCCCGCCGGGTGCTGGCCGAGACGGCCGGCTACCTCGGCGCCGGAGTGGCGAACCTGATCAACCTGTTCAACCCGGAGCGGGTGGTGCTGGGCGGCTGGGCGGGGGTGGCGCTCGGCGCCCACCTGCTGCCGGCGATCCGCGAGGCGGCGGCCGGGCAGGCGCTGCACCAGCCGTACCAGCAGGCCACGATCGAGCTGGGGCAACTCGGGATCGACGCGGTGGCGCTCGGCGCCGCCACCCTGCCGGTGGCCCGGCTACTCGCGGTCGGCGGCCTCGTCGGCTGATCCCGGGGTGACCGGCACCGTCGGCGCGACGAGTTAGCACCTTCTGACAATCAGGATAAATTACGTCGTAATAAATTGATGTCTTGACGGCGGTGGAACCCGGAAGCAACACTCGTGATCCTCCGAGAGCGCTCTCTACCGTCCGTCCGCTCCCGACCCCCGGGGAACAGTTGGCGCCGGTCACCTCCGCACGGAGAGGCACCGTCATGATTTTTCATGGTTTTCCATCCCGAAGGCATCCCGGCGACCCCCGACCCCGCCGGCTCGGCGGCGTACTCGCCGCGACACTCCTGCTCGCGCTGACCCCGTTCGCCGGGCCGGCACCCCCGGCGAGCGCCGCACCGGCGCTGATCTCGCAGGGCAGGCCGGCCACGGCCTCCTCCACCGAGGGCGCCGCCTTCGCCGCGTCCGCCGCGGTGGACGGGAACACCGGCACCCGCTGGTCCAGCGCGTTCAGCGATCCACAGTGGATCCAGGTCGACCTCGGCGCGACCGCCACGATCAGCCAGGTCGTGCTGCGCTGGGAAGCGGCCTACGGCCGGGCGTTCCAGATCCAGGTCTCCGACAACGGCAGCGGCTGGAGCGACGTCTACACCACCGGTACCGGCACCGGCGGCAGCCAGACGCTGAACGTCTCCGGCACCGGCCGGTACGTCCGGATGTACGGCACCGCCCGGGGCACCGGATACGGGTACTCGCTCTGGGAGTTCCAGGTCATCGGCGAGTTCGGCGGCGGTGACCCCGGCGAGCCCCCGGTCGAGCCCACCGACCCGCGCAACCCGAACCTCGGGCCGAACACCTTCGTCTTCGACCCGTCGACACCGACCTCCACCATCCAGAGCCGGCTGAACTCGCTCTTCACCGAGCAGGAGACCGCGCAGTTCGCGCCCCGGCGGTACGCGGTGCTCTTCAAGCCCGGCAGCTACACCGCCGACGTGAACCTCGGCTTCTTCACCCAGGTCGCCGGCCTCGGCATGTCCCCGGACGACGTCAACCTGAACGGGCACGTCCGGGTGGAGGCGTTCTGGATGGGCGGCAACGCCACCCAGAACTTCTGGCGGTCGGCGGAGAACCTCTCGGTCACCCTGCCGGCCGGCACCATCGTCGAGCGCTGGGCGGTCTCCCAGGCGGCGCCGTACCGGCGGATGCACCTGCGCGGCGCCGGCAACCAGATCCAGTTGTGGAACGGCGGCGACGGCTGGTCCAGCGGCGGCCTGATGGCCGACACCAGGATCGACGGCACGGTCGTCTCCGGCTCGCAGCAGCAGTGGTACTCCCGCAACAGCGAGTTCGGCAGCTGGAACGGCTCGGTCTGGAACATGGTCTTCACCGGGGTGGCCGGGGCGCCCGCACCGCACTTCCCGAACCCGTCGCACACGGTGGTCGCGCAGACCCCGGTGGTCCGGGAGAAGCCGTTCCTCTACGTCGACGGCACCGGCGAGTACCGGGTCTTCGTGCCGGCGCTGCGCAGCAACAGCCAGGGCACCAGCTGGTACAACAAGACCCCGGCCGGCTCGTCGATCTCGCTGAGCCAGTTCTTCGTGGTCCGGCCCGGCACCGGCGCGGCGACCATCAACGCGGCACTCGCCCAGGGCAGGAACCTGCTCTTCACCCCGGGCCTCTACCGGACCACCGAGACGATCCGGGTCACCCGGCCGGACACCGTGGTGCTGGGTCTCGGCCTGGCCACCATCGAGCCGCAGAACGGCGTCACCGCGATGACCGTGGCCGACGTGGACGGCGTCAAGGTCGCCGGCATCATGTTCGAGGCCGGCGCGACGAACTCGTCGGTACTGATGGAGGTCGGCCCGACCGGCTCCTCGGCCAGCCACGCCGGCAACCCGACCTCGCTGCACGACGTCTTCTTCCGGATCGGCGGGGCGGTACCCGGCAGGGCCACCACCAGCCTGCGGATCAACAGCCACCACGTGATCGGCGACCACATGTGGCTGTGGCGGGCCGACCACGGTGATCCCGGCACCTACGGCTGGAACGTCAACACCGCCGACACCGGGCTGGTGGTGAACGGCAACAACGTCACGATGTACGGCCTCTTCGTCGAGCACTACCAGAGGTACGAGGTGATCTGGAACGGCAACGGCGGACGGACGTACTTCTTCCAGAACGAGAAGCCGTACGACCCGCCGAACCAGGCGGCCTTCATGAACGGGTCGACCCGGGGCTACGCCGCGTACAAGGTGGCCGACTCGGTGACCAGTCACGAGGCGTGGGGTCTGGGCAGCTACTGCTACTTCAACGTGAACCCGTCGGTGGTCAACGAACGCTCCTTCGAGGTGCCGGTCACCTCGGGCGTCCGGTTCCACAACATGGTGACGGTCTCGCTCGGCGGGGTCGGCACGATCAACCGGATCATCAACAACTCCGGCGGCACCGCCAACACCGCCAACCAGGTGCAGTACCTGAACAACTTCCCGTAGGCCGGCACCGCCCGGCACGGCGGCTGGCTCCGGCGGACGACGCATCCGGCGGAGCCAGCCGCCGGCCGGTACCGCGGCGGCTCCGGGTGACCGGACGGCTAGGGTCGACGGCCGGCCGCGCGGTCCGGGCCAGGCCGGCGTGGCACGTGCCGGCGGTAGTCGCTGACCGTCGGGTCCCCGGCGATCCAGAACCGCCACGGGACGTCGTGCGCCCCGGTGACGCCGACCCGTGGACCGGTCGCGATCGCCTCCGGCGGGACCGGGGTGGCCGGCGGACGGAGGCGTACCGGGCCGTCGCCGAGCAGGTAGCGGCCGTAGACGGCCCGGTCCAGGCCGAGCGCCGCGCAGAGCCGGGCGGGCCCGCGGGCCAGGTCGACATCCCGGCGTACGGCGGTGCGCCGGCTCCGCGCGATCTCCAGCCCGTCGACCACCTCGCCGGCCCGGAGCAGTACCGCCGACGCCTCCCCGTCCGGCCCGGTGACCACGTTCACGCACCAGTGCATGCCGTAGGTGAAGTACGCGTAGGCGTGCCCGGCCGGCCCGAACATCACCGCGTTGCGCGGGGTGCGCCCCCGGTGCGCGTGCGACGCCGGGTCCCCGCCACTGCCGGCGTACGCCTCCACCTCGGTGAGCCGGACGGTGACGCCGCCCGCCGAGAGGGTGGCCCCGAGCAGCCCGCGCGCCGCCGGCACCACCGGACCGGCCAGCAGGGCGGCGAAGTCGTCGACAGGTGTCATACCGCAAGGACATCACGGCCGGAGCGCCGACACCGGGCGGGGCCGTCGGGTGCTCCGACAGGCCGGTGACCAGGTGCCGGCGGAAGCATCTGACGAGCCCTCCGCGGAGAGCGGGCGCCCGCACCAATGATTCATGGTGCTCAATTGCTCACTCGCTCGGGATCTCGGCCACCGGCCTTGCAGGTTGCGATAGGCGACGCAAAGGTAACTTTCAGTCGCCGAAATGGAGGACCCATCATGTATGTCACCGCGGCAGGGCTCGCCGGGATGGCGTTGGGTTTCATCGCCGGCTTTTGCACCTATCGCACCTCCCGCCGCTGGTGCGCGGCTTGCGGCGGCGGGCTGAGCTGCCCGGCCTGCGCCAGCCTGGGCGTACGCCGCAACACCCCCGCCCGGCGGTTCCGATGAGCGCCACCCCGGCCGGGCCACCGCAGGTGGCGCCCGGCACCGTGCTCGAACTGGCCAAGGAGGACTGGCGGTACGGCGGCCACCCGCTCCGCCTCATGGTCGAGTTCGTCCGCCTCGACCTGTCGACGTACTACGACAACCAGTGGGTCTGGATCAGCGGCCAACGGCTCGCCCGGGACGGCAGCCCGCTCGGCCACCTCGACGCCCTGGTCCGGGTCTCCGCCCTGCCCTGCCCCGAGCGTGACGGCGGCGATCCGACCGGGGCCGGACCGGCAGCGTCGGGGCCGAGCGGCCGGACCGCCAGCCGCAACGGTTCGGCTGCCCGGATCGCGCCCCGGCAACGGACCAGACAACACCGCGGCCGGCGACCGGACGGCGTCGAGCACGATCCGGGGAGTGGGTCAGCGCGGGACGACGTCGAGGGCAAGCGCCACCCCGACGGAGGCGGCCGGTGATCACGGCTCACCCCGGTGCGCCGGTCTACCCGCGCCGCCGCTGCCAGAAGTCGACCAGCTCCTGGACCTCCTCCAGGAATCTGCCCGTACCACCGGCGAAGGCCCGCTCGTCGAGGAAGAACAGCGTCCGGCGCCGCCGCTGGTGCTGGTGGTCGTAGACCGTCAGGACGTAGCGGGAGGTGACGTCGAAGGGGCCGACCCGGGTGACTCCCCGGTTGTCGTGCAGGTGGAAGTCGCGGATCTCCGACCAGGCGTACATCCGGTCGCCGAGGAAGCCGCGTCGGAGGATCCCGTCGACGCTGACCACCGTACCCATCCGGCACACCCGCAGGCTCACCCCGAGCAGCAGCCCGACGGTCCCCAGCAGGATCACCACCGACAGCCAGCCGGGCAGACCGGTGCCGAGCGCGACGTAGCCGACCGGCAGCAGGACGGCGATGGCCAGCACGACGAGGTAGCCGACCATGTCTCTCGGCATGCGGTAGGTCGCCGGCAGCGGCCTCAACGCAGCTCACCACCCATCCGTTGCCGTGCCCTCGGAAAGTGCCGAACGAAGATTATCGACGTCCCGCGTACTGCGCCATGGCCCGGAGGGACGGCGGCCCGGGACCGTGGTCCCGGGCCGGTCCGGACGCGGTGCGCGGCAGGCGACGGTCTTCGTCAGGTGCGCGGAAGCACCTGCTCGGTGGACCACTCCCGCCAGCCGTCGAGCTGGTCGGTGACGGCGGCGAGCTGGTCGGCGACCGGTACCGGACCGGTCGAGCCGGGAGTGGTCCGGGCCGCCAGCGCGGAGCGGACCGAGAGCACGTCCCGCACGCCCGGGTCGAGATGCTCGCTAACCAGCCCCAGGTCGGAGTCGGAGACCTCGTCCAGCTCGCACTCGCGGGCCACGCAGAGCGCCACCAGCCGCCCGGTCACCTCGTGCGCCTCCCGGAACGGCACGCCCTTACGGACCAGCCAGTCGGCGACCTCGGTGGCCAGCGAGAAACCGACCGGGGCGGCGGCGGCGAGCCGGTCCACCCGGACGGTCATCGTGGAGACCATGCCGGCCAGGGCCGGCAGCACCAGGTCGAGCGTGTCGATCGCGTCGAACGCCGGCTCCTTGTCCTCCTGCATGTCCCGGTCGTACGCCATCGGCAGGCCCTTGAGCATGGTCAGTACGGCGACCAGCCCGCCGATCAGCCGGCCGGACTTGCCCCGGGCCAGCTCGGCGACGTCGGCGTTCTTCTTCTGCGGCATGATCGACGAGCCGGTGGCGAACGAGTCGTCCAGCTCCACCCAGCCGAACTCCTGGGAGGTCCACATCACCACCTCCTCGCCGAGCCGGGACAGGTGCACCCCGATCAGCGCGGTGACGAAGAGGAACTCGGCCACGAAGTCCCGGTCGGCGACCGCGTCCATCGAGTTGGCGAACGAGGTCCGGAAGCCCAGCTCCTTGGAGACCGCCACCGGATCGAGCGGCAGCCCGGAGCCGGCCAGCGCGCCCGCGCCCAGCGGGCTGACCGCCGCCCGGTGGTCCCAGTCGCGCAGCCGCTCCAGGTCCCGAAGCAGCGGCTGGACGTGCGCCAGCAGCCAGTGCCCGAAGGTGACCGGCTGGGCGTGCTGCACATGGGTCATCCCCGGCGCCGGGGTCTCCAGGTTACGGGCGGCCTGTTCGACCAGCGCGTCGGCCAGCCCGACGACCCGGGCGGCCAGCCCGCGTGCGTGATCGCGCAGATAGAGCCGCAGGTCGGTGGCGACCTGGTCGTTGCGGGACCGGCCGGCCCGCAGCTTGCCGCCGAGCGTGCCGAGGCGTTCCAACAGGCCGCGTTCGAGGGCGGTGTGCACGTCCTCGTCCTCGACCGTGGGCCGGAAGGTGCCGGTGCGCACCGCCGCCTCCAGGTCGTCCAGCGCGGCCAGCATCCGGCCCAGCTCGTCCGGGTCGAGCAGCCCGGCGGCGGCCAGCACCCGGGCGTGTGCCCGGGAGCCGGCCAGGTCGTACGGGGCGAGCCGCCAGTCGAACTGGACGCTGACCGACAGCCGGGCCAACGCCTCGGCGGGACCACCGGCGAACCGGCCACCCCAGAGACTCGTACGGTTGGTTCCGGCGCTGTTCTCGGTCAGGCTCTTGTCGTCCACGCCGACCATTCTGACCGTCACCTCTCGACACCGCCCAGCCGGGCGTCCCGGGCCGACGCCCGTTTGCTCGGCAGGCCACAGAGCGGCACGAAACCCTTGGCCTCGTCGCCGGTCTGCTCGGCCAGGTACGGGATGGCGACCGAGGTGTCCAGGCCCCCGGAGTACGCCGGTACGACGCGCTCGCTCATGGCGTGGCGCTCCCTTCCGCATGCTCTTCCCGGCCGGCCCAGGCGGAGAGCTTCTCCCCCAGTGCCGCGCCGCCGGTGGCCTCGCGGGTCACCACGAGAATGGTGTCGTCGCCGGCGATGGTGCCGACGACCTCCGGCAGCCCCGCCCGGTCCAGCGCGCTGGCCAGGTACTGGGCGGCACCGGGTGGGGTGCGCAGCACGGCGATGTTGCCGCTCGAGTCGACCCCGTTGAGCAGTTCACGGAGCAGCCGGATCAGCCGGGCCGGCGCCTGCTCGGCGTCGCGCAGCGGCCGCTTGCCGTCCTCCGGGATGAGATAGACGGCCGGCCCGTCGCCGCCGCGCACCTTGACCGCGCCCAGCTCGTCCAGGTCGCGGGAGAGGGTGGCCTGGGTGACCTGCACACCGCTGGCGGCGAGCAGGTCGGCCAGCTCGGTCTGGGAACGGATCGCCCGCTCGCGGATCAGGTCGACGATCCGGGCGTGCCGGGCGGCCCGGGTCAGTGGTCCGGTCATGCCGACTCGCCGACCACCGAGGCGATGACCGAGGCGGCCGACGGCTCGCCGGCCGGCTGCGACGCGGCTTCCCCGGCCGGCACCCGCTCCTCGGCGTGCCGCTCCAGCAGCCAGGCCAGCAGTGCCTTCTGGGCGTGCAGCCGGTTCTCCGCCTGGTCGAAGACCGCGCTCCGGGGGCCGTCGAGCACCTCGTCGGTGATCTCCTCGCCCCGGTGCGCCGGCAGGCAGTGCAGCACCACGACGTCCGGGCCGGCACCGGCCAGCAGGGCCCGGTTGACCTGGTACGGCTGGAACGCGGTGAACCGGTCCCGGCCGTCGTCCTCCTGCCCCATCGAGGTCCAGGTGTCGGTGGCGACCACGTCGGCGCCGGCCACCGCCTCGACCGGGTCGCGCAGGACGCGTACCGAGCCGCCGGTGCCGGCGGCGATCCCGGCGGCCCGGTCCAGTACGGCCGGGTCGGGTTCGTGCCCGGCCGGGCCGGCGACCCGGACGTGCATCCCGGCGGTCGCCCCGCCGAGCAGGTACGAGTGCGCCATGTTGTTCGCCGCGTCGCCGAGGTACGCCAGGGTCCGCCCGGCGGTGCCGCCACAGCGCTCACGGACGGTGAGCAGGTCGGCCAGGAGCTGGCAGGGGTGGAAGCCGTCGGTCAGCCCGTTCACCACCGGCACCGTCGCACCATCCGCCAGCTCGGCGATCCGGTCGTCGCCGAAGGTACGCAGCACGATGGCGGCGACGTACCGGGACAGCACCCGGGCCGCGTCGGCCAGCGACTCTCCCCGGCCGAAGTGCGTGACCTGGGTGTCCACCACGATCGGGTGGCCGCCCAACTCGGCGACGCCGACGTCGAAGGAGAGCCGGGTGCGCAGACTCGGCTTGTCGAAGAGCACCGCCACCGCCCGAGGGCCGGCGAGCGGACGCAGGGCGTACCGGTCGGTCTTCATCCGGGCGGCGAGGTCCAGCACGGCCGCCTGCTCGGCCGGGCTGAGGTCGTCGTCGCGCAGCAGGTGCCGGGGCATCAGTGGCCACCCCCGGTCCCGTCGGCGAGGGTCCCGCCCGCCGTCTCCGCCGCAGCCGAGGCTGCCGTCTCCAGCGAAGCCGGAGCCGCCGCGTCCGCGCCCCGTGGAGCCGGAGCCGCCGCGTCCGCGTCCCGTGGAGCCGGAGCCGCCGCGTCCAGTGCCGCTGGCAGGGCGGCGAGGAAGGCGTCGGCCTGGTCCAGGCCGAGGATCAGCGGCGGGGCCAGCCGGAGCGTCGCCGGCTGCACCGGGTTGGTCAGGAAGCCGGCGTCCCGCAACACCCCGGCGGTCGCGGCGGCGGCCGGTGCGCGCAGCACGATGCCGAGCAGCAGCCCGGTGCCGCGCACCTGCGCCACCAGCGGGTGGTTCAGCGCCTCCACCCCGCGCCGGAGCCGCTCGCCGACCCGCTTCACGTGGTCGAGCAGTCCCTCGTTGGCGATGGTGGAGACGACGGCGAGGGCGGCGGCGCAGCTCACCGGGTTGCCGCCGAACGTGGTGCCGTGCAGTCCCGGCCGGAGCAGCGCGGCGGCGTCACCGAAGGCCAGGCAGGCGCCGATCGGCAGCCCGCCGCCGAGCCCCTTGGCCAGGGTGACCACGTCCGGCTCGATCCCGTCGGCCTGGTGCGCGAACCAGTGCCCGGTACGTCCGATCCCGGTCTGCACCTCGTCGAGCACCAGCAACGCGCCGCGCTCGGCGGTGATCCGCCGGGCCTGCACGAGATAGCCGGGCGGCGGTACGACGACGCCGTTCTCACCCTGCACGGGTTCCAGGATCACCATCGCGGTCTGCTCGGTGACCGCCTCGGCCAGCGCCGCGACATCGCCGTACGGGACGTGGGTCACCTCGCCGGGCAGCGGGCGGAACGGGTCGGCCTTGGCAGGCTGGCCGGTGAGCGCCAGCGCGCCCATCGTCCGGCCGTGGAAGCCACCCTCGGTGGCGACCACGTGGGTGCGCCCGGTCAGCCGGGACAGTTTGAATGCGGCCTCGTTCGCCTCCGCGCCCGAGTTGGCGAAGAAGACCCGGCCAGCCCGGCCGGCCAGCGCCAGCAGCAGTTCGGCCAGCGCCACCGGCGGCTCGGCGACGAAGAGGTTGGAGACGTGCCCGAGGGTGGCGACCTGCCGGGAAACCGCCTCGACCACCGCCGGGTGGGCGTGCCCGAGCGCGTTGACCGCGATGCCGCCGACCAGATCGACGTACTCCCGGCCGGCCTCGTCGACCACGACCGCGCCGCTGCCGCGGACCAGCGCGAGCTGCGGTGTTCCGTAGTTGTCCATCATGGACTGCGTCCAGCGGTCGACCAGGCTCGTCATGGCGAGACCGCCCCGGGCTCGGGAACCACCATCGTGCCGAATCCTTCCGATGTGAAAACTTCCAGCAGGGTCGAGTGCGCCACCCGGCCGTCCACCACGTGTGCCGCCGGCACCCCGCCGCTGACCGCCCGCAGGCAGGCCTCCATCTTGGGCACCATCCCCGACTCCAGTGTGGGCAGCAGGTCGGCGAGCTGACCGGTGGTGATCTCGGAGACCAGGCTGCCGGTGTCCGGCCAGTCGGCGTAGAGCCCGGGTACGTCGGTGAGCACCACCAGCTTTCGGGCTCGCAGCGCGACGGCCAACGCGGCGGCGGCGGTGTCGGCGTTGAGGTTGTGCAGCACGCCGTCGGCGTCCGGCGCGACGGTGGAGATCACCGGGATCCGGCCGGCCGCGATCAGGTCGGCGACCGCCGAGACGTTCACCTGGTCGACGTCACCGACCTGGCCGATGTCGACCGGTTCGCCGTCCACGTACGCCGGCTTGCGTACCGCCGTGAAGAGTCGGGCGTCCTCGCCGGAGAGGCCGACCGCGTACGGGCCGTACTCGTTGATCAGGCCGACGAGTTTCCGGCCGACCTGGCCGACCAGCACCATCCGGACCACGTCCATCGCCTCCGGCGTGGTCACCCGCAGCCCGCCCCTGAACTCGCTGTCGATGCCGAGCCGGCGCAGCATGGCGGAGATCTGCGGGCCGCCGCCGTGCACCACCACCGGCTTCAACCCGGCGTAGCGCAGGAATACCATGTCGGCGGCGAACGCCCGCTGCAACTCCGGGTCGATCATTGCGTTGCCGCCGTACTTCACCACCACGGTCGAGCCGGAGAAACGGGCCAGCCAGGGCAGCGCCTCGATGAGGGTGGCCGCCTTCCGCTGCGCCTCGGTCAGGTCGCGGGTCAGCATCACGGTTGTACCCGCCTCCCGCTCACGACTGCGGGACTCCGCTCCGCTGCGTTCCTCGCGCTCACCGGGCTCGCCTCCCGCTCACGACTGCGGGACTCCGCTCCGCTGCGTTCCTCGCGCTCACCGTGCCCACCTCCCGCTCACGACTGCGGGACTCCGCTCCGCTGCGTTCCTCGCGCTCACCGTGCCCACCTCCCGCTCACGACTGCGGGACTCCGCTCCGCTGCGTTCCTCGCGCTCACGTTGAGTACGCCGAGTTCTCGTGCACGTATGCGTGCGACAGGTCGTTGGTCCAGACGGTCGCCTCGGACGGGCCCGCGTGCAGGTCGATCCGGATGGTCACCTGCCGACCGGAGAGGTCGACCTTGGCCCGGTCCTCGGCGGCGGCCCCGGAGCGGCAGACCCAGATCCCGTTGACCGCCACGTCGATGGCGTCCGGTTCGAAGGCGGCGCCGGTGGTGCCGACGGCGGCGATGATCCGGCCCCAGTTCGGGTCGTTGCCGAAGAGTGCCGTCTTGACCAGGTTGTTCCGGGCCACCGCACGGCCGACCTCGACCGCGTCGTCCTCGTCGGCCGCCCCGACCACCTCGATCGCGACCTCCTTGCTGGCGCCCTCGGCATCGGCCACCAGTTGCCGGGCCAGGTCCCGGCAGGCCTCGGTGACCGCGGCGGTCAACTCGGCCTGGGTCGGTGCGATCCCGGAGGCGCCGCTGGCCAGCAGTAGCACCGTGTCGTTGGTGGAGAGGCAGCCGTCCGAGTCGACCCGCTCGAAGCTGACCCGGCAGGCTTCCCGGAGCGCCTCGTCCAGCACCGCCGGCCCGGCGATGGCGTCGGTGGTGACCACACAGAGCATGGTGGCCAGCGCGGGGGCGAGCATGCCGGCGCCCTTGGCCATCCCGCCGACGGTCCAGCCGCTGCCGGTGACCACGGTCGTCTTGGACCGGGTGTCGGTGGTCATGATCGCCTCGGCCGCCGCCGGTCCGCCGTCGGTGCTCAGTCCGGCCACCGCCGCGTCCACGCCCGGCAGCAGCCGCTGCATCGGCAGTCGCTCGCCGATCAGCCCGGTGGAGCAGATGGCCACCTCGCCGGCGCCGACCGCCGGTCCGCCGTCGCCGGCGCTGGAGAGCGCGGCGGCGGCGTGTTCGGCGGTGGCGTGGGTGTCCTGGAAGCCGGGCGCCCCGGTGCAGGCGTTGGCACCGCCGGAGTTGAGCACCACGGCCCGGAGCAGGCCGCCCCGGAGCACCTGCTGGCTCCAGAGCACCGGTGCCGCCTTGACCCGGTTGGCGGTGAAGACCCCGGCCGCCGCGGTATCCGGTCCGTCGTTGACCACCAGCGCGACGTCCGGGGCACCACCGGACTTGAGCCCGGCGGCGACGCCGGCCGCCCGGAACCCCCGGGGCGCGGTGACGCTCATATCAAACCTCCCTCGTCGCGTGCCGGCAGCCCGGTCGCCGCCGCTCCGGACGACTGCCAGGTCGATGCCTCCCAGGTGCCATCCGGGTCACGGTGCTACTCCGTGCGCGGTCAGTCCGATGGTCTCCGGCAGCCCGAGCATCAGGTTGGCGCACTGCACCGCCTGGCCGGCGGCGCCCTTGCCGAGGTTGTCGACGGCGCTGACCACGATCAGTCGACCGGAGTCGACGTCGACGGTCCCCTGCAGATGACAGGAGTTGCCGCCCAGTGTGGCGGCGGTGTGCGGCCACCGGCCCTCGGGCAGGAGGTGCACGAACGGCGCGTCCGCGTACGCCTGCGCCAGCACCGCGCGGGGGTCGGCCGGGGTCTCGCCCACGGGCAGCGCGGTCACGGTGGCCAGAATGCCGCGCGGCATCGGGGCCAGTACCGGGGTGAAGGAGAGTCCGCTCGCCCCAGTGGCCTGTTTGATCTCGGGAACGTGCTGGTGCGCGCCGACCTTGTAGGGCGAGAGGTCGCCCATCACCTCGCTGCCGAGCAGGTGCGGCTTGGCCGACCGGCCGGCTCCGGAGGTGCCGGAGGCGGCGACCACCACCACGTCGTGCGGGGCGGCCACCCCGGCGGCGAGCAGTGGAGCCAGCGCGAGAGTGGTTGCCACCGCGTAGCAGCCGGTGGCGGCGACCCGGGTCGCAGCGGCGATCGCCGCCCGCTGGCCGGGCAGCTCGGGCAGTCCGTAGGTCCAGGCACCGGCATGGGTGCCGCCGTAGTAGCGGGTCCAGGCCGCCGCGTCGGTGAGCCGGTGGTCCGCGCCCAGGTCCACCAGGCGCACCCCGTCCGGCAGGGCCGCGGCCAGCGCCGCCGACTCGCCGTGCGGCAGGGCCAGGAAGACCAGGTCCGCGTCGGCGAGCACCGCCGGATCGGTCCGGCCGAACACCAGGTCCAGGCCGGTGAGCTGCGGATGTACGGAGGCAACCGGCTGACCGGCCTGGCTGTGTGCGGTGGCGGCGACGAGGTCGAGTTCGGGGTGTCCGGAGATCAACCGGAGCAGTTCGCCGCCCGCGTAACCACTCGCGCCAGCGACCGCGACTCGAATTCCCATGCCCACCTCCGCATTTCTATGCAGTGAGCACGCTAGCAAACACCGCCGGCCACTGCAAGTCTATGCAGCGGACCGAATTATCTTTCGTTGCGAGGTCCCGCGACCACCGCGGGCCCGGCCCGCGCCCACAGCGGAGCGGGGCCGGGCCCGGCGGGGGTCGGCGGTGTTGTCGTCAGCTGAGCGTGCCGAGGTAGTCCGGGTTCGCCTTCAGCCACTCGTCGACGGCCTTCGCCTCGTCGTTCTTGTGGACGTTGAACATCAGGTCCTCCAGCGAGCCAAGCTGCTGGTTGTCCATCTTGAACTTCTGCAGCATCGCGGTGACCTCCGGGAAGTCCTCACCGAAGCCCGCCCGGGCCAGCGTGGTGACCTCCTCGGCCTGCCCCAGCGTGCCCTTCGGGTCCGCCAGGTCCTTCAGCTCGTACTTCGCGTACGCCCAGTGCGGGTGCCAGAGCGTCACCACGATCGGCTTCTTGCCGGCGATGGCACGGTCGAGGGCGGCCAGCATCGCCGGGGTGGACGAGGTCTTGAGCTTCATCACGTCGGTCAGCCCGTACCCGGGAATGACCTTGTCCTGGGTGGCGGCGGTCAATCCGGCGCCCGGCTCGATGCCGATCATCTCACCGCCGAAGGTGTCCGCCTTGGCCGCGAGGTCCTCCAGCGAGTCGACCCCGTCGACGTACTTCGGCACGGCGATGCTCAGGCTGGCGTTGTCGTACCAGACCCCGATCTTCTCCAGCTTGTCGCCGTACTGCTCCCAGTACGAGGCGTGGGTCTGCGGCAGCCAGCCGTCCAGGAAAAGGTCGATGTCGCCGGTGGCCAGGCCACCGTAGACGAGACCGGCCTCGAGATTCTTGAGCTCGACCTCGAACCCCTTGTCCTCCAGGACCTTCTGCCACAGGTACGAGGCGGCGATTGCCTCGTCCCAGGCCATGTAGCCGATGGTGATCTTCTTGGAGTCTCCGGTCGAGCCGGAGTCGTCGGCATCACTGCCACAGGCGGCGGCACCCAGCGCCAGGGCGGCGGTGGCCGCCAGCGCGATGCCGCGCCGCAAGGTCTTGCTCCACATGGTGTTTCCTTCCTTTGTTACCAAGACACCGACGAAGCTCGCGGTCAGCGAGGCAGGGCGCCGGCACCAGACCTCCCTGCGGGTCGGGATGGTGTTGGCCCGAGGTCTGCTCTGATCAGGCCCGTTGTGCGGCGCGTTGCGCCTTCGCGGTGGCGGTACGCGCGCCGATCGAGTCGGTGAGCCGGTCGAGCACCACGGCCAGGATCACGACGGCGATGCCCCCTTCGAATCCCTGGCCCACCTGCACCCTGGAGAGCGACAGCATGATCACGTCGCCCAGTCCCCCGGCACCGACCATGCCGGCGATGACCACCATCGACAGGGCCAGCATGATGACCTGGTTGACCCCGGTCATGATGGTCGGCAACGCCAGGGGCAGCTTGGTACGCAGCAGGACCATCCAGGGCGACGCCCCGAACGCCTCTCCGGCCTCGATCACTTCCCGGTCCACCTGGCGTAGGCCCAGCTCGGTGAGGCGGACCCCCGGCGGCATGCTGAACACCACGGTGGCCAGTACGCCGGGCACGGTGCCGATGCCGAAGAAGAAGATCGCCGGAATCAGGTAGACGAACGCCGGCATGGTCTGCATCAGGTCCAGCACCGGCCGGGCCACCGCCGATGCGCGCCGGTTCTCCGAGATGAAGATGCCGATCGGCACCGCGAACAGCAGCGCCAGGACACTGGACACCAGGACCTGGGCCAGGGTGTGCATGGTCTCGTCCCAGTACGGCATCCCGGCCACCAGACCGAGCCCGATCGCCGTACCGAGGCCGAACTTCCAGCCGCGCAGCCACCAGCCGAGGGCCGCGAAGAGCACCACCACGACGATCGCCGGCGGGGCGTTGAGCAGGTCGACCAGCGGGCTGACCAGCGAGTCGACGAAGGTGGCGATGCCCTCGAAGATCGTCCCCAAGTGCTCGGTGGCCCAGTCGACGCCGCGCTCGGTCCAGTCACCGATCGGGACGTACGGCACTACGTCGTTCAGGGGGTTGTCGGCGCTCGTCATACCGGTTCCCCCTTCGGCTGTGCCGGCTCGGCCAAGGTTGCGACCCGTGTCGCGTCGTCCCGGATGTCGCCGGCGTCCGGTCCGTCGACCACCGCGGCCGCGTCCGGGTTGCTCTCTGCGCTGGGCGCGGAGTCGTCGGGATCGGCGTCGGCGGGGTTGGCGCCGATGCTGCCCAGCGCGCTGAGCAGGGTGATCCGGGGGATCACACCGGCCAGCCGGCCGTCGGCGTCCACCACGGCCACCGGATGCGAGCTCTCCGCGCAGGTGGTGAAGAGATCCGCTATCGGGGTGTCGTCCGCCACGGACCGGACGTTCGCCGTCGAGACGATCCCGCCGAGGTCCTGCCGGTCCTCCCGGACCGCCCGGTCCACCTGGTCCTCGGTGACCGTGCCGAGGAACCGCCGGCCCCGTCCGGTGACGTAGACGACCGAGGTCTGGGTCTCCCGCAGCGTCCGCGCCGCCACCCGGGGGCCGGCGTGCACGTCCACCACGCTCAGCGGCTTCTCCATCACCGACGACGCGGTGAGGATGCGGGTCCGGTCCACGTCGGCTACGAACTGTGCGACGTAGTCGTTGGACGGATCGGTGAGGATCTGCTCGGCGGTACCGATCTGGACGATCCGGCCGTCACGCATGACGGCGATCCGGTCGCCGAGCCGCATCGCCTCGTTGAGGTCGTGGGTGATGAAGATGATGGTCTTGCCGAGCTCGGCCTGTAGTTCCAGGAGCTGGTCCTGGACCTCACGACGGATGAGCGGGTCGAGCGCGGAGAACGCCTCGTCCATCAGCATGACCTCGGTACCCGCGGCGAGAGCGCGAGCGAGGCCGACCCGCTGACGCATGCCACCGGACAGTTCCTGTGGGAGCTTGTCCTGCCAGCCCTCCAACCCGACCATCCGGAGCGCGTCGAGTGCGCGCTCATGACGCTCGGTACGCGACCGGCCGGCCGCCTCCAGCGCGTAACCGGCATTTTCCAGCACCGTTCGATGCGGAAGAAGCGCGAAGTGCTGGAATACCATGCTGATCTTTTCGCGGCGCAACTTGCGTAGTGCGGCGGGCTTCATGTTGGTCAGCTCGACGCCCTCGACCTGCACGCTGCCATGGGTCGGCTTCACCAGACCATTGAGCATTCGAATGAGGGTGGATTTCCCCGAACCGGAGAGGCCCATCACCACGAATATCTCGCCGCGTTGCACCTCGAAGGTCGCGTCGATCACCGCGGCGGTGACGGGTAGATCCGCCATTACCTGGTCGCGCTCAGCACCGTCAGCGAGGCGTCGTACCGCCGTTTCGGCCCCGCTACCGAAAATCTTGTACAGGGATTTCACTGCTAACGCGGACACGATCTCCATTCCGGCGAGTGCGAGTGTCGGCGGTCTCCCGTCGACGTACCCGCCTCGACTTGCGTCAGTGGCATCCGCCGGGAACTGCCGATGATCGGCGGCGCGCGGCCTGTATCGGGCTGTCGGCGACCATACCCGAGAGCCACTTTGCACGGCCAGTCCAAGATCACATCTGGATATCAACACGTGACCTTCACCGGCGAAGTCAGGTGATTTCGGGCGCGGAAGGTGACCAAACCGACCATGGCAGAGAGCCCGAAAGTTGTGACAGAGAGTTATCTCACGCTGGTGGCCGCCGCGCCACGCGCGGCGGCCACCAGCAGCGGCTCACGCACCCCGGAGCACCGCACCGAACCGCCGGGCCGCCTCGGCCACCGCCGCGTCCCGGGCGGCCACCGCCTCCTCGCCGGTCAACGTCCGGTCCGGCGCCCGGAACACCAGCTTGTACGCCAGCGACCGGCGCCCCGGCCCCAACTGCTCGGAGGCGTACACGTCGAAGAGCCGGATAGACTCCAGCAGCTCACCGGCGCCCTCGGCCAGCGCCCGGCCCACCTCCTCGGCCGGGACGGCGGCGTCCAGCACCAGCGCCACGTCGATCAGCGCGGGCGGATAGCCGGAGATCCGGGGTGCCGGCACCACCGGGGCGGACGGCAGGGCATCCAGGTCGATCTCCAGGGCACTGGTCCGGGGCGGCAGATCCAGCTCGGCCAGTACCGCCGGATGCAGTTCCCCGGCGTGCCCCACCGGCACGTCGTCGACCCGGAACTCGGCGCACCGCCCCGGGTGCCAGGGCGCGTACTCCGCCTGCCGGACCACCACCCGCTCGCCGGGAATCCCGGCGGCGGCCAGTACCGTCCGGCCCGCCTCCACGGCGTCGGCCCAGCCGGCCGGGCGTCCCGGACCCCACCAGCCGGCCGGCTCCACCTCGCCGGTCAGCACCGCGGCGACCCGCCACGGCTGGTCCGGCAGGGCGGCGTCGGCGGCCCGGAACTCCTCGTCGCCCGGCCGGTGGTCGACACCCATCGCGGGCGGCGTGCCGGCCCCGGGACGGGGCAGGAAGACCATGCCGATCTCGTAGAGCGCCACGTCGCGGTGGCCGCGGCCGAGGTTGCGGCGCACCGCGCCGAGCAGGGTGCCGAGCAGCATGGTCCGCATCAGCGGCTCGGTGTCCGCCAGCGGGTTGGCCAGCCGTGCGGCGGTGCGGCGCGGGTCGTCGGCGGGCAGGCCGAGCAGGTCGAACAGCTCCGCGGCGACGAACGGCGGGGTGAGCACCTCGACGAAGCCGCTCTCGGCGAGCGTACGGCTCACCGAGCGGCGGCGCCGCTGCTCCGGGGTCAACCCCCGGCCGGGCGGGGCGACCGGCAGTACCGACGGCACCTTGTCGAAGCCGTCCAGCCGGATCACCTCCTCGACCAGGTCCGCCGGGTCGGTGAGGTCCGGCCGCCAGGTCGGCGGGGTCACCACCAGGGTGTCCGGCCCGCTCGCGTGCCGGCCGCCGTGCCCGTTGCCGGCGACGGCGGCCCGCCCGTTGCCGGCCACGCTCCGCGCGTCGCCGACCGCCACCACGCAGCCGACCCGCTCCAGCAGCGCCACGGTCCGGGCCGCCCCGTACGGCACCCCGGCCCGCCGGGCCGGCAGGTCCGCGTCGATCACGATCCGGCGCGGCGGGCTGACGTGGTCGACGTCGAGCACCTCGGCGCCCGCGGTGCCGCCACCGTACGTGGTGAGCAGCTCCACCGCCCGCTCCAGCGCGACCAGCGGCAGCGCCGGGTCGACGCCGCGCTCCCAGCGCTTGGCGGCCTCGCTGAACAGCCGGTGCCGGCGGGCGGTCCGGCCGACCACCACCGGGTCCCAGTGCGCCGCCTCGAAGAGCACGTTGACGGTGCTGTCGGCGACCTCGCTGGTCTCGCCACCCATCACGGCGGCGAGCGAGATCGGCACCCCGCCGTCACCGGCCATCGATCCGGGCAGGCCGGCGTCGCAGATCACCAGGTCCTCCGGGTCGAGGGCCCGGTCGACCCCGTCCAGCGTGGTCAGCCGCTCCCCCGGCACCGCCCGGCGGATCACCAACTCGCCCCGGAGCGCGTCCAGGTCGAAGGCGTGCATCGGCTGGCCCAGCTCCAGCATGAGGTAGTTGGTGATGTCGACCGGCAGGGAGATGGTCCGGATGCCGGCGTGGGTGAGCCGCTGCCGCATCCACTTCGGTGACTCGGCGGCCGGGTCGATGCCCCGGACCACCCGCGCGGCGAACCGGTCGCAGCCGACGGTGTCGACCACCCGGACGGGGTACGCCGGTTCCGGTGTCGCACCGGGGGCGGGCGAGCGCCCCGGGTCCCGGAACGGCACCTCGAAGGCGTGCGACAGCTCCCGGGCCAGGCCGCGTACGGACATCGCGTACCCCCGGTCCGGGGTGATCTCGACCTCGACCACCACGTCGTCGAGCCCGACCACCGGCCGCGCGTCGTCGCCGGGCTTGGCCGGCACGTCCTCGGGCAGCACCAGGATGCCCGCGTGGTCGTCGCCGATCCCCAGTTCGCGAGCCGAGCAGATCATCCCGTTGGAGTTGCGCCCGTACGTCTTGCGGGCGCCGATCGCGAACCCGCCGGGCAGTACGCCGCCGGGGAGGATCACCACCACCCGGTCGCCGACGGCGAAGTTGGTCGCCCCGCAGACGATCTCCTGCGGCTCGCCGGTGCCGTTCGCGGCGCCGACGTCGACCCGGACGAACCGGATCGGCTTCTTGAACCCGGTCAGCTCCTCGATCTCCAGCACCTCGCCGACCACCAGCGATCCGGTGACGGTGCCTCGCAGGTCCACGATGGACTCGACCTCGATGCCGAGATTGACCAGCGCCTGGTCCAGTTCCTCGGCGCTCAGCTCGGCGGGCAGCTCGACATGCTCGCGCAGCCAGGAAACAGGAATTCGCATGACTCAGACCACCGCATCCGTTCCGACGTGCATCGCTTCCGTAGCCTCGTTCGTCATCCCGTTCACACCTCGACCCCGAACGCGCGGGTGAACCGCACGTCCCCCTCGGCCATGTCCCGCATGTCGCCGATGCCGTGCCGGAACATCAGGGTCCGCTCGATGCCCATCCCGAAGGCGAATCCGGAGTAGACGTCCGGGTCGATGCCGCAGGCCCGCAGCACCCGGGGGTTGACCATGCCGCAGCCGCCCCACTCCACCCAGCGCGGGCCGTCCCGGTGCTGAGCGAACCAGACGTCGAACTCGCCGCTCGGCTCGGTGAACGGGAAGTAGTGCGGGCGCCACCGGGTCCGCGCCTCGGCCCCGAACATCGCCCTGGCCAGGTGGTCCAGGGTGCCCCGCAGGTGCGCCATGGTGATCCCCTCGTCCACCACCAGCCCCTCGACCTGGTGGAAGACCGGACTGTGCGTGGCGTCCAGCTCGTCGGTCCGGTAGACCCGGCCGGGGCAGACCACGTAGATCGGCGGCTTGCGGGCCAACATCGTCCGAGCCTGCACCGGTGAGGTGTGCGTCCGGAGCACCAGACCCGGTACGTCCAGGTAGAAGGTGTCCATGGTGCCCCGGGCCGGGTGGTCCGGCGGGATGTTCAGGGCGTCGAAGTTGGTCCACTCCAACTCGACCTCGGGCCCCTCGGCGATCTCGTAGCCCATCCCGACGAAGAGGTCGCCGATCCGCTCCGCGAGGGTGCTTATCGGGTGCCGGGCGCCGCGCGGCCGCCGGTCGTAGCGGAGGGTGACGTCCACCCGCTCCTCGGCGAGGATCCGCTCGGCCCGCGCCGCCTGGACGACCGCCAGCCGCTGCGCGTACGCGGACTCGATCGACCGGCGGGCCTCGTTGACCCGCTTGCCTGCGTCGGACTTGGCGGCCGGCGGCAGCGCGCCGATCTCCCGGCGGGCCAGCGAGACCGGTGCCCGGTCGCCGAGGTGCACCCGGCGCAGTTCGGCCAGCCCGTCGGGGTCGGTGGCGGCCTCGAACGCCACCGCCGCGTCGGCCACCGCCGCCGCCAGCGCCTCCGGGTCGAGCAGGGCGACCTGTTTCGGGTCGTACGGGTCGTTGCGATACGTCATGGCGTGCGGCTACTCCCTCTGCGTCGCGGGCGGTGACCCCGCTGCCTCCGCGTCGAATGTCCCCGGCGCCGCGCGTGCTGCCGGCGGCACCTCGCCGGTGGCCCGGCCGGCCCGCTCCGCAGCGGTACGGGTACCGGGCGACCCGGTCGTGGTGCGCCGGAGCACCGGCGACGCCGTGGACAGGTCGGTGAACCTCGGTCGGCCTCCCCTCGCGCGCCGTTCGGGGCCCGAGCGAGTCGGGGCGACCGGCGCGCGCTGTTCAGGTGGGAAGGTTCGGTGGGCGCCCCTTGCGGGCGGCTCACAGAGTCTACGGACGGGCGGCTGGGCCGCAGCCCGCCGGTGGGAGGGGGACGCAGGGAGGAGAGGAGAGGTCAGCCCTGCCGCCCGCCGACACCGGCGGGCTGGCTAAACGAGCGGCGTCGCGCCTCGCGGACGCGCCCCTTCGCGGACTCGGTCATCAGGTCGACAACTCCCTGGTCAGTTCTGCTGGCCCGGCGCCCATCCTGCGCCCTCCGGCGCCCGACCATTATGCGCTCTCCGGCGGCGTGCGGGCGACACCGGACCGCAGGGCTCTGGCCGAAGCGTACAGGCAGACGGCGGCAGCGGCAGCCAGGTTGAGGCTCTCGGCGCGGCCGTGCAGCGGCACGCGTACCCGGGCGTCGGCGGTCCCGGCCAGCTCCGCCGGCAGGCCGTGCGCTTCGGAGCCGAAGAGCCAGGCGGTGGGCCGGGCCAAGCCACCGGAGTCGGCCAGCTCGTCCAGGTCGGTCTCGCCGTAGCCGGAGGCGGCCAGCACGGTGAGCCCGGCCGTCCGCAGCGCGACCACCACGTCGGCCGGGTCGGCGGCCCGGACCAGGTCGAGGTGGAAGAGGCTGCCGGCCGACGACCGCACGCACTTGCCGTTGTACGGGTCGACCGCGTCCCCGGCGAAGACCACCGCGCCGGCCCCGGCGGCGTCGGCGGTCCGCAGCACGGTGCCGGCGTTGCCCGGATCGCGGATCTCGGCCAGCACGGCGACCAGCCGGGGGCCCCGATCCAGCGCGGTGCCGATCGACACGTCGAGCCGGGAGCAGACCGCGACGATTCCCTGCGGGGCGACCGTCTCGGTCAGCGCCGCCAGCGCGTCGTCGGTCACCGCGGAGACCGGTACTCCGGCCCGGGCGGCGGTGTCGGCGAGGTCGGCGTACCGGTCGAGCCCGGCCGGGGTGCCGAAGAGCTCGACCGGCACACCGGGGACGGCCAGCGCCTCCCGGACCGCCTGCGGGCCCTCGGCCAGGAACCGGCCGGTGGTGTCGCGCTCCCGGCGCCGGTGCAGCCGCCGGGCCGCGACGATCCTCGGGGTACGCGAGGTGAAGAGTGGTCGATCCGAGTACCGGACATGGTCAAGGCGCCCCACGTGCGGATCTACCGACATGTGGGACGCCTCGATCGGGGTGTCGCGGTGGTCAGGCGGCCTGGGCCGACGCGCCGCCGGTGCCCTCGGCCGCCACGGCGGCGCGAGCGACCTCGACGATGGCCGCGAAGGCCGTCGGGTCGTTGACCGCGAGGTCGGCCAGGATCTTGCGGTCCACCTCGACGCCGGCCAGCTTCAGCCCCTGGATGAGCCGGTTGTAGGTCATCCCGTTGGCGCGGGCTGCCGCGTTGATCCGGGTGATCCAGAGCTGCCGGAAGTCGCCCTTGCGGTCCCGCCGGTCCCGGTAGGCGTACTGCATCGAGTGCAGCACCTGCTCCTTGGCCTTGCGGTAGAGCCGGGACCGCTGGCCGCGGTAGCCGCTGGCGCTCTCCAGCAGCGTACGGCGCTTCTTCTGGGCGTTCACTGACCGCTTGACGCGTGCCATCTCAACTACTCCTTCAGGTCAAGAGGCGCGCGTCAGCGGGCCAGCAACTTCTTGATTCGCTTGACGTCGGCCTTGGCCACCTCGACGGTGCCGGTGAGCCGGCGGGTCCGGGTGGAGGGCTTCTTCTCCAGGTTGTGCCGGAGGCCGGCCTGCTGGGCAACGATCTTGCCCCTGCCGGTCACCTTGACCCGCTTGCCCATCCCGGTGTGGCTCTTCATCTTCGGCATCTTGGTGCGTCTCTCCCCTGTTACTCGCCGGTGGTTCCGGCGGGTCCGGCCGGGCCGGGTGTGGCCCCGGCAGCCGGCGATGCCTCGGCGGCACCGGCCTCCCGCTCTCGCGGCGAGCCAGCCCGGGCAGCCGTGGCGGCCGCCTTGGTGGCCCGGTGCGGAGCCAGGACCATGATCATGTTACGGCCGTCCTGCTTCGGAGCGGCCTCGACGTACCCCAGTTCCGAGATCTCGGATTCGAGTCGGCGCAGGAGCCGGTAGCCCAGCTCCGGTCGACTCTGCTCGCGACCGCGGAACATGATCGTCACCTTGACCTTGTCGCCCGCCTTGAGGAACCGCACCACGTGACCCTTCTTGGTCTCGTAGTCGTGCGGATCGATCTTCGGCCGGAGCTTCATCTCCTTGATGACGGTCTGTTGCTGGTTACGCCTGGCTTCGCGCGCCTTGAGTGCGGACTCGTACTTGTACTTGCCGAAGTCCATGAGCTTGCACACCGGCGGGCGCGCCATGGGCGCAACCTCGACCAGGTCCAGGTCGACGTCCGCGGCCAGCTGCAGGGCGCGCTCCAGTGGGACGATGCCCACCTGCTCGCCCTCAGGGCCGACCAGTCGGACCTCACGTGCCCGGATCTGCTCGTTCACGCGTGGCTCGACGCTGATGGGGCCTCCTCGTGGTGATCCTCACCGGCCGCGCGTCAGCGGTGGCCGGTCCTGATGTCTTCGACCCAAAGCAGAAGGCCCCGGCACATGCCGGGGCCTGCTCGACCGGTCGATGGCGATCGACGATCGCACCCGGAGTCGGCGAGCCGATTCCGGTGACCGGACCCGGACACCAGGTGAGGCGACACGGGTGGGAGCAGGCGCTCCGCTTCTTGACTGCCTGTGGGTAAACCCAGACAGTGGTCGACTGGTAAAGACTAGCAGGTCAGCCCGCAGGATGCCAAAACGGGCACGCCGGAAACCGTGCGTCGCCGGCCGGCGATCAGTCCGCCGTCCGAGCGGCCTCGGTCCGCGGGGCCCCGGGTTCCGGCCGCGACTGCTGGTGTGCGGTGTGCAGGGCGCGCAGGGCGCGTACGCCGTCGACCGCCAGCTCCCGGTCCACCGCCTGGATGGCCAGCACCGGCATCCGCTCGTCGTCGTGCAGCTCCAGCGCCGCCCAGGCCGAGCCCCGGTCGAAGCGCACCGCCCGGATCACGTCCCAGGGCAGGGCGTAGCCGCCGAAGACGTTGCGCACCCGGACCCCGTCGGCGTCCGCCTCCACCCGGGGCCGGGTGAAGAGCAGCACCACGAACCCGCCCAGCACCCCCAGCCCGACCATGGCGAGTTGGTCGCCACGCTGGAAGGTGCCCGCCCCGGAACCGGTCGCACCGTGCAGCCCGACGCTCAGCAGGGCGAAGACCGCCACCAGCGCGGGAGCCAGGATCCAGCAGACCACCCGGATGCGTCGCGGGCGCACGCGCACGGTGCCGGGATCACGGGCGGCGGCGGACTCGGTCACGCCGTCCAGTCTGCCATCCCAGCCCAGGTCAGCCACCACCAGCCCGCCGACGCCGGCCGGCCGCCGCCACGTCGCCGGCCGCCGCCGGCGCGGGAGCGGGTCGAGGCACCGCCGGGGCACCCCGGGCCGCCCGGCCGGAGACGACCACCGCGAGCAGGACCAGCACGGCGCCGACCAGCACCGCCAGGCTCGCGCCGGGGCCGCCCGGCCGCAGGTCGAGCAGGAGCGCCCCGCCCAACTGCCCGGCGACCAGGGACAAACCGGTGCGGAGCAGTCCCACCGACCGGATGCCGACCAGCAGCGCGACGGTGATCGTCACGCCGAGCGGACCGCCGACGTACAGGTACCACTCGCGGGGCCAGCCGGTGGTGCCGAGCTGGGCCAGGGCGCCGGTCACCGCCGCCACCGGCAGCATCACCGTGCTGCTCAACGTGAAGTTGACCGCAGTGGCGGCGGCCGGGTTGGCGACCGTGGAGATCCGGCCGTTCAGCGCGCCCTGGACGGCCACCAGCACCCCGCAGACGACACCGAGCAGCACCAGGCCCACCGCCACGTCGCCGACCGGCCGGCCGACCTGGGCCAGCGCCACCGCCGCGATCCCGAGCAGCGCACCCGCCACCCGGGACCGGGTCAGTCCCATCGGGCCGGCCGGGGCCAGCCGGGTCCGGTCGACGACCAGCCCGCCGCCGCTGTTGCCGGCCACCTGGGCGATTGTGTAAACCGCCACCCCGAGCACCGGCACGATGTAGGTGGCCGCGACGATGAAGAACGTCCCGCACAGCCCGCCCAGGTACGTCCACCAGGGCAGCCTGGTCCGGCGCAGCACCCCGAGCCCGGACCGCATCGACGGCAGTGCGAGCAGACCGAGCAGGACCAGCGCCATTCCCCCGGTGTTGTTGACCAACGCACCGATGATCGGATGACCGGTCCGCTCGCCCATTTCGGCGTTGGCCAGGCTCTGCGCCGCCGCCCCCACCCCGGCGAGCACGGTCAGCCCGATCGCCGCCCAGCCCGGCAGTACCTTCAGCAACGAGACACCCCGTCCACCCGACCCCGCCCGGCGCGACCCTCGACGGCCGGACGGCCCTCGACCGGTCGGGCGGCACGGAACGGCCGGCCCACAGGGTCGCGGCCAAGCTTCACAGCGGAGGACCGCCGGTGTCTGTGACCGAGATCGCTCGACCGGCGTGACCTGGGCGGCAGCCCCCGCCACCGACCGGCCCGCCCGCCCGGCGGGTGCGCCGCCGAGGAGGTGCCGGGTCGGGTGGAGGTGCCGATGTCAGGTTGGTCTGGACCCCACGGTCGGGCCGACTAGACGCCGGGTAGCCCGCCGGGCCGAGCCGGGGACGGGAGTGGGCAGTGCGGGCTTCGCGTGCACTCGACCAGGTCGGCGCAGCCGGCGGCCAGCGCCTCGCGCAGGGTCTCGGCGACTGTCGTCAGGTCGGCGATCCGCTGCTCCACCTCGGCGAGCTTCGCCCGGGTCCGCTCCGGAAGCGTCGGGGCCGGCCGCCGGCCCACCGGCGGACGGCCGGCGCCGAGCAGGTCGCCGACCTCGGCCAGGCTGAACCCGAGCCGCTGCGCCGTCTTGATCGCCCGGAGCAGGGTCACCGTCTCCGCCGGATAGGTCCGGTGCCCGCCGACGGTACGCGCGGGCTCGGCGAGCAGGCCACGCCGCTCGTAGTACCGCAGGGTCTGCTGGTTGACCCCGGCCGCCGCGGCGAGCTGGCCGGGGCGGAGCCGGTCAGGCACCTCGACCACCGTCCGGCGGCACCCGGGCAGCCAGCGCGTCGAGCACCTCGACCTGCCCGGGCGGTACCCCGACGTCCCAGCTCAACCGGCCGCCGGTCAGACCGAGGCGGAAGGTGAAGAAGGAGCAGCAGTCGGATTCCCGCATCATCAGGTCGGCCACCCGGGCCGCCGTCCGCGGGGTCGGGGTCAACTCCAGCCGCAGCCGCGTCGGCTCGACCCGGCGCGCCGAGCGGACCGCCGTGCCGAGGATCCGGGCGAACTCGGCGAGTCGGACCGGCTGCTCCGCCGTCGGCAGCGTGCACGCCGAGGGCACCTCTCCGGGCGGGAAACCTCGCATCTCCGTAGTACCTCGCATGTCTGCCACACCTCAACGGTAAGCCGGTACCCCGGTACCGGATGCAACCCCTTACGCCGACAATTCGCTGGCCGGTCTCGAACCGCCGGCCTACGGTCAGCCGGATGTGGGGTCCGTTCGTGCCGGGGCTGCAACTGTGCCGGCTCTTCTACACCGACGCGGTGCGGCCGCTGCTCGCCGAGGCGTTCCCGGGGCTGCGGTACGCGGCGGCCCGGGTCGGCCCCGGGTCGGAGGTACTCGGCTTCGACACCGAGCGCTCGGTCGACCACGACTGGGGTCCCCGGCTCACCCTCTTCCTCTCCCCCTCCGACCTCGCCCGGTACGGCGAGCGGGTCACGGCGCTGCTGTCGGAGCGGCTGCCGAAGCAGATCCACGGCTGGCCGACGCATTTCCCCCCGGTGCCCGGCCGGGCCCGGGTACCGGCCGGGACCGACGGGCCGGTGGCGCACCTCGTGCAGGTCACCGAGGTGGGCGCCTGGTGTGAGACGCAGCTGGGCTTCGATCCCCGGCCCGGGGTGACGACCTTCGACTGGCTGGCCACTCCCACCCAACTGCTCGCCGAGGTGACCGGTGGGGCGGTCTTCTCCGACGTTCTCGGCGAGCTGACCGCAGTGCGGGACCGCCTGCACTGGTATCCGGACGACGTCTGGCGCTACCTGCTGGCCTGCCAGTGGGCCCGGATCGGCCAGGAGGAGCCCTTCGTCGGGCGGACGGTTGAGGTCGGCGCCGAGGCGGGCAGCCGGGTGCTGGCGGCCCGGCTGACCCGGGACGTGATGCGGCTCTGCCTGCTGATGGCCCGCCGGTACCCGCCGTACGGCAAGTGGCTGGGCAGCGCCTTCGCCGCCCTGCCCGAGGCGTCGGCGGTCGCCGCCGCGCTGGACGGGGCGCTGACCGGGGACGCCACGGCGCGGCAGGCGGCTCTCTGCACCGCCTACGAGGCGGCCGGGGCCTGGCAGAACCGGCTCGGCCTGGCGGGGACGGTGGACCCGACCCGGCGGTGGTTCCACGATCGGCCGTACCCGGTCATCGGGGCCGACCGGTTCGCGGCCGCCCTGCTCGGCCGGATCACCGACCCGGAGATCGCCGGGCTGCCACCGGTGGGCGGGATCGACCAGTACGTGGACAGCACGCCCGTGTTGTGCCAACCGAAGCTGACCAGGGCATTGACGGCCGCCGCGTGGCGGTTTCGGTAGCGGTGACGCGGCGACATCGGGCAACCAGGGCTCGGCGGTCCGTCCCGTCTGGACCGGTGGTCCCCACGCCTGGCGAACGGTTCGGTAGCGTGCCTTCGCATGAGTGCCGTCGTGATCCACGCACCGGGCAAGGCTTCCCGCCGTACCGTCGCCGCACGTCGCCGTCTCGGGCTCGCCGGCCTCCTCGGGCTGGTGGTGTCGGTCGCGGGTTGTGCCGGCGAGGAACCGGCCGGCACGGCGGGCGCGTCACCGGCCGGCACGGCGACGACCGCCGCGGCGACGCCGAGCCCGACCCCGGCCTCGACGGACGGCTGCCCGGTCGACGCGGCGACCCTGTTCGCCGCGCTCAAGGCCAACCGGGAGATCTACTCCGCCCTCGACCCGAAGATCAGCGGCCTCCGCGACCTGGCCTGCTACCGGGGGTACGCGACCGCGACGACGATCGTGCCGCCGGAGCTGGTCGATCCGGCCTTCGTCGCCTTCGAGTACGAGCGGGACAGTGCGACGTGGACGGCGCTCACCGCCGGCACCGATGCGATCTGTACCGATCTGGTCCCGACCAACGTCATTCCCCGGCTGCCGGGCTGCGTCAACTCCTGATCGTTCGGGGTTGCCCGGCCGGGCGAGGCAGTTCCGTGATCTCGGGACGATAAATTCGCGCGTATCGACGTGCCCGAACATGATCCGGTAGGCTCTCGACGGTTATCTGAAAAGTTCCGGAAGTCGACTCGAAACAACCACCGGAAAGCCACCTTTCCACCGGACTCGGCCCTGGCCATCGCGACCCGCGGCGACGGCTGGTGCAGGAGGTGATGGCCGTGGTCGATGGCCCCACCATCGGCGTACTCACCATGTCGGTCGGTTGCGACTATTTCGGCAGCATTCTCGGCGGAATTGCGCGTACGACCGCGGCCGCCGGCGGCCGGATGATCGCCATTCAGACGCTCGGTGCCGGCACGTTCGACTTCGACCCGCCCGAACCTCCGGACTTTCCGCACCCGGTGGCCTGGGACCACGTCTCCGCGTTCGTGGTGATCCTGAACTCGGCGTCGCGGGGATACCTGACCACGATCCAACGGACCGGCAAGCCGGTGATCATGATCAGCGACGAGATGGCCGGTTTCTCCTGCCCGGTGGTACTCCCGGACAACCGCGGCGGGGTACGCGAGGCGGTACTGCACCTGGTCGAGCACGGCCACCGGGAGATCGCCTTCGCCGGATACCTGGAGCTGCGGGATCTGCGCGAGCGTTACGAGGCGTACCGCGACGCGCTGCTGGAGTGCGGGCTGACACCCCGCGCCGAGCTGCATTTCGACACCGGTGACAACCGGGAGAGCGGCGGCGAGCGGGCCGGCCGGGCAATGCTGGCCGCCGGGCTGCCGTGCACGGCGGTGGTGGCCGGAAACGACCTCAACGCGATCGGACTGCTCCGCACGTTCCTGGCCGCCGGTGTGGATGTGCCGCGCCAGCAGGCGGTGGTCGGCTTCGACGACATGGAGGGGGTCGTCTACTTCACCCCGAGCCTCTCCACGGTCCGGCAGAGCTTCGAGGACCTGGGTCGGATCGCCGCCGAACTCGCGCTGAGCGCCGCGAACGGGGCGGAGATCGAGGCTCGCACCTACTCGGTGCCCACGTCGTTCCAGGCACGCGAGTCGTGCGGCTGCGCCGACCCGCTGGCACCCGGTGCGCTCACGGCCGGACCGGACGCCGACACGTCGACCGCCGACGACCTGGTCGCCCGGCTCGTCGCGGCGCTGCCCGGTCAGGTGGATCCGCGCCGCCGGGCCAGCATCGCCCGGGCCGGCGTCCTGGTCGCCGACGCCCTCGCCGCGGCCGCCGACGGTGCCCCGGGACCGGATCTCCTCGACCTGCGCCAGGCCCTGATCGGCCTGCACACGCTGAGCCAGCGGCATCCGGAGGGCATGGTCCGGATGTTGGACTGCGTCCGGGGGTACGGGCTGGGCCTGGCCCGGCGTACCGGGCAGCACGACCGGGCCGCCGCCGAACGGATCCGGACCGGCACCGAGGAGATCGTGGTCGCGCTGGCGCAGAGCCGGTCGCGGGCCCACAAGATCGAGGAGAACGAGTTCCAGACCACCCTCAAGATGCTCTACACGGTCAGCAAGAACCTGCTGCGCAGCCACGAGAAGGATCCCCGTGGACTCGCCTGGATCCAGGACACCAACGCCCGCGGCGGCTGCCTCGGCCTCTGGTCGTCCGGCGGCCCGACCGGCGCCGAACCGACGCTGGACCTGGTCACCATGTTCGAACGGGACCGCGGGCCGGTGCCGATGCCGGTCGGGCCGGTGTCGCCCCGGTCGTTCCCGCCGGCCGAACTCGTCGACCTCGCGGACCTGGACGCCGATCAGATGGTCTACGTGGCGCCGCTGTGCATCGGTGCCAGCGACTGGGGGATGCTCGCCGTCGTCGGTCCGATCGAGGCCGAGGTGGCCAGCGGCCGGGAGATGATGAACCAGTGGGCGGCCCTGCTCACCATCGCCCTCGACCACGACGCGGTGCTGAAGTCCCTGCGTGAGCAGGAGGACCTGTTACGGCACGCGGCACTCTACGATCCGCTCACCGGGCTGGCCAACCGGACCCTCTTCCTGGACCGGCTGGAGGCGGCCGTCACCGCCCAGGCGCGGCACCCGGAGCGGCACTACTCGGTGCTGCTGCTCGACCTCGACGGCTTCAAGCTGGTCAACGACAGCCTGGGGCACCTGGCCGGCGACCGGCTGCTGGTCCAGGTCGCCGAGCGGATCCGGGCCAGCGCCCGGGAGGCCGACGTGGCCGCCCGGTTCGGCGGGGACGAGTTCGCCGTACTGCTGGGGCACCGTTCCGGTGGCGAGGATCCGGTCGCGGTGGCGGAGCGGATCCGGGGCGCGCTGGGCGTGCCGTTCCGGCTCGGCGAAGAGGAGTTCGTCGTCTCGGCCAGCATCGGCATCTCCCGCAGCAGCACCGGTTACCAGCACGCCGAGGACGTGATCCGGGACGCCGACACCGCGATGTACTCGGCGAAGTGGCAACGCAAGGGCTCGCACGCGGTCTTCGACATCGCCATGCACGAGCGGGTCGTCGGGCGGCTGCGCACCGAGGCGGAGCTGCGCCGGGCGCTGGAGACCGGCGGTTTCGAACTCCGCTACCAGCCGATCGTGCGGCTGCACGACGGCCGTACCCGCGCCTTCGAGGCACTGGTGCGCTGGCGGCACCCGGTACGCGGGCTGGTGCTGCCGGGCGAGTTCCTGCCGATCGCCGAGGAGAGCGGGTTGATGCCGCCGATCGGTCGCTGGGCGCTGACCGAGGCGTGCCGGCAGCTCGCCACCTGGCGGGCGAGCGGGTCCGCCCCGGACGGCCTGCGGATGAGCGTCAACGTCTCCAACCGGCAGTTCTGGCACACCCGGCTGCTGGAGGACATCGAGGAGAGTCTGCGGGCGGCGGGGCTGGATCCGGCGGCCCTGATCATCGAGATCACCGAGGGCGTGATCGTGCACGACGTCCCGGCGGCGCGGACGAAGCTGGCGGCCCTGCACGAGCTGGGCGTTCAGCTGCACATCGACGACTTCGGCACCGGCTACTCGTCGTTGCAGGCGCTGCACCACCTGACGATCGACGCCTTCAAGATCGATCGGTCCTTCGTGGCACCACTGGCGACCGACGGCAAGAGTCGTGAGCTGGTCCGGTCGATCGTGTCGATGGGCCTCAACCTCGGTCTGGAACTGGTGGCGGAGGGGATCGAGACCACCGCACAGCGCGACCAGTTGCGCCGGTACGGCTGCCAGCACGGTCAGGGCTACCTCTTCGCCGGCCCGGTCACCGGGGTGGAGGCCGAGGCGATCCTCCGCGACGGCGCGCCGGTCGCGCTGCCCCGGCTGGCGGCCCGGGCCGTCCGCTGACCTGTCTTCCCGGCCGTCAGCCAGAGCCGTCCGCTGACCTGCCTTCCCAGCGGTAACCCCGGGACCATCCGCTGACGTGGCTTCGCGGCCGTCAGCCCGTGCCCGCGGTGCGATGCCGCTAGACATCGACCATTGACGTTGAATATATTTCAATCGACACACCGAAATGTTTCAACGTCCACCGTCATCGGCACCACCACCGGCAGGCACCGTCACTCACCGAGGAGCCCTCATGCCCCGTCCGCCCTCGCGGCGCAGCGGTCTGTTCGCCGCACTCGCCGCCACCGCCCTGGCCGTCACGGCCGGAGCCGTCGCCGTCACCGTCGCGGCCCCACCGGTCGCCGCCGCGGCCTGCAACGGTTACGTGGCCCTGACCTACGACGACGGCCCGAACACCGGCACCACCAACGCGCTGCTCAACGCGTTGCGGTCGGCCGGCGCGCGGGCCACCTTCTTCAACGTCGGCCAGCGGGTCCAGCAGAACCCGGCGCTGGTCCGCGCCCAGCAGCAGGCCGGGATGTGGATCGGCAACCACAGCTGGACCCACCCGCACATGACGCAGCTCAGCACCGCGCAGATGACCTCGGAGATCAGCCAGACCCAGCAGGCGATCCAGCAGGCCACCGGGACCGCGCCGAGGCTGTTCCGGCCGCCGTACGGCGAGACCAACTCCACGCTGCGTGCGGTGCAGGCCCAGTTCGGCCTGACCGAGGTGCTGTGGAGCGTGGACTCCCAGGACTGGAACGGCGCCAGCACGGCCCAGATCGTCCAGGCCGCCAACAACCTCACCGACGGTGGCGTCATCCTGATGCACGACGGCTACCAGACCACCATCAACGCAGTACCGCAGATCGTCGCGAACCTGGCCACCCGCAACCTCTGCCCCGGGATGATCTCTCCGGCCACCGGCCGGGCCGTCGCGCCCGACGGCACCAACCCGACCAACCCACCGACCACCCCGCCGACGAACCCGCCCACGAACCCCCCGACCACCCCGCCCACGAACCCGCCCACGCAGGGACCGGGCGGCTGCACCGCCACCGTGTCGCTGAACTCCTGGAACGGCGGCTTCGTGGCCACCGTACGGGTCACCGCCGGCTCGTCGGGCACCAACGGCTGGTCGGTAGGGGTGACCCTGCCGTCCGGCGCCACGGTCACGAACTCGTGGAACAGCCAGCGCAGCGGCAGCAGCGGGGCGATCACCTTCAGCAACGTGAGCTACAACGGCCGGATCGCCGCCGGCCAGTCGACCGAGTTCGGCTTCCAGGGCACCGGCAGCGGGACCGGCATGTCGCCGACCTGTAGCGCCAGCTGAGCCCGTACCCGACCTCCGTTGCGCGCACCCTACGCCGGATGCCGGCCCTAGCTAGGGCGCGGCCGGGATGGATCTGGCGTCGGGCTCACGGAGCCACCGCCCCCGGGCGGGTGGTCCCGCAGGTGCCGTCAGAACGGCGGGTGCCGGTGTAGGGACACCGCTCCCGCCTCCCCCCGTTGGACGACGACACCGCCCCGTGCCCGCGCGTGCCGGCATGGTCCTTCCGGCATGCGCCCCCGCACGTTCGCAGCGATGATACGCACACCACCGGCGACCCCGTCAACACGCGTGCACATCAGTATGGCATGCTGTAAACCAATGGAACCAGCCGCGGAGGAGGCCAGATGGTTGAGGAGGCGGGCGAGTTCCGCAGCCCGGGATCACTGGCCGACCGGCTGGATCGGCTCTTCGACCGGATCCGCAAGCCGGACGGCAGCGCGTACAGCCTGCGCGAGGTGGCGGAGGCGATCACCGCACAGGGCGAGTCGATCTCGCACGCCTACATCGGACAGCTGCGCACCGGGAAGAAGCGCGACCCCAATCTGAGCCACCTCCGGGCGCTGGCGAAGTTCTTCGGCGTACCGGTGGAGTACTTCACCAGCGACCGGCTGGCGGCCGACATCGACCGGGAGCTCGACCTCGCCGCCGCGTTGCAGCAGGTACGCGCCCGTACCGTCGCGCTGCGCAACTCCGTCATCCCGGAGGCGCAGTCCGCCATCGAGGCCCTCACCGAGTTGCTGGGAGTAATCCGAGTCCTTGAACAGGGCAAGCCGGACGCAAATGATGGCGCGTGAATGCGAGTCGCGGTCTGGCGACAGCACGCCGCGCAGAGGGACGGTTGGCCCATGACGCTACGGCAGGTACGTCTGCGCTGTGAGCAACTCGCGCGCGGCATCCGGGTACCGGACCCGTTCGACCTCGACACGTTCATCAGCGACTTCGGCGCCGACCGGGGGCGTCCGGTCCACCTGATCGCGTTCGACCTGCCCCCGGGGGCGCCGTGCGGGCTCTGCGTCTCGACCGACGTCGCCGACTACCTGGTGGTGACCTCCGCCGCGACCGGGGTGCAGCGGATCCACATCGCCCTGCACGAGCTGGCGCACCTACTGCTGGAGCACCGGCTGCACCTGGTCGACGAGGCACAGGGCAGCCGGCAACTGTTCCGGCACCTCGACCCGACGGTGGTCCGGGCGATGTTCGCCCGGACCAACTACAGCAGCCAGGAGGAGCAGGAGGCCGAGACCCTCGCCTCGCTGCTGGGACAGCGGGCCGGGCTGTGGCGGCCACCCGCGCCGCGTACTCCGAGGGACCCGGTGGTCGAGCGGCTCGGCCAGTCGCTGGAGCACTAGGCTGTCGCCGGATGGACGGTAAGAGCGGCATCTTCCTGTTCTGCGCGGGAGTCGCGTGGATCGCGGTGAGCTACAAGCTGGTGGCCCTCGCCCGCAACCCGCGCAACCTCAACCTCTGGGTACTCACCCTCTGCATCGCCCTGCCGGCGGCCGGTTTCACCATGGCCGTCCCGGCCGTCTACACGTCGGTGAACCGCCTCTTCGGGGTACCGAACCTCGCCTCGCTGCTGGTCTACGGCTGCATCGTCGGATACAGCATCACCGCCCTGGTCATGCTCATGCTCTGGCACATGCCGGCGGCCGAGGCGCTGCCCCGGGCCCGGGTGCTGGCGGTCTTCTACGGGCTGGTGCTGGTCACCATGGCAGTGCTCTTCGCGTTCAGCGGCGCCACCGTCGAGGCGCCGAGCGACTTCGACGACGTCTACGGCCCCCGCCCGGTCGGTGGCACCTTCCTGCTGGTCTACGTCTCGGCGTTCGCCTTCGGGCTCGGCGTCGCCGCGTGGCGCAGCCTCCAGTTCGCCAACCGGGTCGCCCGGACCGACGGCCGCCCATGGCTGCGCCGGGGCCTTCGGCTGGTCGCGGTCGGATCGATCATCGCGCTCGGCTACTGCCTGGGCAAGGGCGGGTACGTCGTCGCCGCCTGGCTCGGCACGACGCTGCCGACCCTGAGCGACCTCGGCACGCTCTGCGCCTGTCTCGGAGCGCTGGTGATCACGACCGGCTTCACCATCCCGTCCTGGGGACCGAGCCTCTCCGCCGCAGCGGAGAAGGTGCGCCGGGCCCGCACCTACCTCCGGCTCTATCCGCTGTGGCACGCCATGTACCAGGCGATGCCGGAGATCGCCCTCGACCCGCCGGCATCCCGCCGAGCCGACCTGCGGATGCTGCGCGACCTCGACTTCGCGCTCTACCGGCGGGTCATCGAGATCCGTGACGGCCGGCTGGCGCTCGCACCGTACCTGGCACCGGCCGACGAGCCGTCCGCACAGGCCGACGAGCCGTCCGCACAAACCGACTCCGGCGGCCGGGCCTCCGCCGCCGCCCGCGAGGCGTTCCGGATCCGCGACGCGCTCGCCCGGCTCCGCGCGGCACACCCGGACCGGCAGGCGGCCGGGCAAGCCTCGACGGCGTCCCGGACCATCCGCCCGGGAGCGCCGGCCGGACCGGACGAGGACGCCGATCTCGCCGGTGACCTCGAATTTCTCGGCCGGGTCTCGTCGGCGCTGCGCCGGCTGCCCCCGGCCGCGAGCGTCGGCAGCTCCCCCGATGCCCCGGTGCGGAACTGAGGCGCACCGATGCTGCACCGGCCCGGCCGGTTCGACCGGCTACGGAAGATCCGCGCACTCGACCCCGTCCGGGACTACCACCGGATCTACCGGACGACCGCGCTCTGGGAGTTTCCGTTCGACGTACGGATGGGGCTGCTGCTGGCGTTCTGGCGTACCTTCGCGGTGCCGTCGATCGCCGAACTGCTCGCCGCGACCGGGGAGACCACGCACCGGACCGAGCGGCGGGCCGACGACACCGGCATCCTCATGTACACGCTCATCGAGCACGGGCTCGACGACCCGCTGGGCCGGGCCGCCACCCGGCGGCTCAACCAACTGCACCGCCGGTACGCCATCGACAACGACGACTACCGCTATGTGCTCGGCACCTTCGTCTTCGTCGGCACCCGCTGGATCGACCGACACGGCTGGCGCCCGCTCTGCTGCCACGAGCGCACCGCGATCTACCACTTCTACGCCCAACTCGGCCGGCGGCTGCGCATCGCCGACATCCCGCCGGACCTGGCCAGTTTCGCCCGCTGGTACGACGCCTTCGAGGCGGAGCGGTTCGCCGCCACCCCGGCCGCCCGGCAATTGATCACCGCCACCAAAGAACTCCTCGCCGACCTGCCGAAGCCGCTGGTACCGGTCGGTGCGCGAATCGCCGACGCACTCCTCGACCCGCCGGTGCGCGAGGCGGTCGGCGTCCCCGCGCCCCCGTGGTGGGCCCGCGCCCTGCTGGCCGGCGCGCTCACCGGACGCGCCCGCTACCTGCGGCACGCGGCGGCACCGCGCCAGCGGCAGTACCTGGAGGGCGGGCTGCGGGCGAAGACGTACCCCGACGGTTACGACATCGGCACGGTCGGCCCGGCATAGCCACCCCAGGTCTGCGGGGGGCGGGCCACCGGTCGGCCCGGCGCCCGGCCCGACAGCCCGGAAACCGCTATCGGCGAAGCATCTCCCGTACCTCGGCGGCGGTCTCCGCCACGGCGGTGAACTGGCGGTCCTCGTCCGCACCCAGACCGTTCACCGCTGACCGGACGACCAGGAGAAGGTTGTCGTCGCGAACCGTGATCGTGACGTCCGTCCCGGCGGCGGAGCCCGTCAGGGCGCGGTGTGCCTGCGGCCACGCCGGGACGAGGTCGTCGGCGGGCACGCCCCGGGCCATGACGTCGTACAGCCGCCGCGCCTGGTCCGCGGTGCCGGCGACCGCGGCGTGGACGTGCAGCAGTGCGACGAAGGTGCCCGACTTCGCCTCGTACTTGCAGGTCTGCTGCCACAGGCCCGAGGCACCTGTCGTGCCCGCACCTCCCGGCGCCCGGTTGACCAGGGCCGAGGGGTGCGCGAAGAAGTCCACCGGGGACGGGGCGATCCGCCCGCACATCCCCGACACGGATCGGTAACCGGGCGCCGCCGTCGGGGCTCCGCCACCACCGCCACCCGGCCACCACGACACGGCCGCGACAGCACCGAGCAGCAGGACGACCGCGCCGGCAGCCCCGGCGACAAGTCGGCCGTTCCACCGCCGACCGCCTGGTTCCGGCGACCGCTGCGACGCCGGCGCCGGCCGGTACCGCCGGGCGAGCGCCGCCCGGAGGTCACGGCGGGCGGGCCGGGCGGCACCCTCCGCCGCACCTGCCGGGGACGCCACGCGGAGGCGGGCGGCCCGGCGCGCTGCCGGCAAGGCGAGCAGCAACGCCACGCCGGCCGTCAGGGCCAACGCCAGCCAACCGGCGGTGACGGCGAGCCGGCGGTACCACGGCACGGCGTGGTACCCGAAGACCGCGAGGAACGGGATGCCGGCCGCGCACACCAGCACGGTCGCGGCCCAGGTGAGTACTCGCGACGCGGCCGGTCGGAGGTGGTTCAGCACCGCCAGGCCGGCAAACAGCGCCGCGACGAGCAGCGAGCCGAGGCCGAGCAGCACCGCACCGGCGACCGGCAGCACCGCCGCGGTGTCATCGCCGGCACGCTCGGCATAGGCCCAACCGATCTCCGGAACGGCGAAGAACGTCCCGATCGCCGTGACCAGGTGGGCGGCGGCGGCACCGCCGAGCAGCCAGCAGACCAGAGCGGCGGTGCCGGGCCTCGGCGCGCTCACGGGCCGGCCTCGTGCCGGTGCGCCGCGGCGGCGCGACGCCGTACGTACCGGCCGAAGAGCCACACACCGCTGAACAGCCAGCCGGCGGCCACGGCGCCGGCGAGCGTCCAGAACACCGGGTTGGCCGACGCGGGCGCCGGTGCCACGGTACGGATCTCCGTCAGCGGTCTCGTGGTCGTCATGCCGCCCAGCCAGAACGCAGCACCGTCCCGCTCCCCGACGACATCGTGCCTCGACGCCTGGACGGACCGCGCGAGCGTCGGCCAGCCGCCGGCGAACACGGCACCGGCGACGGGCGCGTGCGCGGTCCGGGTGAAGTCCACCCCGCCCACCAGGTAGGTTGCCACGACGACGGTGTCACCCCGCATCGACCGGTGGGTGAAGGAGTACTCCCCCTCGGTGTAGGACTTCAGGAACCGGTCGTACACCTCGCGCGGGCTCCACGGCTCGGCGGAGAGCCAGCGGCCGACGTCCCCGGTGTCGACCAGCGCCGAGTACGCGGTGGGCTTGTGCGCGCTGCGGTCCCGGTACCACTGCGCCGCGACCCGGCTGTAGTAGACGCGCCGCAGGTCGGCGTACTCGGGCGAGGAGTTGATCGCCTCCTCGACCAGGGGCAGTACCCGCTCCCGGTAGAGCCGCTCGTTGTGCGTACCGGCCTCGGGGTCCTCCCGGCAGTTCGCCGCCGCCCCGTCGCCTGTCCGGTGGCGCTCGGTCTCCATTCTGACCTCCAGTGGGGCGTCCAGGATGAACAGCTCCCGATCGGTCTCGCGGACGGTCGCCGGTGCCGGGACGATCCACTGCCGCATGGACAGGCACTTGCCGTCACCGCGCAGCGAATCCCAGAAGACCCGGCCCAGCGGTGTCCTCGGGTTGATCAGGTTGACGGTCGTCCGCTTCATCCGCAGGTCCGCTTCGAGCAGGATGCGCCCGGCATCGGTCCGGCCGAACCGCTCGTCGATGATCCGGTCCGGCGCGTCGGGATCCAGGTTGACGGTGAAGGCGTCCACCGGAAGGGCGAGCCAGACGAAGAACGCGTCGGAGGCGATCCTCGCGGCGCGCTCCGCTCCGTACGACGGCTGGCCCTCCAGGGTGGCGTCGGCGCGGAACGCGAACTGCGCGCCCGCGCCCCGATAGACGTCGGAGACGTAGCGCAGTTCGAGCGTCGAGAAGTCGACTCCGCCGAGCTGCCCGGCGGCGACGTCGTCCTCGTCGCCGAACTCGGCGGCGAACTCCGCCGCGCCCTCCGCCGCCAGGGCCGCCTCGGCGGCGGTGGCCGGTGTCAGGGCGAGCGCCTGGCTCAACCCCCCGCCGGCCGGGTACTGGCCGCTGGCCATCATCCCGTCGACCGGAACGGCCGGCGGTGCGGCGGCGTTCCCACCGGCCGGCCCGCCGGGGCCCACCGGTGCCGTCGGGGCCGGCCGGGCGAGGGCAGGTGCCGGCGGGGCACGGGGATCGTCCGGCACCGGCTGCGGCGTCCCCGTCGCCCGGAACACCCGCGCCTGCACGATCGACCCACGTCGGCTCCTGGGCAACCCGAGCCTCGCCAGTTCGTCCTCGACCGTCTCGCGGATCTGCGTCAGCACCCGCTCGTGCGGTTGCTGGGCGAAGTAGTATCCGACGGCCTTCTGGTTCAGCACGGCGATGCGCACGTAGGCCCGGAGCTGGCGCAGTTCCTTGGCCCTCAGCCGATCCCGGTAGCCGAACTTGAACTCGTAGACGCAGGGCTCGTCGGGGTGGAACGCGTCCGGCCGCTGCCCCGGGTACGCGCCCGGGACGTCGTCCAGCCGCTCGTCGAGCCGCCAGCCCCGCGCGGGATCCAGCAGCAGCCGACCAGCCATGAACGACTCGAACGACTCGCCGCCGGACCACCGGGCGTGACCGCGTACGTACCTCGTCCGGTAATCCTGGAAGTCGAGCCGGGGGTTTCGTCGTACCCGGTCACGCCAGCGTGCCCAGAAGCGCGCCGTGCTGCCGACCGCGTACTGGTCCTCCGGCCCCAGTCGTGCCAGATAGTCGTCGAACTGGGATCGTTGAGGGCTGGATCGCGGTGGCGGTGCGGGCAGCAGGAGCACCCGCTGCGCCGTCGGATACGTGAACTCCATCGGCACGTGCAGGGCGACGCCCTGCTCCGGGTCGTACCCGACACTCCAGCAGTTCGGCCCGGTGGCCGGCTGGTAGGCGACCGCCGGCACGGCGGCGGGACCGAGCAGCGCGGCGACGGCCACCACGACAGCGGCGGCCGGTACGCCGAAAGCCCTACGAAGCCACCGGGTGGTTACCGGCATTTCCGACCTCCCGCGCCCGATCCCGACCCGGCGATGCACCTGAGATCCGCGAGATTATTGACGCGTCCGAATTGCCGTCAACGCATTCCCTGGGTGCGGCGGAACGTTGCGGAAAACAGACTGCGGATTTGCGCAGCCGCCATTCGGACCGCCGCGCCTCCGTTGCCGGTCGCCGGCTGTCTACAGCAGACTCGCGCCATATGAGCGCTGAGGAGAGGGCAATGGTCGATCCGCCCGCCGAGCAGGAAAGGGCACTGGCTGATCCGCCCGCCGAGCCGGCAGGTGGCGGTTCGCCGCGCGACGATCTGTGGTGGCCGGCGCTCGCGAGCGCCGCGCTACCCGGGCTCGGACACGCGTTACTGTCCCGCCGGTACGCGGCGCTCTGCGCGTCCACCGTGACCGCGACACTGATCCTGGTCATCGCCTCGGTGCCGCAGCCCGCCTGGGGGTGGCGCGTCGCCGGGGGCCTGTGGTGGGCCGCGACGGCGGCGCATGCCCACCTGCTCGCCCGCCGGGCCGGCGTACCCGTGCCGGCGACCGCCGGCCGCGTGCGGCGGATGCTCCGGCCGCGTACGGTAGCCCTCGCCGCGGCGTCCGGCATGCTCGTACTCGTCGGCGGGCTCGTGATCGACGCCCGTCGGGTGACCACGGTGGCTGCCGACGCGCACCGCTCCGGTGACTGCGACAGCGCGCTCTCCGCACTGGACGGTGTCGCCGCCCGGCACCGGCTGGTGGACCCGTTCGTCACCGCCCGAGCGGAACGGGAACGCGCCGCCTGCACCAGGCTGCTCGACGCCCTCGCCGCTGCCGACAGGTATCCGGACGCGGCAGCCGGCAAGCTGGCCGGGTACGCCGCCGGGGACCCGGCACGGTGGCCCGGCGCCGCAGAGCTGCGGTCCCGGCTGCTGCTGACAGCCGCCGGGGACGGCCTCGACCAACCGGCAGTGGGAAACCCCTCCGCTCTGGAGAGGGCTTTCGGGTCGCTGGCGGCGGTGCTGGCCGAGACCCCCGGGCAGGGTCCGCAGGTACGGCAGATCGCCGCCAAATACGCGACCGCCGTCTCGGAGGCGCCTCCGTGCGCCGCCCGCACTGCGCTGGACCGGCTGCACGACCGCCGGTTCGGGCGCCCGGAGCTGGACGAGCCACTGGCAACGCTCGACGCCAAGGCCCCGCCGATCCTGCTGGCCTGCGGGCGGCAGTTGGTCGGCCGCGAACCGGAGCGCGCCCGGGAGGTGTTCGAGGCGCTGCTCTACCGCTATCCGCATCACGAGCTGGCCGGCGCCGCCGCCCGAGGGGCCGAGGCTGCCGGGGTACGACTGCTGCTCGACGGCTGGCCCGAGCGGAAGGACCGGCGGAAGTCCGACCCGCCGGAATACTGCGCCAAGCCGGCCGCGTACCGCGGCGCCCCGTCGCACACCGGTCGCGGGCCGCGCCGGGTGGCGGTCTTCGGGGAGCCCGCCGTCCTGGACGCACTGCCGACGTCGTGGCGGGCCACCGGGCTGGACGACGCGGCGCTCGTGCTCTGCGTCGACGGTCCCGACCACGGCCGGCCGCTCGGCACGTGCCGCTACCCCGCCAGCCGGCAACTGCGGGCGTCCTGGGCCGGACCGGCGCCGGGCGAGGTCGCCGCCACCGTGCGACTGCACGCCGCGACGTACCGGATCCGCGCCTATGCCCTGCGCACCGGCCTGCTGACCCAGCAGGTCCGGTTGACGCTCACCGGAAGCTGCCCGCTCTACCTCGTCCACTACCTGTACGGGGCCGATCCGCTCAGCGGCCTGACCGACCGGGTCTGGGCCGAGGACCGCGACGCGCTGGCCCAGGCCGCCCGCCGGGTGGTGCGGCCACTCGCGGGCCGCTGACCGCCCACCGGAGCCGCATCGCCGCACGAGGGTGCCGGCCGCACCGCGCTGCCGACGAGCATCCGTGGTTGCCTGGCCGCTACTCAGTCGTCGCCGACATACCCCACGCAGTTCCCGCAATAGCCGCAGAGGCTCGGCGTGGCGACACGGACGTCGTGCACGGATATCGGATAGACCGTGGGGTTGCCGGTGCCCTCGACCGCGACGCAGGACAGCCGGCCATTGTAGTCGTCGTACGCGAGGCAGGCGGCGAGCGCCGGCCCCTGGTACTGCCGCATCGCGTGGTCGACGAATGCGGTGAACGGTGTCGACGTGGGTTCCGTCCCGGCCCCGACCGAGTACATCCGGGACATCCAGCCGCCCTGAGCGGTGAAGACGACCAGGTAGAACGCTGGTGACGGCGGCTCGCACGGTACGGTCCAGCCGGCGAGCCGGACATAGTCGCCGTCGACCCGGTGCTCGATGCCGTACTCGACGATTTCGCCCGTGCCGCACGCCGTGGCGGACCAGTCGCCGTCGCCGTGCCCGGCGCTGAGCGTGGTCGCCGCCAGGATGGCCGCCGCGACCGCCCGGCCGCAGCGGTACGCACGCCCGCGCAGGTACTCTCCGTTCATCACGTTCCCCCCGGGATGTCGTCCTTCTTCGACGGCCCCGGCAGCACGCGCAGAGCGCCCAGGGCGAGGCCGAGTTGGAACCGGTTGTCGACCTCGAGGCGGTCCATCAGGCGGCGGAGGACCGTCGACACCGATCGCGGGCTGAGGCCGAGTTCGACCGCCACGGTCGCGTCCGTGTGGCCCTGCGCCAACAACACGACCACTGCGCGTTCGCGCTGATCCAGGGTGATCTCCGGCATGGCGTCCCTCCGCACGTCCGTCGCGCTGGCCCATTGGCGTTCGAATGTCGCGGCCAGGGCGGAAACCACGGCCGGCTGCGTGATCTCGAGGTAGCCGCGTTCGAGATCTACCGGGTCGACGGGGAAGAGCGCGACCCTGCGGTCGACGACGATCAACTTCATCGGTACGGCCAGCGCGTGCCGGTACTCGGGACGGGCCTCGGTGGGCTCCCGCCCGTACGGCCGCAGCGAGTCGGATGCGGGCGACTGCACCCCGAGCACCCGCATCCGGACGCCCCGCTCGATAAGCATCCGGTCCATCGGCAGGGCCGCGCGGGCCGAGGCGGGATCGAACGACTCCTCGGGGTGCATCGACAGGTGTTCGGTCCGGGCCGCGGCGTTGAGTTCGGCCAGCCGTTCGCGGGTGAGTGCGCGGCTGGGCAGGTGCCGAACCCCGTCGCCCAGGGTGAGCGGGTCACACACCGCGCCGGCGGCGGAGATCGCGCCCCCGGCGCCCGCCCGGTCCGGCCGGCGGCGATGCCCCGCTCCCGAACGCACTCTCGAACTAAGCGCCGGCAGGACCTCGGCGGCAGGTCGCGCCCGCCACACCGGGGCGGACCTGCCGGCGACGCGCCCGGCCACGACAGCGTTGACCATGAGAAGCTCGGCGAGCACGTCGAGGATCCGGCCGGACGACATGCCCAGATCCCGGCTCAGTTCCCGACCGGTACGTGGGCCGCAGGTGAGCAGCGCGCGGTAGACCAGGTCCGCACCGGGCGACCGCCCCCAGCGCGCCAGCGAAGGCACTGCCGGTCCGATGGCCAGTGTGTCCGGGGCTCGACGCGTCGACACCACCACACACCTCCTAGGGTCGTGGTCCATCCAAGCACCCGGTTTTTCGCCGGCACCATCAGCGTTATCGATTCGTGTCGGCAGCCTGCGTGATTGCGCAACTCCTCGCCGGGTCCGGGCTCTCGATCGGGCCCGGCGGTCCGGGCGGCGCGGCACCCCTGGCCGCCGCCTTCGGAGCCGGCCCGGCTCGGATGGTGCGGACGGCACCGAGGAGCCGCGTCCCGACCGGCTGTCCGAGCAGGATGCCCAGGAACACCAGCACGAGGCCACCGATCTGGTGCGGGGCCAGCGTCTCACCGGCGACGACGGTGCCGAGCAGCAGACCGGTCACCGGGTTGAGCAGGCCGACCAGGCCGACGGTGCCGGCGCTCAGGTGGCGCAGCCCGGTGAACCAGGCTGCGAAGGCGAGCGCGGTCGCCACCACCGTGACGTACCCGAAGCCGAGCAGCGCCGGCCCGTCCAGCGCGGGCGGCCGCCCCTCCACCGCGACGGCGACCGGCAGCAGGACCGCACCGCCGGCGACGAGTTGCCAGGCGGTCAGCGAGAAGACGTCGACCTGCCGGTCGGTGGCCGGCCGCACCCGGACGCCCGCACTCCACTTCTTGGCGAGCACGTAGCCGAGCGAGGACATCACCATGGCGGCGGCGGAGGCGAGTACCCCGGAGAGGTCGACGGCGCCGGCGCCGTCGAGCAGGAGCAGGGAGACGCCGGCGATCCCGATGCCGGCGCCGGCCAGGTGCGCCACCCCGGGGCGTTCGGCGAGTGCGGCCCAGGCGATCAGCATCATCACCACCGGCGCGGTCGCCATGATCGTCGAGGCGACGCTCGTCGGCAGGACCTGCGCCGCCAGGTAGACCAGGGCGAAGAACGCGCCCATGTTGAGGGTGCCGAGCACCAGCGACCGCCACCACCACGATCCGCTGGGCAGCGTCCGGCGTACCAGCAGGAGGAGCAGGCCGGCCGGGAGTGCCCGGATGACCGCTCCGTAGAGCGGATGGTCGGCCGGCAGGAACCGGTGGGTGACGAAGTAGGTCGCGCCCCAGGCCACCGGGGCGATCGCCGTGACGGGTACCCACCGAAAACTAGCTTCCACGGAAGACACTATAGCTTCCGTGGAAGCTATAGTGTCGAGTGTGACGGAACACCTGGACCACGTGGCCCGGATCCAGCAGGCCTGGGCACGGGAGCGGCCCGACCTCGACGTACGCCCGCAGGGGGTGATCGGCCGGCTGCACCGGCTCGCCGGACACCTCGGCGAGCAGCTCCGGGTCGTCTACCGGCGGTACGGACTCGGCGAGGGCGAGTTCGACGTCCTCGCCACCCTGCGGCGCGCCGGCGAACCGTTCGAACGTGCCCCCGGCGAACTGGCGGCGTTCACCATGGTCACCACCGGGGCGATGACCAAGCGCATCGACCGGTTGGAGCGCGAGGGACTGGTCACCCGCCGGCCGAGCGCGACCGACGGGCGAGGCCGGGTGGTCGCGCTCACCCTGGCCGGCCGGGAGTTGATCGACCAGGCGTTCGCCGAGCACATGCGCAACGAACGCCGCCTGCTCGACCTGCTGCCGCCGGACGACGCCGACCAACTGGAACGGCTGCTCGCCACCTGGCTCGCGGCCTTCGAAACGCCACACCCGGCGGAGAACACCGGTTCGGAGACGTGACCCGGGGCGGCTCGGGCCGGGCCGGTGATGCGATTGATCGCGGCGCACCATTTCGTACACCATCGTCATCTGACAGATGTCTCGGAGCCTCCGCACCACCGACACTTCTGGCACGACCGCTCGGTACAACGCTGGGCGCGCTCGACCACGCCGGAGGCCCACCATGCAGACACCCTCCCGAGCCCGCCCGCCGCGGCGGGTCCGGCGGCGGAGACTGTCCGTCCCGTTCCTCGTCCTGACCCTCGTCGCGACCGCGGCGGTCGTGCTGACACCTGCCGCTCCGGCCCACGCCAGCGACTACTACAACGACATCGAGTCCGCCTCGGAGGCCAACCGGAACTGGATGTCCCGGGTACCCGACGATGCCACCCTGGCCGATCTGTCCGTCCCCGGCACCCACGACACCCTCGCCCTGTGCGGCCACTCGGCGAGTGGAAACGGCGACGACTGCGAGTTCATCTCGACCGAGATCACCCAGACGCAGGAGCGCCACGGGTACAGCGCGGAAACCCTGACCGTGCAACTGGAGGCCGGTATCCGGGCGATCGACATCCGGGTCCGGGTGGACAAGGGTGACGCCGGTCTGAGCTTCACCATCCATCACGGCGTCTACTACCAGCACGCCAACTTCGCGGACGTACTGACGAAGATAGAGGCATTTCTCGACGCGAACCCGGACGAGACCGTTCTGCTGAACCTTAAGGCGGAGTGCGAGGGTTCCGGTGCCGCCACCTGCTACGACGCGGACGGGTACGACAGCACCGAATGGCGGCGGAAGGTCTTCGACTCGTACCTCACCGGGCGCTACTACACCGGCGAAGGGGAGGAGACGAGCCAGGGCAGGGCCTGGGCGGACCTGTTCTGGGCGGACTCCGTCGACGGGATCACCCAGGCGACGACCCCGACCCTCGGCGCCGTACGCGGGAAGATCGTCCTGCTCGGCTTCGTCGGCCCGCGCGGCGGGATCTACAGCGGATACGGGATCGGCCAGCTCTACCCGGCGGGCGGGTCCCCGGACAACTACACCCAGAACGACTACGACGTGCCGGACATCAGCGCCATCAACGAGAAGTGGGAGAAGGTCCGGGCCCACCTGCGCAAGACCAACGGGGTGTGGGACGCCAACCGGGGCGAGCAGGCCCACCACGACCACGAGCCCGACTCCATCTACATGAACTTCACCAGCGGCACGGGCGGCGCGGCCCGGCCCTACACCGTGGCCGGCGGCACCCCGACGGCGACCGGGGTCAACGAGTTCCTCATCCAGTGCCTGCGCGACACCGACGACCGCTGCCCGGAGTTCTATCCCGACCGTGGCGACAACTTCGGCGGCCGGTCCAGCATGGACCGCACCGGGATCGTGATGATGGACTTCCCCGGCGGCGGCCTGATCGACGAGATCGTCGACAGGAACCCGGCCGGCCAGTCCATGTACGCCAACGGCGGTGCCGGCGATCCGATGGAGGTGCACCCGGGCGGGGATGACGGTGGCAACCGGCCGGCGGTCCCCGCCGACCACGCGCAGTGTCGCCCGGACGGACTGGTGCCGACCGCCGGCAGCAACACCCCGTACTGCGACGTGTATCAGGGTGACGGTCGGGAGTGGCTCGGCGCGGACCGGCACCGGCGGGTGATCGGCTACTTCAACGGAAGCCGTACCGGCGCCGACGGGAAGCCGTACTACCTGGTCAAGAACATCCCGTGGTCGAAGGTGACGCACCTCAACTACGCCTTCGCCTGGATCGAGGAGAACAGGATCACGGTCGGCCCGAACGGTCCGGACAACCCGGCCACCGGAATGACCTGGACCGGCCCTGGCACCGAGGTCGACGAGAGTGTGTCGTACCGGGGGCACTTCAACCTGTTGACCAAGTACAAGAAGCTGCATCCCCGGGTGAAGACGCTGATCTCGGTCGGCGGCTGGGCGGAGAGCCGCGGGTTCTACCCGATGACCACCAACGCCGACGGCAGCACCAACCAGGCCGGGATCGACACCTTCGCCGATTCGGTGGTCGAGTTCCTCCGCGACTACGACTTCGACGGCGTCGACATCGACTTCGAGTACCCGACCGTGCTGGACGACACCGGCAACCCCGACGACTGGGACACCGCCCGCCCCCGGCGCAAGGGACTCCCGACCGCGTACGCCGCGCTGATGAGGACGCTGCGGGAGAAGCTCGACCGGGCAGCGGTGGCCGACAACCACTACTACCTGCTCACCTCCGCCTCGTCGGCCTCCGGCTACCTGGTACGCGGGATGGAGAACCACAAGGCGCTGCGTTACCAGGACTACACCAATCTGATGGCGTACGACTACCACGGGTCCTGGAACGACGTGGTCGGCCCGAACGCCGCCCTCTACGACGACGGCCAGGACCCGGAACTGTCCGAGCTGTACGACACCCCGGAATACCAGGACATCGGCTACTTCAACACCGACTGGGCGTTCCACTACCTGCGCGGCGCGCTGCAGGCCGGACGGATCAACATCGGCATCCCGTACTACACCCGGGGCTGGCGCAACGTCACCGGCGGCGACAACGGCATGTGGGGGTCCGCCGAGGGCGAGGACTGCCAGCCGGGCACCGGCCTGGTCCGGCCCTGCGGCGACGGCGCGGTCGGCATCGACAACATCTGGCACGACCTCGACGCCGACGGGGACGAGGTCGGCGCCGGGGTGAACCCGATGTGGCACGCCAAGAACCTCGAACGCGACGTCACACCCCGCTACGCCAGGGCGGTCGGCCTGACCCCGGGCACCGACCCGACCGACGAGCGCACCGGCAGCTACGACCGGCACTGGGACGAGACCACCCGCACCGCCTGGCTGTGGAACGCCGAGAAGCAGACCTACCTGTCGATCCAGGACATGCAGAGCCTCGACCAGATCATCGACTACGTCGAGCGCAGCGGCGCCGGCGGGGTGATGATGTGGGAACTCTCCGGCGACTACGACTGCCCGGACGAAGCCGACACCAGCAGCAGGAACCCGTGCGTGATGGGCTACACCCTCACCCGCCGGCTGCACGAGCGGCTCCAGGGGCTCGACCCGTACGACAACGCCCGCAGCACCGGCAGCATCGCACAGCGGCCGGCGGCGTCGGTCGACGTCACCGTCGACCTCGTGCGGTATCCCACCGAGACAGCGAACCTCTGGCCGCTGACCCCTACCGTCCGGATCACCAACAACACCGGGGTCACGATCGGTGGCGGCGGTGACAACGTCATCTCGTTCGACCTGCCGACCTCCACCCCGGCCCTGATCAAGGACGGGAACTGGCAGACCGGCGAACAGGGCGGCCGGTGGCAGGTCCAGGCCGGCCACACCGGACCGAACGCCGGAACCGGCCTGTCCGGAACGTTCCACCGGGTCAGCCTGGCTCTCGACTACTGCCAGATCATCCCCGCCGGCGGCAGCCTCGACATACCGATCGTCTACTACATCCCGGCCACCGGGCCGGTGAACACGACGGTCAAACTCGGCGCCACGACGTACGCCTCGGTGCCGGAGCACAACCGAGGTGCCGCCAGGGTCAACCCACCGGCCGGCGGCTGCTCCGCACCGGACTGGGACGCCGGCACCGTCTACGACCCGTCGACGCAGTCGGTGGAGAACGTGACCGTCCGGTACGACGGCAAGATCTGGCAGGCCAAATGGTGGACCCAGGGCAACGTCCCCGGCACCGGAGCCGACCCCGACCACGAACCCTGGAAGCTCATCGGTCCCGCCAGCTAGACCAGCTTCGTTGACCGGATCGCCCGCCCAGGCCCGAGCCTGGGCGGGCGCTCCTGCCCGACGTTCCCGGTCGGCTGACGACGCGGGTCAGCGGTCGGCGGGGACGTTCTCCGGATCGCGGCTGAAGGCGGCGTGCGCGATCTCCACCCGGCTGCGCATGCCGAGCTTGGCCAGGATGCGCGAGATGTGCGTCTGAGTCGTCCGACGGGTCAGGAACATGCTCTGCGCGATGTCCGGCGTCGACCGGCCGGCCGCCACCAGCAGCGCGACCGTGCGTTCGGTCGGGGTCAGGGCGTCCCAGCCGTGCCCGACCCGCTTGCGCCGGGCACCCCGTACGCCGCGCCGGATCCCGTACCCACGCAACCGCGCCCCGGCCCGGCGGATGTCCCAGGCCGCACCGAAGCCGCCGTACAACTCGACCGCCTCGTCGAGGACGGCGCGTGCCCCGGCCGTCTCGCCGTGCTGGGCGAGGACGACCGCGAGATCCTCCAGCGCTCCGGCAAGGTCCACCGGTACCCCGGCGGTGCGGTAGTGGTCCACCGCCGACCGCAGCGGCGCCGGATCGCCGTCGTGCAGTCCCTGGCACCAGGCGGCCGCCGCGGCGGCTCGCGCCGGTACCTGCTCCGCCGCCGCCTCGGCCCGGCAGGCGCGCAGCGCGTCCCGTGCCGCGGACCGGTCGTCGACGGCCAGGGCGAGCCGGAGGAGCCCGGGCAACCACTGGTGGGTCAGGGTCATCTCGCCGGGCCGGCGTTCGAGGAAACCGCCGAGCAGGTCGAGCGCGAGCCTCGGGTCGCCGGCCTGCTCGGCGGCGAGCGACTGGGTCACCTGGAGGAAGTCGGTGTTCTCCCGGTCTGCGACGGTGACCACCGGGCGGTCGAGTCCCGACCGCAGGTGCGCGGTGGCCCGGGCACGCTCGTCCCGGCGCGCGGCGATGAGGGCGGCCACGCCGTGCCACAGCCAGCCGGGGCCGCCCTCCCGCAGGCCCCGGTACGTCGACGTGGGGGTGCTCTGCTCGACCGCGTTGAGTTCGGCCAGCGCGTCGTCCCAGCGGCCCAGCCAGAACATCAGCACCGCGGCGGTGACCCCGGAGGTGGTGTCGTCGGCCCGGCCGGCCCCGCGCAGGAACTCGCGTACCTCCCGCAGCGCCGTCTCGGCCTCCGACCACCGGCCCAGGTTCTGCAGCGAGAAGATCCGCCCGTGCAGCGCGTACGCCCGCAGGTCGACGTGCTCGGCGACGGTGCCGAGCGTCTCGACGGCGCGGTCGGCGCAGTCCAGGGCGCGCTGGTGCTGCCGCCGTACGGAGTGGTTGAGCCACAGGTCGGTGAGCGCGTACGCCCCGGCGAACGCGTCCCCGGCCGACTCGCTGATCTCCAGCGCACGCCGTGCGGTCGTGTCCGCCGTCGTCAGGTCGCCGGTGCCGGCCCGTTCGAACATCGCCAGCGAGGCGAGCAGCCGCGCCCGCCAGGTGTCGGGCAGGTCGGCCCCGCCGAGCGCCCGGCGCAGGGTGGTCACGGCCGCGTCGTTGTGGCCACCGCTGAACTGTGCCCGGGCCAGCACCCAGGACAGGTGCCCCCGGTCGGCCGGATCCACGCAGACCGCCAGCGCCTGCCGGGCCCGTACGGTGGCCTGCTCGTGGTCTCCGGTGGCGAGCAGGATCCGGGCGAGTGTCATGCCCAGCGCCGCGCGTTCCCGGTCGTCGGTCACGTCGTGATCCAGTTCCCGGCACAGCAGCTCCGCGGCAAGCTGCGGGGCCCGGACCATCAGCGCCGGGGCGCCGTCGAGGAGCCAGCGCCGCGCCCACCGGTCGCCGACGACGCCGGAGGCCAGCAGGTGCTGTGCGACCCGCTGCGGCTCGACGCTGACGGCCTCCATCGCTCGGGCGACGTCGAGGTGCAGGGCCGCCCGGAGCGCCGCCGGCATGTCGTCGTACAGGGCCTGCCGGATCAACGGGTGGCGGAACCTCATCCGCTGGCCGGCGTCGACGAGGATTCCGGCGGCCACCGCTTCCTGTAACTCAGCGGAGAAGTCGATCGCCGACCGGCCCAGCAGCACGGCGAGTTCGGTGACCGCGAACTCGCCGCCGAGCAGCGCCGCCGCGCGCAGGATGTCGACGGTGGCGGCCGGGACGAAACTCAGCCGGCTGTCCAGCGCCGCGGTCAACGACCGGGGTACGACGCCGCGCGCCGGGTCGCGTACCTCCGCCTCCGCGCCGATCTCCACCATCTCCTCGCGGATCAGGGACTCGACCAGTTCCCGCAGGTACAGCGGATTTCCCATCGCCTGTTCGGCCAGTTTGACCAGCCCGGGACCGGGCCGCGCGCCGACCAGGTCGGCCAGCAGTCCGAGTACCGCCTCCTGGTCGAGCGGACCGAGGGTGATCCGGGTCGCGCCCCGGCGGCCGGTGGCGGCGCGCAGCCGCCGCACCGCCGGCCGGCGGGAGCCCGGCCGGTACGAGATGACCAGCAGCAGCGGCAGGTGGACCGCGGCCGACGCCAGGCGCCAACACACGTCGAGACTCACGTCGTCGGCCCACTGGACGTCGTCGACGACCAGCATCAGGGGTGCCGCCGCGCACAGCTCGTCGACCAGGGAGATGACCATCTCGGCGGCGGCGGCGTAGGTGGCGTCGGTGAGGTCGAGGGCGGGACGCCGGGCGCCCAGACAGTTCGCGATCGCCGCGCGGCGGGCGTCGGCCGAGCCCGGCTGGATCTCCAGGCAGTCGCAGAGCACCCCCAGGGGCAGCGGATGGGCGAGCTGGTCGGCGGTGCCCCGGGCCACCTGGGCGCCGAGTTCCCGACCGACCCTGGCCCCGGCGGCCACCAGCGACGACTTGCCGATGCCCGGCTCGCCCTCGACCCAGACCACCGCGCCGGTGCCGGCGCGGAGGCTCGTGACAGCCGCCCGCAACGTCGCGATCTCGGCCTCGCGCCCAACCCAGAGCCCCGTAGGTTCAGCGGACATAGGCATGGTCCTTCAGGTATAGCAGTTGGATGTGTCGATGCCATCGTCGTGGGTCGACGGCTCCCGCCCGCCGGGAGCCGCCTCGGTGACCCGGCCGTCCGTCGACCCGACCGGCGGTCCAGGTCGCGCCCGACTACCCGACCGCGTCGGCATCCTCGCCCGCGCCGGGCGTGCCGGCGCCGTCCGCGAGTAGGGCCCGGACCTCGTCGGCGGCGTTGGCGCGCAGCGGCAGGGTCGGCCATGCCGCGAGGTCGCTGCGCAGTTGACGGTCATGGGTGGCGACGACGACGGCTACCGGGGTCTCCAGCAGGGCGGCGGTCAGTTCGTCGACCAGGGGCGCCGACAGGTGGTTGGTGGGTTCGTCGAGGATCAACAGGTCGGGTCGCCCGGCGAGCCGCAACGCGAGGTTGAGCCGGCGCTGCTGGCCCTGGGACATCCGGCCGACGGGAGTACGCAGAGCTGCCCTGTCGAGCAGGTTGGTCGCGGTAAGCGGCAGGTGATCCCTGTCGGGCAGGCGTCCCCGGGACTGGAGTTGGCCGACGTGCTGGTCGTACAACTCGTGGGCGAGCGCGCTCGGCGGCCAGGCCGGTACCTCCTGCCCCAGGTACGCCACCCGGGCCCGCCCGAGATGGCGTACCTCGCCGGTCGACGGTTCGAGAACGTTGGCCAGTACCGCGAGCAGTGTCGACTTGCCCGCCCCGTTCGGCCCGGTGACCAGCAGCCGGTCCCCACCGTCGAGGGTGAGCGTGACACTCTGGTGCAGGCGTCCTGCCACGGTCACGTCGTGGCAGCGCAGCACGGGTGAGCCGGGGCGGGTGGCGAGGTCGGGCCAACGCAGGCGCAGCGGCGGTTCGGGCACGGTGAGCTGGTGGGCGTCCAGGTCGTCCTGCCGGCGCCGGAGCGCCTGGACGACGCCCGGGGCGCGGGACTGGCGCTGATGTTTGCCGTGCCCCTTCTCCGGACGCCAGCCGGTGCTGAGTCGCTGCTGCGCCTCGCTCACCGCGTCGGCCAGTCGCTGGTGTTCGGCTTGTTGAGCCTCGTAGTCCCGCTCCCAACGCTCGCGCTCGCGTCTACGCCCCTCCTGCCAGCCGGAGTAGCCACCGGCGAACAGCCGCGGTCGGCCGTCGTGACTGGGGTCGAGGTCCAGGAACTCCACGGCCACGTCCTTGAGCAGGGCACGGTCGTGCGTCACCACCACCACTCCGCCCGGATGCTGGCGCAGCCGTGCGGTGAGAAACGCCAGGCTGTCGGCGTCGAGATGGTTGGTCGGCTCGTCCAGCAGCAGCAGGTCGTAGCGTGCCCCCAGCAGGCACGCCAGGCGTACCCGGTAGCGCTGCCCGACCGACAGCGTCGAGAGCGGGCGCTCCCGGTCGGTGCAGGCGTCGAGCCCGGCCAACGCCACGTCGACGCGGCGCTCCGCGTCCCAGGCGTCCAGCCGGGTGGCCGCGTCGAGTGCGGAGGCGTACGCCGAGTCGGCGCCTTCCCTCCCCTCGGCCAGCGCGGTCGCCGTCTCGTCGAGCGCCCGCAGGGCGCGGTGGGAGTCCCGCATCGCCCCCAGGACGAGGCTGCCGACCGTCTCGCCGCCGCGCGCCTCCAGCGACTGCCGGGCGACACCGATCGTGCCGATCCGTTCCACCGTGCCCTGGTCAGGCGAGATCATGCCGGTCAGGACGTGCAGCAGCGTCGTCTTGCCCCGACCGTTCTCGCCGACGATGGCGAGGCGGGAGCGGGCGGAGACGGTCACGCTCACGTCGGAGAGCACGACCCGCCCGCCCAGCACGACCCGTACGCCGTCAGCTCGGATGTGCGCCCGGTCACCGGCGGGCAGCCAACCACCCCAGGCGAAATCGGACAAGGTGGTGGAATCTGGTGATGAATTCAGGTCAAGGTTCCGCATTGTCTGCTCTTCGGCTCGTCGTGGAGCCGGGCAGCACGAAGACGCCGCCCGGCAGGAACGCCAGGACGGCGGACAGAGCTAGCTGAGGATCGTTCGCGTCAACCCTGCCGCCGTCAGCGGCGGAACCAGGGCCTCATCGCGGCGATGCCTGAATGCATGCCTGCAACTATAGCCGGCGTCCGTCGGCGTCAACGGGCGACGAGTCGGCTCACGGTGGCTGGGTTCGGCGGTTCAGCGAACGCAACGTCGACCACCGCCCGCTCGGCCGGTCGATGCAGGAACCGCTCTCGCACGAACGAGATCAGCGACTGCACCGCGAATCGGCTCCCCTCGGCGACTTCCGTCGTCGCCCGGGAGACCAGCGCCGCGACCGCAGTGGCCAGGACGGGATCCGTCATTCACGACACCTCCGAGAGGTTGCCTTCCTGAATTTCGCCGCGTGCAGACAAGAGGCAGTCCGACTCATCGATGTTACGCTAAGTAAGTTTTCAATGACACGCCTCGGAGGTCGTCATGGGCAGCAAGCGGTGGCAGGCGGACCCTTCAGCGGATCTGTCGCGGCGTTGGGGGAAGTCATCGCACGAACTGGGAAACACGTCCGGCGACGGTAGTTGCCCGGACATCTGGGAGCTGGCCAACGGTGACGTAGCGGTGATCGGCCAAGACCTGACCGAGGCGTATCGGACCAGGCTTCCTGCCGGGGTTTCGGTTGACCCGGGCGAGCGACTCGTTATCATCCCGCGATCGACAATCGTCGCGGCCAAGGTGGACATACCTGATGCATGACCTCTTCGCTGGCGATCCCGGGGAGGACTTGAGTCTCCGGAATTACTGGCCCGACTTCGAGCAACGGTTCTGGGCGACCACCGCGCCAGGTTTCTGGAAGCTGGAGCGGCAGCAGACGTTCAAGGAGCCGGACGATGCCTGCTGGCAGACATTCGCCGCCGGGCGGTGGGCGGATTCGCTCCGGATCCTCGATCAGCGACGCGGCGAGTTCGCGGACTACTACCGCAGGATCGCCGAGCGCGGCTTCCACACCCGTCGGGTTCGGGTGGTCGAGAAGCCGATCACGCCCTACCTACAGTGGGAACTACACGTCCTCCGGCTGCGCCACGAGTACGGCGGCCTGACCAGGGTGATCGGGTCTGACCGAGTTCAGCGGTACGAGGCGAGTGCGCCGTTGCCGGAGATCTACACCCTCGGCACCGACGTGATGTATGAGGCGGTCTACGGCGAAGACGGGGTGTTGGCAGCGGCTCGGCGATGGCTGGATCGGGATCTCGTCATTCGGTGTCAGCGGTTCATCGCCGACCTCTACCGCGACGGAGAGCCGTTGGACGAGTTCTTCGTCCGGGAGGTCGCGTCGCTGGAGCCGCCCGGCGGGCAGTGACGGATGGGCCTCGGGACACCAAGCGGTGAGGAGCGGGACGCCGCCGGTCAGGTGAACCGCTCCGAACTGGCCGGGCCGGCCGACCTGGTGCAGGCCCGAGACGTCCACGGTGGTGTCCACTTCCACGGGACCGAACGGGAGACATCCGAGCCGCCGCCGCGACAGCTTCCCGGCGACGTACGCGGCTTCGTCAACCGGCTCGACGAGTTGGCGGTCCTCGACCGGGTACTGATCCACGATCAGGGAACACCTCCGGACGTCACCCTCTACGTGATTACCGGCACCGCCGGGGTGGGCAAGACGTCACTCGCCCTGCGCTGGGCCCACAGTGTCCGTCACCGCTTCCCTGATGGGCAGCTCTATGTCAACCTGCAGGGATACGACCCGGGAGCACCGGTCACGCCGACCCAGGTGCTCAACCGCTTCCTTCGGGCGCTGGGCGTCCCCGCCGCCGCGATTCCGCCGGAACTGGAGGAGCGTGCCGCGCTCTTCCGCTCCCGGCTCGCCGACCGGCGGGTGCTGGTGGTCCTGGACAATGCCGCCACCGTCGGGCAGGTCCGCCCACTGCTCCCAGGCACCGACAGTTGCCTGGTGATCGTCACCAGCCGTAGCCGGCTCTCCGGGCTCGTGGCGCGCGACGGTGGGCTCCGGCTGACCCTGCGAGTGTTACCGGAGGGTGATGCCGTCGCCCTTCTGAACAATGTCACGGCAAACTACCGCCGCGACGACGATCCGCACGACCTGGGTGAGCTGGCCCGGCTCTGCGCCCGACTCCCGCTCGCGCTCCGAATCGCCGCTGAGCGGGCGGCAAGCCGGCCCTTCATGCCGCTTCGCGAGCTGATCCAGGATCTGCGGGACGAGTCGGTGCTCTGGGACGCGTTGACTGCCGAGGACGACGAGGAGGCGGACGCGGTTCGGACGGTCTTCGCCTGGTCGTACCGCTCGCTGACGGACGGGGCGGCCCGGCTGTTCCGGCTGCTCGGGCTGCACCCTGGGCCAGACTTCAGCACGGAAGCGGCGGGCGCGCTCTGTGCTGCGCCAACCCAGCAGGTTCGACACCTGCTCGACGTACTCGTCGGGGCGCATCTGCTGGAGCAGCACGCACCCGGGCGGTATCAACTGCATGACCTGCTCCGCGCCTACGCTCTGGACCAGGTGCGACAGCTCGAAAGCGAGGATGCGTCGCGGGCCGCGCTGCGGCGGTTGCTGGACTGGTATCTGCACACGGCAGCCGGCGCGCTCGCGCGGATCCTGCCGTTCAGCCGGGCGCTGCCGATGGTCGCCGCTGCCCCGGACGTCACCGCGTTGACCTTCGCCGGCAGTGCCGAGGCCCGAGCGTGGTTCGAGTGGGAACACGACAACCTGGTCGGGGCGACCCGGGCCGCAGCGACGGCGGGCCTGCAGCACGTCGCCTGGCAGCTCGCTGTCGTGCTACGAGACGTCTTCATGCACCAGAACCTGTTCGACAGTTGGCTGACCACCAGCCGCCTCGGCCTTACCGCCGCCCAAGCCCTCGGCGACCGGCATGCCGAGGCGGAGAGCCGGGAGAGCCTCGGCAAGGCCCACTTCCAGGCCCGTCAACTGGCCGAGTCCGCCGAGCACCATCATGCCGCGCTGGAGATCCGGCGCGAGCTCGGAGACCGGTTCGGGATCGCAGTCTCGGTCAACGCTCTCGGGCTGCTCGGGCTGCGGCACCGCCGACTCACCGAAGCGCTCGCCTACTTCCAGGACAGCCTGGAGATCTTCGAGGAGCTCGGCGAGCGACGCTGGGCGGCCCTGCTGCACAGCAACCTGGCAGAAACTCACTACGAACTCGGGGACCTGGTCAAGGCCGCCGATCTGCTGGCGCGGGCGATCGCCGTACAGCGGGAGATCGGTGACCGTGGTCAGGAGGGGAACTCGCTGTTCTTCCTCAGCATGACCCTGCGGGAACTGGGGCGAGTCGACGAGGCTCTGACCACCATCGAGGCGGCACTCCTGATCGCCCGGGATGCCGGAAACGCGGTGTGGCTCGCCCACTGGCTGGTGGAACATGCCAGGGTGTCGCGCGCCCTGGGCCGGCCCACCGACGCGCTGGCATCCGCACATGAGGCGGCGACCCGGCAACGAGTGATCGGGGACCGCAGCCGCGAGGCGATGGCTCTCGACGGCGCGGGCGAGGCGTATCGGGAGCTCGGCCAGCCGGACGAGGCGATCAAGTTCCATCTGCGGGCGGCGGCGGTCCATCGGGAGCTGGACGACGGGTGGCAACTGGCCAACACGCTCGATCATCTCGCCACCGCTCTGGTCGATGCCGGACGGCTGCGGGAGGCGGTCGAGCGGCGGCGGGAAGCCCGCACGCGGCTGGCCCGATTCGATGACGCCCGTGCGCTCGCGGTACGCGCCCGCCTGGACAGGCTGCTGGCTGAGCCCAATGGTTGAGCTGAGCCGGCCTCACCACCGGCCCCGGTTGGGCGTGCGGGGCGGGGTGCGCTGATGCGGGTCGACGAACCAGCAGCGGGCGTGCCGGGAGCGCCACTCCCCCAGCGTCTGGCGGAGCCGTTCCGCCTCAAGCTGGGCGGTCGACTCGGCCTGGCCGGCGCGGTCCAGTTCGTCGGCGAGGGCGCGCAGGTAGGCGTACACCTCGGCGGGGTCGAGGCCGCGCCACCGCGAGCCGAACCGTTTGGCGCGGACCTTGTCCGGCCGGAAGATCCGTCGCGCGCTGCGATAGATCACTCGGCACCTCCGGTCGGTGCCGGTGCGCTGGTTGCTGCCATCTGGGTCCCTTCGCAGGTAGCGGCGCCGAGGCGGGCGGGGTCGTCCGTCGACCGCCCGGGTAGCCGACGGCCGGAGCCCGGCACCCGCCCCGGGCCAGCTCGGCTCCCGGCCACCGGGGGGATGGCGACCGGGAGAGTCCGGTCAGGCGGTCGCGCCGGTGACCTGATCGGCGTACGACGCCAGCGCACCGACCGCCTCGGTCAAACTCCCGGTGAGCAGGCCGAGGTGTTCGGCCGCCCGCGACCAGTCCCGGGTCACGTCCGCGATGCACAGGTGCGGGTCGGCGGCCTCCCGGAGCTGCCGTTCGGCGTAGTGGAGCCGCCCGGGGAGCCCGGCGAGGCGTTCGGCGGCTACGGCAAACCGGGTACGTGACACGTTCAGCGAGCCGACGACCCGGCCGATGCTCGCCACGTCACCGCCGCCGATCTGGCCCCGGAGCTGCGTCAGCCCGCTGTCGAGCAGCCGCTCGACGTGGCTGGCCAGGCTGAGAGCCTCCTCGCCGCAGCGGCGTGCCTGGCGCAGCTCCGGATGCGTCGAGCCGTCGCCGGCCCGGTCGAGCAGCACGGCCGCCGCCGCGACCAGCAGGTACGCTTCGCGCAGCTCGCCGCAGACCTTCTCCGCGGCCCACGCCGCAGCTTCCGGACCCGCCGGCATGTCTGCCGTCGCCGCTTCCGGCACTGTCACGCCGGTCTCCTTCCGTAGGGGGTTCGCTGGTGGTGTCGGGGCGACCGGTGCCGCCGACGCGGGTTCGGGTCGCCCGCGCGACGGCCACCGGCCGCCCCGACACCACCCGGGCCGTGCAGCCCGGGAGCCGAGTCGCCGCCCGCTTGCCGGCGGGAGCGACTCGAAAACCGTGAGCCGGGCAGCGTCGCGTCCGGTGTGCTGCCCGGCGATCACGACCGCCGCCGGTTGCGCCGGATGGGCGGGGTAGCCGGGTAGCGGTCCGCCCGCTGGTTGCCGGCGAGCGCCGCCCGCCGCTCCCCCGGCCGCACGTAGACGAACGCCCCGTCACACCGCAAGGTCTCGACGACCTCGGGTACGTCGTCCGCCCCCGCCCACTGCTGCCGGTGACCGGGTACGTGTTCGTCTGCGCGCGTCGGTCGAGGCAGTTCAACCCGCATCCCGCCGCCGCGTAGGAACCACCTCCACCGCTCAGCCATGACTCTCCCAACCGGTGATGTTCGAGGTTGGCGACAGCCTAACAGACCTTACAAGCAAGGCAAGCAAGGCTAGGGATGCTTTAACTGTTCGATCAACTGGATGCTTTCCTGATCACATGCCGTACGCCCAGCCGCTCTGGCGCCAGATCAGGGATGACCTGCGTGCCAAGATTCGGGCTGGCATCTACCCACCCGGCAGCAAGCTTCCCTCTACTCGCGAGCTGGCCGACGAGTATGAGACAAGCCACGTGACGGTCCGACGGGCCGTTGATTCGATGATCGAGCGGGACGAGCTGGTCGGACGTACGGGCATCGGTGTGTTCGTAGTCGGAGATGATCAGCCGCCTTCGTAAGAAGTCCCGGGTGAGCTTCCGGCCTGGAGCCGGTCAGCCGGGGTCACTCGACTCCCATTCGGTACGAGGTGCGGACACCGTCGGCGCCCGACAGTCGGGGGTAGGACCAGGGTCATTGCGTTCTGGGATTGCCGCTGGTGACGGCGGTGATGAGGTCGTGGGGACGGTGGTTGGCGCGTCGGGTGGCGCGGGCGATGTTGGTTTCCCCGCTGGTGCGGTGGAAGCCGATTGAGGTGTTACGCAGGGTGGCCATGACGGCGGGTCCGTTGCCGGTCCGAGCTTGATGTGAATCTTCACGGAACGTTACATCTCGGATGTGGTGCACGCGGTTTTCGATGAGCCACTCGCGGCGGATCCAGTCCTGTAGGTCGCTCGGGTGGGCGTCGGCGGCAGGCAGCGAGATGGTGAGGTACGCGGTTTCGCGGGTGGTCTTGCCGCTGCTGGTGATCGTGCGGGTCCGGGTGATCCGGATGGCCTGTTCGGCATATGGGAACCCGATGCCGCCAGGGGTATGCACGGAGACGGCCTTGACGGTCCGGGTCTCCCGTCGGCCGTGGCCGCGGTCGCGGGTCTGGTGGCCGACCGGGATCTGCGCCCAGGGCAGCGTTTTGAGCTGGTGGAACAGGGTCGGCTGGTTAGCCTTGACCGGGATCAGCAGATGGCCGCCGCGTGCGGCGATCTCGGCCGCGTGGTTGACCTGCGTGTGCAGTGCGTCGGCGACGAAGATCAGGTCTCGTAGGCTGCCCAGGACCTGTTCGACCGCGTCCAGCAGCGGTGCGAACGCTGGGATTTCGTTGGACTTCGCACTGACGGTGACCTGGGCGAGGATGATGCCGGTGTTGGTGTCGAGCGCGGACAGCAGATGGACTTGGCTGCCGTCGGCGCGGCGGGCACCCCGCAGGGTCTTGCCGTCGATCGCGATCACCTGCCGATACCGAGGCCGCCGGGGTGTGGCCGGCCGGGTCCGGGTGCGCAGCCAGCCCGCGAGAACCGTGGCCAGAAGGTCGGCATCCAGGCGGATCAGCAGCCGCCACATCGTGCTGGTGGCCGGCACATCCCGACCGAAGCCGAGCCGGGCGCGGGTGATGTCGTCGAGGTCGTACAGCCAATCACTGATCGCGGTGACCGACGACGCGCCGGCCAGGACCGCGCACACCGCGACCGTCAGGAGTCCGGCGAGCGGGTAGCGCAGGCCGCGCGGACTACGGGGATCTGGCACCTTGGATAGCGTGTGTAGCAGCCCGGCCTGTTCACCCTCGGTCACCGGGCGGGCGGGGATGTCGGTGGGGGTGGTGACTGCGGACAGTACCTGGATCGGGCATGCTGACATCGCGGGTGAGGTCCTCAAAGGTGTTCTGGGAGCGTAGAGAACTCCATGATCACCTAGGTGATCTCACCCGTCCCGACCGCCTCCACAAAGGCCGATCACTCCGCATAATCCCAGCTCAAGCGGCAATCCGCCGAACACGCAATGGCCCTGGGGGTAGGACGAGCACGAAGGTGAACGACCGCAAGCCGGTTCATCGTGACCGACGCCCTCGGCCTCATCATCGCTTGATCACGTCTGTGCAGCTCAGCGCCGCCTTCTACCTAGGGACACACACACGCAACCGCCGACCCTTCCAGTAGAGCCGCACCGCACGCTGACGCAACTCGTCCGAGTATTGCCAGGGGCGGGCACAGAGAACCTCCTGGTCGGGACCTATCAAATCATGATCGAAGTTCTCCGACCTACCGGGGAACCTCATGCCCCCGTGCATGCACATTTGGATCAACGGGAAGCCGGATGGCGAGGTTGAGCCAGTAGACGTAGCGGCGGAGCGGCTGCCGGGTCCGCAGAGCAGGCCGCGTAAGGCTCTACCTGCGAGAGCGTGAACGATTGAGAGAAATGCGCTACGCTCTCAGCACTCTTCATGGAGATCGCGGATGACCTCACAGCCATTTGCCAACTGGTGCAGCGCACATGTGACGTATTCAGCTCGACATTCACTGGGGAGAGCATGAACGAGGTTTCAGGGCTGCCCGACTTCTGGGAGGAGTTTTGTTCTCTAGGAAAGGAGGTTGACTACTTTGTGACCGCCCGGCTATTCGACGGAACACCCGCGGCATGGCCTCTCGAACTCAACTACATCAAATGGCGACATCTGGTTGCAACCGAACTCGGCGTTGATCCGATGGCGGTCCAGCTAGTCGGAAGCGCCCGTCTGGGCTATTCCCTCAACCCGAAGAAGAACTTCAGAAAGTTCCATGAGAGCTCAGACTTGGACATCGCGGTAATCTCACCAGAACTGTTCGACCGGGCATGGGGCGAACTCCGAGAAATAATCGAGGACGAGATTTTCGCCAACAAGAAGAATTATCTCCGGAAGCTCGTTTTCGAAGAATGCATCGCCCTTGACGTAGTACTGCCTCGACTGTCCTTCGGTGAGCGGTGGTCGCGGTCGCGAGATAGTTTCATTCAGGATCTCGGGGAAGCCTTTATAAACTGCGAAGTAAATTATCGACTGTACCGCAACCATAAGTCACTCAGAATTTATCAGGCGAAGAGTGTGGGCATCGCGCGAGATCGCGCGATCGAGGAGGGCGTGCACCATGGCCGATCACGGGCTCAAGTTTGAGATCGAGTCGAAGACTGTAGCGGAGTTTCGGTCGTTGGACAAGTCCGGCGAACTGATCCTCCAGCCTGAGTATCAGCGTCAGGCGGTTTGGCCCGAACGTGCCAAGGTGTCCTTGATGGAGACCATCCTCCTCGGATATCCGATCCCGGAGATCTACCTTGCTTACGAAACCTCGCCAGAAGGCGAGCAAAAAGCTTCCGTCGTTGACGGTCAGCAGCGCCTCACCTCTCTGCTTGGGTTTTTAAACAACCAATTCCCGCTTGACGGACTAGAAGACGAAAAACTGAAGGAGAAGTTCGAGGGATTGCTTTTCAAGGAACTTCCCGACGACGTGCGTCAAGAGTTCTTCCAATACCGTTTCCCTATTCGGCGCCTATCAAACCTTGCCGACGAGTTCGTCCGCGCAGTTTTCGCCCGAGTCAACAGGGTAAATATGGTACTGACAGAGCAAGAGCTCCGAAACGCTCTGTTGCCCGGCCCGTTCAACGAATTCCTCAAGGATTGTGTAGCCCACCCAATAAGCACGGTGTCCGGAGTTTTCAGTGGTGAACGACGCAGGCGAGGTGGTGACCTAGAGTTCTACGCCGAGATCTTCGGCACCTGCATCTTCGGGCTGTCCAATAAAAAGACCGAACTCAACGAACGCTATGACAAGATCTCTGCGGATTTCGAAGACTACCAGGATCGTTCAGCAGAGTTCCTCGCGCTACTAACGTTCCTTAGAAGTACTATCAAGTGGGGCGGCCGAACCAGGTGGTCGAATATCATCGATATGTTCACGCTGCTGCATGTTTCTTGGGAACTACGCGAGGAACTCAGCAATGCCGACCCGGTCCAGAGAGAGCAGCTTCGGGATATTCTGGATCTGTTTCAGCGCGCAGTCTCGGCCAGAAAGCGCAACAGCGAGGACGGAGATGACGTTGGCCTCTCCGCATCTCTTTCAGCAATGCTGCAAATGACCGCCGAGGAAGTCGATAAGGCGACCGAAGGTTACATGTCAGGTATCCGGAACTCGTCCGACCTGGGATCACGCCGAGTTCGCTCCCAGCACCTGAGATCCATACTTTCGAAAATGCTTAAGAGTTGACTGCGCTATTTCGCTTCGGACGGTGTTCCCGATAGGTGTCGGGCCGGCTGTCTGTTGAAGATGGGGTGCTTACTCGACAGCAGGGCATGGGCAGGCAGCGGACGTATCCCTCGGACATGACGGATGAGCGGTGGGAGATCATCAAGCCGATACTCCCGCTGAGATCAAGGAGGCGGGCAGGCCGCCGACGGGTCTCGTCGGACATCGTGGATGCGATCCTGTACGGGGATTAAGCACGTGCTGTGGTCGTCCGATGACAGTGGGGTGACCTGGCGGGCCGAGGCGTCGTGCGTGCGGGTTGCTGGCGGCGGCCAGTGGGCTTCCCGCCGTGGCAGACCATGTGCGGGCAGTTCCGGCGGCGGAAGAAGCAGCGGGTTGCCGAGCGAATCGTTGACCCGCTGCGGGACATCAACCAGATGCTAAGCCGTCTCACTCGCGGCGGTCCTGCCCACCGGCAGCAACGCCACATCTTCGACTGGCCCGACTGATGCCTTTCGGAAACACCTTCTCAAGCGCTCTTGTCCTGTGGGGTATGCGTTATGGCTGAGCTACGTCAATTCGGCTAGGGCTCATCGATGCCTCCGACGGCCAACGCTGCGCTGTCCTGTGGGCCGGGTATGCGCGCCAGCAGCATAGCGCCCACCCGGGGGGTTGACATTGTCGCACCCTATGACTCAGTCTGATGGGACAAAGCTTGCGACGTACGGAGGTAAGGCATGCAACCGCCAGCTCAGACGGACCCGAAGCGGTGGCTGGCCGGGGTGTGGTTGGAGCGGCACGGCCTGGCCGACGTCGAGCCGACCCCGCTGATCGCGACGCGGTTGGCGGTGCGGCGGCGGGCCAGGGTCACCGACAGCCTGCTGCTGGCTGGATTCATCGTCGGCGCGGCACTCACCCACGTGTCGGTGCGGACCAGCGACGTCACCTCCTCCTGGCTGCCGATGCTGGTGCTGGTGGCGCTGGTGGTCGGGTTGCTGGTGGCGCAGTGGCTGCTCGGCTGGTGGGTGCGGCACGCCGACCGGCGGGCCGGCGCGCGACTGTCCCGGCGGGTCGCCCACCCGGTCCAGCTCGGCTGGTCGGCGGTGCTGGGTCGGCCGTACGCCGTCTTCACGGTCGCCAGCTTCACCGCCGCCCTGGTGCTCGCGGTGAGTGCGCTCGCGGTTCCCGATCCCGGCCTGCGGCGCGGGGCGACCGTCGTCCTGATCGGACTCACCGGCGCCGCCGTCGGCATCGTGCTGCAACTGCGCAACGTGCTGGCGAGCCCGGCCGTGGCCGACGACGAGGCGTCGCTCACCGCCGATGTGATCATGCGGGTCGAGGACGCCCGCGCCCTCGTCACCCCCAGCCTGGTCTGGACGCTGCCGGCAATTTTCCTGTACGGAGAATCGTTCGGCTGGTGGAACGTCGCCTCGATCGGGCTCGTGGTGGTGGGCGGCATCGCGTACTGCCTGATCCACTACCGGAGCACGGGTGTGGGGACGGCCGCTCGGCGTGCCATGGTCACCGGATGATCGTCATCGACACGGGCTCGCCGACTCCGCCGTACGAGCAGCTCCGGGCCCAGCTCGCGAGGCAGATCCAGGATCGCACGCTCGCCGTCGGGACGAGACTGCCGACGATCCGGCGGCTCGCGGCCGACCTCGGCCTCGCCGTGAACACCGTCGGGCGGGCGTACCGGGAGCTGGAGGAGGCCGGGCTGATCGAGACCCGTGGCCGGGCCGGTTCGTTCGTCTCGGCCGCCGGCGAAAAGGCTCTCGAACAGGCCCGCCGCGCCGCCCACGACTACGCGGCGGTCGTCACCAGCATCGGCATCGATCCCGCCGAGGCGATCCGGATCGTCGAGGCGGCACTCGGCCGGCCCGCGACACCCTGAGTCCGGCGACACCCGGAGTCACGCGGCACCCTCCTGAGTCACGCGACGACCGGAGAGTCAGTCGAGCTGTCCCCGGTACCAGGCGATTTTGTCCTGGAGGTGGGCGTACTGGTGGCGCAGCAGCTCCATCCGCTCCTCGACCTCCCGGGAGTGCTCCTCCAGCAGGGCGAGACGTTCCGTCAGGGTGATCTCGCCCTGCCGGGCGAGTTCGGCGTACCGGCGCAGCTGGGCGATCGGCATCCCGGTGTCCCGCAGGCACCGCAGGACGTCCAGCCAGCCCAGGTCGTCGTCGGTGAAGACCCGGCGACCGCCGGACGTACGCCCGATCTCACTGAGCAGGCCGATCCGTTCGTAGTAGCGCAGGGTGTCGAGGCTGAACCCGGTGCGTTGCGCCGCCGCCGAGGGGGTGTAGGTATCCACGCGCGGCAGCATAGGCGCCTTGACCTGGAGCGCGCTCCAGCTTGCAGAGTGATGTCATGAAACGACTTCTTGGCCGGAGTGGCATCGAGATCAGTGCACTGGGTGCGGGCTGCTGGGCGATCGGTGGCCCGTACGGCGACAGCGCCAACCAGTACGGGTGGGGCGGCTCGCGCGACGACGACGAGTCGATCCGGGCCCTGCACCGGGCCCGGGAGCTCGGCATCACGTTTTTCGACACCGCCAGCAGTTACGGTGCCGGGCACAGCGAGAAACTCATCGGCTCGGCCTTCCACGGCGTACGCGACCAGGTGGTGATCGCCACCAAGTGGGGCTTCACCTTCGACGAGGAGCGCCGCCTCGCCCTGGGCACCGACGACAGCCTGGAGTTCGTCCGCGCCTGCCTGGAAGGTTCGCTGCGCCGGCTGCGGACCGACTACGTCGACCTCTACCAGCTTCACCTGGGCGACCTGCCCGTTGCGCGGGCGTTGGAGATGATCTCCGTCCTCGACGACCTCGTCACCGAGGGCAGGATCCGGTCCTACGGCTGGAGCACGGACGACCCCGCCCGAGCCGCCGCCTTCGCCGAGGCCGGAGCCGGCTGTACCGCGATCCAGCACGACCTGTCGGTGCTCAGCGGCTCCGCAGAGCTGCTCGCGGTCTGCGAGAAGTTCAACCAGGCCAGCATCAACCGTGGCCCGCTGGCGATGGGGCTACTCTCGGGCAAGTACCACGACGGGCGGCAGGTGCCCGGCGACGACGTACGCAGCCAGGCCCTGCCCTGGATGCGCTACTTCCGCGACGGTGTGGGCGCGCCCGAGTGGCTCGCGGCGATCGACGCGATCCGCGAGGTGCTCACCTCCGGCGGCCGAACCCTGGCCCAGGGGGCGCTGGCCTGGCTGTGGGCGCGCAGCCCGGCCACGGTGCCGATCCCTGGATTCCGCACCGTGGAGCAGGTGGAGGAGAACGCCGCCGCGATGTCCTTCGGGCCGCTGACCACGGCAGACATGGCCCAGATCGATAAGATCATGACCACCGTCACGACGGCCGACTAGCGACGCCGGAGAGGCGGCGCGACAGCGCTTGAGAGGCGGTCCGGCGATCGCCTCTCAAGCCCGGGCCACCGGAGACACGATCTCCCCGAAAGGCTTCCGGGTACGTCCGCCGGTGCGGAGGGCCGTCCTTCCCTCCACACCGGTTCCGCCAGCGTCAGCCGGCGGCCTCGGCACCTCCCACGGTGGCACCGAGGACGAGGGAGCGGCGGCGCTGGTGGACGGTGAGGTAGCGCAGCCCGTCCGGGCCGGCGACGAACCGGCGCCGGGAGCGGCGGGGCAACCAGACCAGCGCCCCGGGTCGAAGGTCGAGCGTGTCGAGCTCGGTGCCGAGCTGGCCCGACCCGGCGAGGACGACGAGGAGTACGTCCAGATCCGGGCCGGCGTGCCCGTCGATGTCGCCGCCGGGCGGCAGCGCGACGATGTTGGAGTCGAGGTCCCGCTCGCTCATCGGCAGTTTCCAGATCGCTCCGGCGGCGTCCGGGTCGCCGCTGGCGGCGACCGTCGCGGTGTCGCAGAGGATGCGCGGCAGCGGGGTCGACGCGAGTTTGCTGATCCGGATCCGCCAGACCTGCGGCCCCTTGTCGAGGTAGTCCCAGCCGTAGCCCCCGGGGTGGTCGATGTCGAACTCGTCACGCAGGTGGCGGGGATTGTGGTTGTTGATCAGCACGAAGGACTCACCGACGGCGAGGGCGTCGTAGGTCCGGAAGATGGTCGGGTGCTTGTCCGGCTTGGGCAGGCCACGCACGTCGAGTTCCTGGTCGGGCATCGCGGTTCCTCTCGTCGGACCCTATTTATACAAGTACCGGTTGTGTAAACTCAAGTCGTGACCTATGTGATCGCGCTCCCCTGCGTGGACGTGCTCGACCGGGCGTGCGTGCAGGAATGCCCGGTGGACTGCATCTACGAGGGCGCCCGCAGCCTCTACATCCAGCCGGACGAGTGCGTCGACTGCGGCGCCTGCGAGCCGGTCTGCCCGGTCGAGGCGATCTACTACGACGCCGACCTGCCCGACGCGTGGCAGATCCACGAGCCGGACAACGAGCGGTTCTTCACCGAAACCCTGCCCGGCCGGGCCGCGCCGCTGGGCTCGCCCGGCGGTGCGGCCCGGCTCGGCCCGCTCGGCGTCGACACGGCGTTGGTGGCCGCCCTGCCACCGCAGACCTCGTGAACCGGCCGCCCCCGGGCCGCCGCGCCGACGTGCTGGCCGTGCTCCGCACCTCACCGCTGCCGTTGAGCATCACCGACATCGCCGAGCGGCTCGGCGTACACCCGAACACGGTGCGATTCCATCTCGACACCCTGGCCGGGACCGGGCAGGTGGAGCGGGTCCAAGCGGCGCCCGCCGGCCCCGGCCGGCCGGCGCTGCTGTTCCGGATCCGGCCCGGGATGGATCCGACCGGACCACGCAACTACCGCCTACTGGCGGGGATTCTGGCCGGCAGCGTCGCCACCGATCCCGCCGCGCTGGGCAGGGCGACCGAGGCCGGACGTGCCTGGGGCCGGCAGCTCGCGGAATCGGCGGCCAGGTCGGCGGGGTCACCGGCCGGACCGGCGGAGCCGTCGGCTGGGTCGTCCGCCGACGTCGAGGACCAGGCGGTCGACCGGCTGGTGGAGCTGCTCGGCGAGCTCGGTTTCGCACCGGAGCGACGGTCCACGGGCGACGTCCGGCAGATCGGGTTGCGGCACTGCCCGTTCCTCGACCTCGTGCATACCCAGGCCCAGGTCATCTGTCAGGTGCATCTGGCGCTGATGCAGGGTGCGTTGACCGGCACCGGCGCCTCGGCCACGGTCGAGCGGCTCGAACCCTTCGCCGAACCGGATCTGTGCCTGGCACACCTCGGCACGGCGGGCGGCACGTCGTGACCGGTAACCTGCCGCAGCCGCGCACCGGCGCGGAAAGGAAATGTCACCTGCCGCAGCCGTGCGTCGGCGCGGAAAGGATCTGTCACCTGCCGCAGCCGTGCGTCGGCGTGGGAAGGGAGTAATCATGAGCCTGGCTGCGGCGATCGCCACCGCCGTGACGTTCGTCTGGCTCGGCATGGTGCTGGCGATCTCCTTCCTGGAGGCGCCGCTGAAGTTCCGGGCCCCCGGGGTCACCCTGCCGATCGGGCTCGGCATCGGCCGACTGGTCTTCCGGGCGCTCAACGCCGCCGAGATCGTCCTCGGGGTGCTGCTGGTGGCCGCGATCGTGGCCGCCGACACGACAACCGGCGGTGCCGTCGCGGTCGCGGTGGTCGTCGCGGCGCTGGTGGTGCAGCTCGCCGTGGTACGACCCCGGCTGACCCGCCGGTCGGACCGGATCCTCGCCGGTGCGGAAGCGCCCCGCTCGCGCGGGCACTACGCCTATGTTGTGCTGGAGGTGGTCAAGGTCGCCGCCCTGATCACCACCGGCACGCTGTTGCTGTCGGCCTGAGCACCATGTCGGAAGGTAGTGTGATGCAGTCGATCTCCCTGACCACCCTGGTGGACGAGCAGTTGGCCACAGCGCGGGAGAGCAGCAGCGGCCGGAGCGCCCGTACGGTGCACGGCGGGCACGAGCACAGTCTGCGGCAGACCCTGCTGGCGCTCGCCGCCGGGCACAGTCTCGGCGACCACGACAGCCCCGGCGAGGCGACGCTGCAGGTGCTGCGCGGCCGGGTACGTCTCACCACCGCCGCCGACACCTGGGAGGGATCCGCCGGTGACCACCTGGTCATTCCGGCCGAGCGGCACGGCCTGACCGCGCTCGACGACTCGGCCGTCCTGCTCACGGTGGCGACGACGCTCGGCTCCTAACCGGTCGACCCCTGAACCCGCGAGTTCAGCCACGAGCCGAGGATGGGGACCGGCTATCCGCCAGCCCCCATCCTCGGCCTTGTCGATTCTCCGGCTCCCCGAACCGGAGCCGCATCCCTGGCTGAGCGCCTTACGAAGCGCCCCTTACTCAGCGTCCCTGGCTAGGCGACGCAGCTGATCGGCGACGGCACCGTCGGGGTACCGGTGGTGGTGGCCTGGAAGCCGACCGTGACGCTGCCACTGGCCGGGATCGTGGCACCGAAGCCGGTGCCGGTGGCCGTCGCCTGGGCGCCCGTCTGCGAGATGGTCACGCCCCAACTGTTGTAGACGCTCTCACCTCCGGTGAAGGTCCACCCCGCGGTCCAGCCGTTGATCGTGGCACCGGTGTTGTTCCGCACGACCAGGTCGACCTGGACGTTGCCGGGCCAGGCGTTGGTGATGACGTAGTCGACCTCGCACGACGAGCTGGTACCCGACGAACGGTAGGCGGCGATGGTGCTCGCCCACGCGCCCAGCACCCGGCTGTTGTCGCGGGCCCCGGTGATGCCGGTGGTCCAGCCGCTGACCGTCACGTTCGGGTTCGAGAAGTACGGGATCCGCGTACAACTGGTGCACCCGTTGGTGGCGTTGGCGTACGACATCACCGTCCGGAGGTTGTCCGCGACGCTGAGGTGCGCGAACGCGTCGGAGTCACACGGGTTCGATCCGACGTTGTCCGGGTCGTGGTTGGCGCACAGGTTGTGCCCGAGCTCGTGCGGGAAGGAGAGGTTGCCGACCGCGCAACCACCATCGACCAGCGAGTACGCGTCCAGCTCGGACGGGTTGCTGCTGGTCGGGAAGCGGCCGAGACCGCAGACCGAGGTCGCGTCGGTGATCACCGCGACCAGGTCGGCGCCGTTGGAGTCGCGTGCCGTGTGGAGGTTGTCCACGATCCCGTCGGTCTTGCTGCGGATCGCCGTGAAGTAGGGCGAGTCGTCAACGGTGCCGTCGGTGGCGTTCCGCGTGTAGTTGAGATCGAGGCTGTTGGTCAGGGTCAGTTGCAGGTCGATCTGGGAGTTGGCGTACGTCATGTTGCTGACGTTGATCATCTCGATGATCTCGTCCTCGACGGCGGCGACGCTGCCGAACGTCGCTTGCGCGTGCTCGTCGAAGGCGACCATGACGTCGATCACCGTCGTCGCCATGGTGCCGGTGCCCGACGGAGCCGCCGGTGACGGTGCGCCGGTGGCTTTCCGGGTCTCACCCGGGTGACCGTCTTCGGCCGGATACGTCCGTCCGTCCTCGAACACGAGGTGCCGGCCGCCACCGAGCGGCTCGATGCCGTACCTGGTGGAGCCCTTCCAGAACGCCCCGTGCAGGTTCCCGTCGATGACGGTGAGCAGTGCCGCGCCGTCCTGGCCGCCGGCCGAGTACGTGCTGGAGGACCTGCCGTTGGTCCCGACGCCCCGACTCAGCGCCACGTTCGTCTCCAGGGCGATGTCGGTGTCGTCGAAGAGCTCGAGGGCCACCGACTCGGCGGCCAGCGACGGGTTGAGCGTCTCGGTGTCGATGTCGACGGTCCGCACCCGCTTGGCGGAACGCACGATCTCCGCGAGGTACGGAGACAGCGCGGCAGCCCTCGCCGAGCTTGCCGAATCGGTGAACTCGATGCTCGCCGATGTCCCGGCGTCGGGCTCCCTCCAACGGGTGGCGGTTGACGTCGACGGCAGCGTCGGGACCGCTGCCGCGCCCGAACCGCCGGCTGGGTCGGTCGGTGCGGCGGCAGCCGGTGTGCCCAGACCGACCAGACCGCCCCCGATCAGGACCGTTCCGGCCAGCGCTACGAGCATTCTCTTTGGCCTGTACACCTGTACTGTTCCCCCTGCTTCCGCTCGGGGTGGCAAGAGGGCGTCACATCGGATCACGCCTGGACCGCCCCACCACCTGAGACGTTGACGGCCACCAATGTGCCGGGCCAGGCTTGCAGGAATCTTGTAGGTCTCTAAATCCGCTGCCCGGAGTGGGCGGGCCGCAACGGCGACCCGGTGCGGAGGGGGCGTCCTTCCCTCCGCACCGGGTTTCCGCCGGTGTCAACTGGCGGCGCTGGTGGGCCGCCGCCGTTGACTGGCAGCACGGGCGGCACCTTCCCCGGACCGAATCCGGCGCCGTGGAAGCCGGATCCGGTCCGACGACCCGACAACGAACCAGTCCGTGGCAGCCGATGCTCAACCGCCCGCAGGCGGTCGTCGGTCCGGCGGCGGTCCGCGACCGACCGAGACAGTTGCCGAAAAGTTCCGGTAATCTCCCCGTCGGCATGCCGTACCACTATTAATACCCATCGAAGCCGCTCGACACAAGACCTGTAGATGCCAGGTGTGAGACCACCACAGCTCCCGGAAGATGACCGGAAGTTCCGGTGGGCCGAGACCTACGGTGGCCATGGCCAGGGGGCGACGGCCGGGCCGCGAGCTACAGCCGGCAGGCGTGGATGTTGGTGACCAGGATCGCCCGGGCGCCCACGTCGTACAGCTCGTCCATGATCCGGTGTACGTCCCGGCGCTGCACCATCGCCTGCACCGCCACCCAGCCCTCCCGGTGCAGCGGCGAGATGGTCGGCGACTCGATGCCCGGGGTGAGCGCGCTCGCCTTCTCCAGCAGGTCGGCCCGGACGTCGTAGGCGAGCATCACGTAGCGGCGGGCGACCAGTACCCCCTGCAGGCGCCGGACGAGCTGGTCCACCTGTCCGTTGGCCGGGGCTTCGGTCCGGCGGATCAGCACGGCCGACGAGTGCAGGATCGGCTCGCCGATGATCACCAGGCCGGCCTGCCGCAGCGTGGCGCCGGTCTCCACGACGTCCGCGACGACGTCGGCCACGCCGAGGCGTACGGCGTTCTCGACCGCACCGTCGAGCCGGATCACCGTCGCGCGCAGCTGGTGGTCGGTGAGGTAACCCTCGACCACTCCGGGGTAGGCGGTGGCGATGCGCCGGCCGTCGATCTGATCGACCGTCGAGACGGTCTCCGGCCGGGCGGCGAACCGGAACGTCGCCGCACCGAAACCGAGGTCGAGCATCTCCTCGGCCGGGCTGGCGGAGTCGACCAGGAGGTCCCGGCCGGTGATGCCGAGGTCGAGGTCGCCGGAGCCGACGTAGGTGGCGATGTCCTTGGGACGGAGGTAGAAGAACTCGACGCCGTTGGCGTCGTCCCGGCAGGTCAGGTCGCGGTCGTCGGGGCGCTGGCGGTAGCCCGCCTCGGACAGCATCTGGGCGGCGGGTCCGGACAGGGTGCCTTTGTTGGGAAGGGCGATGCGCAGCATCGGAGGTGCTCCTCGCGGTCAGGGATCGGAATCGGGCTGACGGACGCGTCCGTTGGGTGGATCCGGTGCGGTGGACCGGAGGGGACGCGGCGGGGCACTACAGATGTCGGTAGACGTCCTTGAGCTCCAGGCCTGTGGCGAGCATCAGCACCTGCGCCTGGTAGAGCAACTGGGAGATCTCCTCGGCGGCCCGTTCCGGGCCCTCGTGCTCGGCAGCCATCCACGCCTCGGCCGCCTCCTCGACGACCTTCTTGCCGATCGCGTGCACGCCGCGCTCCAGCGCGGCCACCGTCGCCGAGCCGGGTGTGCCGGCTGCGGCCTTGGCCTGCAACTCGGCGAACAGCTCCTCGAACGTCTTCACGGAATCCGATTCTCGCAGCCGGTTGGCACCGGCCGGGCCGCCGGGTCGGCCGGCTGCCCACCAGGTGGACCGCCGGCCGGTTCAGCGCACTGTCACGGTGTGGTCGTCGAGGAACTGCTCGGTCCCGTCGGCCAGGGAGATCGCGTACGCGGTCAGGGTGTACCGGCCCGGCGGCAGCGCGACGGCGACCCTCGCCTCCCCCTGGGCCGGCCCGGCGACGGAGAGCGTGACCACCTGCTCGCGCACGGTACGCGTACCCTCCTGGATCCGGAGCTGGGCGGTCGCCTCGGCCAGGATCCCCGCGACGTGCACCTCGAAGCTGCCGCCGACCTCGTCGCCGTGCTGCGGCGAGATCAGCCAGACCGGGGCGAGCACCTCCATCGCCGGGGCCCGGCGCAGCACCCCCGAGGTGTCGACCCGGCCCCAGAGCCGGTCCACCGGTGCGCCGTCGAGCCGCAGCCGCAGCCCGGAAACCCCGGGCACCGCGGTGACGGTCCAGACCAACTGTTGCACGGCCAGCCGCGCCACCGGCGCGGACACCTCGTTGCGGGCCGCCCCGGCCAGGTCGACGGTGGCGATGCCGTCGCGGACGGTCACGGTGCGCAGGTCGGTCCCTTCCGGCCACGGGTTGCGGTAGTCCGGATCCATCCCGACCGGCCCGTCCAGCAGGTTCCGCAGCGCGGCGGTGACCCGGTCCCGGGACGAGCCGTCGTGCAGCCACAGCCGGTGGTACTCGCGGTAGAGCCGGGGTCGGCCCGGGTCGCCGCCGAGGTAGTAGACCGGCAGGCCGGCGCTGCCCGCGGTGGTGCCGGGTGCCGGCGTACCCGTGCCGGTGCCGACCGACGGGGTGACGGCGTCGCCGGGCGGGGTCGGACCGGGCTGGATCCCGTCCGGTGCCGGTGACCCGTTCGCGGACCGCTCGACGCCGACCGCGCCCGGCGGTGGCTCGGCCCGGTCCGACGGTGTCGGGACGACCGTGCCGACCAGCCCGACCAGCACGGCCGCGACGCTCAGCGTGGCGACCGTCACCGCACCGGCCGCGAGCGGCGACCAGCCGCCCCACCGACCCCGGGCGCCCCGGGGCGCCGACCAGCGCGGTCCCGGCCACCAGCGCCGGGCGCCGCCCCGGTCACCGGCCAGGATCCGCCGCTGGATGCCGGGCAGCGCGTCCGGTCCCGGCTCGATCCGGTCGGCCTCGGCCTCGAGTACCCGGCGCAGCAGGTCCTCGTCCCGGTTCCCCCGCTCCTCCGCTCCCGCCGCCGATCCGGACGCCGATGCCGACATCCGCGCCGCTGCCGACATCCGCGCCGACGCGGACGTCGACGCCGACGGTGGGTCCGCAGGTGTGTCCGGTCGCCATTGCTCGTTCATCGCTCCGCCCCCATGGTCTGCTTCAGCGCGGACAGTCCCCGCGAGGTGTGGCTCTTCACCGCACCCCGGCTGACGCCCATCAGGTCGGCGGTCTCCGCCTCGGAGAGGTCGAGGTAGTAGCGCAGCACCAGTGCCTCCCGTTGCCGGGTGGGCAGGGTACGCAGCGCCGCCATCACCGCGTCGTGCCGGAGCAGGTCGAGTGCGCCGGCCTCCGCGCTCGGCGCGTCCTCCGCCGGTCCTACCCCGGCCAGGTACGCCGTCACCACCCGGCGGTGCCGCAGCGCCGACCGGCACCGGTTCAGCACGCTGGTCCGCAGGTAGCCGAGGGCCCGGTCGGCGTCCCGCAGCCGGGACCAGTGCCCGTGCAGCGCGACGTAACCGTCCTGCACGATCTCCTCGGCCGCGCCCTGGTCGTGCAGGAGCAGCGTGGCGAGTCGCACCAGCGGGCGGTAGTGCGCGGCGAAGAGGCTGGTGATCGCCTCGTCCGCCGACCACTGTGGTGGTCCCGGTCGTGTCATCGTCCTCCCGCCGGGCGGGTCGGAGACCAGTTGGGTCGTCACGCCAGGATGACGCGCGACTGTCCGTTGCGGTTTACCGCCCGTTCCGGTTTACCCGCCACGCCGGTCCGACACCACTCGACAGGCCGCTGACAGGCCGATATGTCGATCTGGCCGATGGGACCATCTATGGATCTTCGTCGAAGTGTGCCTATGCTGTCGGCCATGGCTCGCCGATCTCTGCCGGTCGCGCTCACGACCGCCACCCTTGTTCTCGCGGCCCTCGTCGGCTGCGCGCCCCAGAACCTACCCACCCCGGGCCCGGCACAGCCCGCCTGTACCAAGGCGGACCTGAAGACCCGTACGCCGGGCAAGCTGACCATCGCCACCGACGACCCGGCGTACGCGCCCTGGTTCGCCGACAACCTGCCCGCCAACGGCAAGGGCTTCGAGTCGGCGGTCGCGTACGAGGTCGCCGAACAGCTCGGCTTCGCCCGGATCGACGTGCAGTGGGTTCGGGTCAAGTTCGAGACCGCGATCGCGCCCGGGCCGAAGGAGTTCGACTTCGACATCAACCAGTTCTCCATCACCGACGAGCGCAAGCAGGCGGTCGACTTCACCTCGCCGTACTACCTGGCCCGGCAGGCGGTCGTCGCCGGGAAGGGCTCCAAGATCGCTGGGAAGACCCGGCTGGCCGACCTGCGGGGTGCCAAGCTCGGCGCGCAGGTGGGCACCACCAGCTACCAGGCGATCACCGACGTGATCAAGCCGACGGTCAAGCCACAGGTCTACAACACCAACGACGACGCGAAGAAGGCGCTGCAGAACGGCCAGATCGACGGCATCGTGGTGGATCTGCCCACCGCCTTCCACATCACCTCGGCCGAGGTCAAGGACGCCACCATCGTCGGGCAGTTGCCGCAGGTCGGGCTCCCGGAGGCCTTCGGCCTGCTGCTCGACAAGGGCTCGCCGCTGACCGGCTGCGTGAGCGGCGCGGTCGACGCGTTGCGCGGCAACGGCACGCTGGCGGACCTGGAGAAGACCTGGCTCTCCGAGGTGGCCGGTGTAGCCGACATCACGTGAGTCTGACCGACCACCACCCCTCACCGATCGCCCGCCAGCGGGCCGCCTACCGGAAACGGCAGACGGTCCGCTCGGTGCTGGTCGCCGCCGCCTCGACCGGAGTACTCGGCACCCTGCTGGTGCTCGCGGTGACCGGCTCGCCCGGCTGGGTGCGGGTACGCGAGTCCTTCCTCGACCCACGCATCGCCCGGGCAGCCCTGCCGGAGATCCTCACCGGACTCTGGCTCAACGTCCGGCTGCTGTTCTTCTGCGCCCTCGGTGCGCTCGCCCTCGGCCTGGTGGTGGCGCTGCTGCGTACGCTGCGCGGGCCGGTCTTCTTCCCGGTCCGGGCGCTGGCCGCCGGCTACACCTACACGTTCCGCGGGCTGCCGCTGATCATCGTGATCTATGTGCTCACCCTCGGCGTTCCCGGGCTGCGGTTGCGGGGCATGCCGTCGGTGCTGGTGCTCGGCGGGACCGCGCTGGTGCTCACCTACGCCGGCTACCTGGCCGAGGTGTTCCGGGCCGGCATCGAGTCGATCCATCCGAGCCAGCTCGCGGCCGCCCGGTCGCTCGGGCTCACCTACCGGCAGACGATGCGGCACGTGGTGCTGCCGCAGGCGGTCCGCCGGGTCGCCCCGCCGCTGCTCAACGACGTGGTGGCGCTCCAGAAGGACGTCGGGCTGGTCTCGCTGGCCGGGCCGATCGACGCGGTACGCGCCGCCCAGATCGCCACCGCCGAGACTTTCAACTTCACGCCGTACATTGTCGCGGGGGTGCTCTTCGTGCTGCTCGCCGTTCCGCTGATCGCGGTCACCGACTGGGTGACCCTGCGCGCCGCCCGCCGGCAGGCCGCCCGATGACACCCCCGGTGCTGCGCTGCCGGGGGCTGCGCAAGGTCTTCGGCGGACACGTCGTCCTCGACGATCTCGATCTGGACGTGACCGAGCACGAGGTGGTGGCGCTGATCGGCGCCTCCGGCTCCGGCAAGTCCACCCTGCTGCGCTGCGTGAACCTGCTGGAGGAGATCGACGACGGCACCATCGAACTGGACGGCGAACACATCACCGACCCGCGCACCGACCCCGACCTGGTACGCCGACGGATCGGCATCGTCTTCCAGGCGTACAACCTCTTTCCGCACCTGCGGGTGCTGGACAACGTCACGCTGGCGCCGGTCCGGGTGCACCGGCGGGACCGGGCGGAGGCCGAGGCGCAGGCCCGGGAGCTGCTCGCCCGGGTCGGGCTGGCCGAGAAGGCGGCGGACTATCCCGACCGGCTCTCCGGTGGGCAGCAGCAGCGGGTGGCGATCGTCCGGGCCCTGGTCAACTCGCCCCGGCTCCTCCTGCTCGACGAGGTGACCTCGGCGCTGGACCCGGAACTCGTCGGCGAGGTGCTGGCGATGATCCGGGACCTGAAGGCGGACGGCATGACCATGGTGCTGGCCACCCATGAGATGGGCTTCGCCCGCGAGGTCGCCGACCGGGTCTGCTTCCTGGACGGCGGGCGGGTGATCGAGGAGGGGCCGCCGGAGCAGGTGCTCGGCGAGCCGACCCAGCCCCGTACCCGGCAGTTCCTCCGCCGGATCATCGAGGCGGGCCGGCTCCAGGTCGGCTGAGGGAACCGGCGGTTGTCGGTGGCAATAACGCGACAGATCCGCTCTGGAAATTCCATCGTCACCCCCGGACATGAGCTGCGCGTCGACTTCCTTCGACAAAATGGGAGTGACCGCCTATCCACGTCGCCCCAAGACCGCTTTGGACATCCAGCCGGAATGGAAAGCCTGCCGGTTTTGCCTACATCGGACGTTCGGCCAACGCCGGTCGGATGATTATTTCGACGATCGCCGGATCGGTTGTTGTACCGCCGACCGAAGTAGGGGTAGCAAGATCCCACCTGCGCAAACAACCTCTGGTCGGCTCGCCGCGGTACCGCCGGGCGCCCGCCTGACAGAAACCCGCCAAACCTCACCTCGACCGGCGGCAAACATTTGACGCGCGCCCCGGAATACCGTTTCATCGTCGCGGGGAGGCCGTAGTCCGGAATTGCCGTTCACGGCTCGGCGGAGAAGAGGTCTCATGGCGGCAGTCGCTATCGTAGCAATATCAACAATTCTCTTCGTATTTGCCTCGGTCACCCTCTGGTGGACGATGCACGCCTGGCGGACGCCCGAGACCCTGGCCGGTACCCGCTTCGCGGCGCCGGACGGCACGCACTCGCTGTCCTTCTCGCTGCTCCTGCCGGCCCGACACGAGCAGTTGGTGCTGGAGCACACGGTGCTGCGGTTGATGCAGTCGACACACACCAGGTTCGAAATCATCATCATCGTCGGGCACGACGATCCGGAGACGGCCGCCGTGGCGAACCGGCTCGCCGAGACCCATCGGCACCGGGTCCGGGTGGTCGTCGACACCAACACCGTGAAGAACAAGCCCCGGGCGTTGAACACGGCACTGCCGTACTGCCGGGGCCTGGTCATCGGGGTCTTCGACGCCGAGGACCAGGTGCACCCGCACCTGCTGGAGCACGTCGACCACGCCTTCCGGGCCACCAACGCCGACGTCGTGCAGGGCGGCGTCCAGTTGATCAATTTTCATTCGAGCTGGTACAGCCTGCACAACTGCCTGGAGTACTTCTTCTGGTTCCGCAGCCGGCTGCACCTGCACGCGGACAAGGGATTCATCCCGCTCGGCGGCAACACCGTCTTCGTACGGGCCGCCGCGCTGCGGGCGGTCGGCAACTGGGACGGCGACTGCCTGGCCGAGGACTGCGACCTCGGCGTACGGCTCTCCAGCCGGGGCGCGAAGGTCGTGGTTGCCTACGACTCCACACTGGTGACCCGGGAGGAGACACCGGACTCGCTGGCCGGACTGATCAGGCAGCGGACCCGGTGGAACCAGGGTTTCCTCCAGGTCCTGGTGAAGGGCGAGTGGCGACGGCTGCCCTCCTTCTGGCAGCGGATGCTCGCCCGCTACACGCTCACCGGCCCCTTCGCCCAGGCGTTCTCCGGCCTGGTCGTGCCGCTGGGAATCCTCATCGCGATCTTCTTCGACGTCGGGATCGGCGCCGCGCTGGTGAGTTTCCTTCCGCTCGCCCCGATGGCCGCCACCGTGATGTTCCAGGTCGTCGGCCTGCGTGACTTCGGCCGCCTGTACCAGCTCCGGATCGGGCCGATCGACTACCTCCGGCTGGTGGCCGGCGCCTTCCCGTACATGCTCGTGCTCGCGGTGGCCGCTGTCCGGGCCGTCTGGCGGGTCCTGCGCGGACGCAACAACTGGGAACTGACCGCGCACGTCGGCGCCCACCTCTCCGGCGTGGGACCGGCGCCGGCCATCCGTGAGGGCGGTGCCGCATGAGGACGACCGCCGGGCCGCCGCTGGACCCGCCGAGGCCCGAGGAGGCCACCGTGCTGCGCACCTCGACCGAGAAGGCCGTACGCCTTCCGGCCGCGGCGCTCGGCCCCCGGACCGATCCGGCCGCCACCGAGGTGTTGCCGCGGATCATCGGCCCCGGTCCGGCCGGTCGGCACCCGGCCGGCCGGCACCGCCTGCGGGGCTGGCGACCGGGTGTCGACTTCCTGCTCGTCAGCGCACTGCTCGTTGTTGTGTTGTCGGTGCAGGCATGGAACATCAGCGGTTTTCCGAACGTCACCGACGACGAGGGGACCTACCTCGCCCAGGCCTGGGCGGTCCGGGAGGGGTTGGGGCTGGCCCACTACACCTACTGGTACGACCATCCCCCGCTGGGCTGGATCCAGCTCGCCGCGCTCTCCTGGCTGCCCGCGCTGCTGATGCCGGACCAGCTCGCCGTGGTCACCGGCCGGGTGGCGATGCTGCCGGTCACCGGTGCCAGCCTGGTACTGGTCTACCTGTTCTGCCGGCGGCTCGGCCTGGCCAGATGGACCGGCGCGGTCGCGGTCCTCGGCTACGGGCTCTCCCCGCTCGCGGTGACCATGCAACGGCAGATCTATCTGGACAGCTTCGCGGTGCCCTGGATGCTCGGCGCCTTCGTGCTGGTCCTCTCCCCGCGCCGGCACCTGTGGCACCACGTCGCGGCGGGCGCCGCCGCCGGGGTCGCCGTGCTCTCCAAGGAGACGATCGTGATCGTGCTCCCGGCCCTGGTGGTGGCCCTCTGGCGGGGCACCGCACCGGGCGGGGTCCGGCCCTTCTCCTTCGCCGGCTTCTTCACCGGCCTGCTGCTGGTCAGCATCGGCTATCCGCTGTACGCACTGCTGAAGAACGAGCTTGTCCCCGGCCCGGGACACGTCTCGCTGCTCGGCGCGCTGCGGTTCCAGTTGCAGGACCGGGCCGGCTCCGGAAGCGTCTTCACCGCCGGCAGCGATGCCCGGGAGGTGCTGGACTCCTGGCTCTTCTACGATCCGGTGCTGATCTACGCCGGAATCCTCGCCGGCCTGCTCGCCCTCGCCGTACGCCGGCTCCGACCGGTGGCGGTCGCGGTGACGCTGCTGCTGGTGGTGGCGCTGCGCCCCAATGGCTACCTGCCCGCGATGTACGTCATCCAGGCGCTGCCGTTCCTGGCCATCGTGATCGCCGGAGTCGCCGAGGCCGGCGCCGGCCGGCTGCTCGACCGGCGGGGCAGCACCGGGCGGGCCGGGCGGAGCCTGCGGGTCGGCGCCGTCGTCGCGGCCGGCATCGTCGCCCTGGCGGTGGTGGTGCCCCACTGGTCCGAGGGAAACCTGCGGGCGATGACGGCCGGGGACAACGGCAGGTACGCCGCCGCGCTGTCCTGGCTGCGTGCCCAGGCCCCGGACCGGTCGGACCAGACGATCGTCACCGACGACGTGCTCTGGCTCGACCTGGTCGACGCCGGCTACCAGCGGGACCGGGTGATCTGGTTCTACAAGCTGGACCTGGACCGGGAGGTGGCGCGGCGGCTGCCCGACGGGTGGCGGGACGTCGACCTGATCATCTCCACCCCGTCGATGCGGGCGGACGACAACCCGCTGCCCACGGTGGACCTGCTGCTGGTCAACTCGGAACCGCTGGTCACCTTCGGCAGCGGCCCGGACCGCATCGAGATTCGCCAGGTGGGCCATGACTGACCGGGCAGCGAACACCGCTGGCGACGACCGCTCCGACCACCCGCCGTACGTGGTCGTCCGGACCCGGCCGGACCGGATCGCCGAGGTGCCCTACACCTTCGCGGACCGGTTCGCCGGCCGGTCGAAGTCCTCCGTCCGCGAGGGACTGCGGTTCCTGCGGCACCTCACCGTGCTGCGGCTCGGCCGCACCCGGGCCCGGATGCTCGGGTACGGCGTCATCGGACTCTCCGGGGTGCTGCCCAACCTGGTCACCCTCTGGCTGCTCTCCGCCGTGCTGGGCGTGCACTACCTGCCGGCGGCGATCGTGGCGACCGAGGTCGCGATCGGCTGGAACTTCGCCCTGACCGATCTGCTGCTCTTCCGTCGCGCGCCGCGCCGGCACACGCTGCGGGCCCGGCTCGGTCGCTTCGTCGCGCTCAACAACGCCGACCTGCTGGTCCGGATCCCGCTGCTCGCCGCGCTGATCGACCTGCTGCACGTGAACGTGCTGGTCGCAAACCTGATGACCCTGGTGGCCGCCTTCCTGGTCCGGTTCGTCGTGATCGACCGGGTCATCTACGTCCCCGCCCCCGAACCGCCCACCACCGTCCCGGAGGCACCATGAGCATCGACCGCTGGCGCCCTGCCCGACGCATCCTCGGGCAGCTCCTCGCCGTCATCCTCTTCCTGGCGATCGGCCTGGTCGGCACCCCCGCCGCCAGGGCCGCCGGCAACCTGCTGCACAACCCGAGCCTGGAGCAGCTCACCTCCGGGTTCCCGACCTGTTGGGAGGCGTCCGGCTGGGGCGACCAGCAGTTCAGCTTCACCGTCTCCGGGGACGCCCACCACGGCGACAACGCCATGCGGATCGACATCACCTCGACCGCCGGCCCCGGTGACCGCAAGCTGATGATGCTGGAGACCTCGACCTGCGCCCCCTCGGTCACGCCGGAGCACCAGTACGACCTGTCGGTGTGGTACAGGTCGTCCACCCCGGCCACCGCGGTCACCGTGTTCCGGCACGACACCAGCCTCGGCTGGCAGTACTGGCTGGATCTGGCGACCCTGCCGGTGGTCGGCGAGTGGACCGGGACGAGCGTGCGGACCCCGCCGGTGCCGGCCGACACCGACCGGCTCACCTGGGGGGTGAGCATCTACGGCGTGGGGTGGCTGCTCACCGACGACTACTCGATGGTCGACGCCACCCTCGACGAGCCCGGCGAGACCTGCACCGACACCGAAGCCTGCGAGCGGGGTGAATGGCAGGTCATGCCGTACGAGTCGCCGGTGCGGGCCATCCACTCGGTGGTGCTGCACGACGGCAGGGTGCTGCTCATCGCCGGCTCGGGCAACGATCCCGACCACTTCGCCGCCGGCAGCTTCAACACCGCCCTGTACGACCCGGCGACCGGCGCGTTCACCAGCGTTGCCACCCCGGCCGACCTGTTCTGTGCCGGGCACGTCCAACTGGCCGACGGCCGGGTGCTGGTGATGGGCGGCAACAAGGACTATCCGAGCGCCGACGGCACCGTCGGCTACAAGGGGCTGCCCGACTCGTACGTGTTCGACCCGGCGACCGGGTCGTACACCCGCAGCAACGACCTGGCGGCCGGACACTGGTACCCGTCGGCGACGATGCTCGGCAACGGCGACGTACTCTCCCTCGGCGGCCTCGGCGAGGACGCGAACGGCACCGTGGCCGCCGAGTACTACGACGCCGCGCAGGAACGCTGGCTGCGGATCTGGGAGGCGAACCAGACCTGGTCGTTCTGGGGCCTCTATCCGGCCATGGTGCTGATGCAGGACGGCCGGCTCTTCTACACCGGCAGCCATGTCTTCGGCAACGGACTGCCCGGCACCGGTGCCTCGATCTTCGACTACCACGCCGGCACCATCACCGACGTGCCCGGGCTGCGCCGCAAGGACGAGCGGGACCAGTCCGCCAGTGTGCTGCTGCCGCCGGCCCAGGACCAGCGGGTGGCGACCTTCGGCGGCGGCAACATCGACACCAACCTGGACGCGCACCGGCTCACCGACATCATCGACCTGAAGCAGACATATCCGGAGTACCTGCCGGGGCCCGACATCCCGACCGGCACGCTGACCGGCGGCGTCCCGCAGACCGTCACCCAGGGCAAGATGTACGTCTCGGCGGTGCTGCTGCCCGACGGCACGGTCTTCGAGACCGGTGGTGCGCTGCACAACCGGGCCGACCCGGTGCACGAGGCGTCGATCTTCGATCCGCAGACCGACACGTTCACTCCGATGGCCGCCGACCCGGTGCCGCGCGGTTACCACTCCTCGGCGTTCCTGCTGCCGGACGGCCGGGTGATGGCGGTCGGCGAGAACCCGGGCAACGGCACGTTCGACATGCGGATCTCGATCTACTCGCCGACGTACCTCTTCAAGGGGGCCCGGCCCGTGATCACCTCGGTGGCGAACACCGAGTGGGGTTACGGCAGTACCCAGCAGGTCACCGTCGACTCGGCGGTGACCCGGGCGTCGCTGATCCGGCCGGCGGCGGTCACCCACTCGTCCGATCCGAACCAACGCTTCGTGGAGTTGCCGATGTCGGTTGAGGGAAACACCGTCGGGCTGAACGTGACGAGCAATCCGAACATCGCGCCGCCCGGCTGGTACATGCTCTTCGTGCACAACGCCGCCGGAGTGCCGTCGCTGGCGACGTGGGTGAGGCTGGGATGAGCCGCCGGACACGATGGACGACGGCCGCGCTGGTCGCGCTGGTCGCCGCGGTGGTGATGGCCGGCTGGCGAGCCGACAGCCTCGCCGCCCGGCCGGACGGCAGCCGACCGTCCGAGGCGCCGACCGGCGGGGTCGGGGCGCCAACGGGTCCGGTCGGGACGCCCACCAGCCCGGTCGAGGTGTCACCGGCCGCACCGCCGCCCCGGATCCACCCTTTCGCGCGGCAACCGCGCCGCGCACCGCACCCGCCGCTGCCGTCCCCGACCGCGCCGCTGGTCATCCCCGAGGGGTACGACGGCTGTGACCACGGGTACGGCGAGGATCGGGCCGTCTGCGTGCCCTGGCGGTTCCCGCCCGGGGTCCGCGACCGCTGCGCCTGGCTGTCGGCCCACCGGTACCCGCCGCTGAAGGTGGTCAACGACCGGGACCGGCACGGCCTGGACCGCAACCGCGACGGCACCGCCTGCGGCCGGGGAGACTGACCCGGCGTGCCCGGTCAGGGCCGGGCGGCGATGTCCCGGATCGCCACGGCGGCCTCCAGGGCCGCCGCGGTGGCCGCCCAGCCCTTGTCCTCGACCGAGTCGGGCAGCCCGGCCCGGGCCCGGGCCTGCTCCAGGTCGTTCACCGTCAGCACGCCGTGCGCCACCGGCTTCCCGCTGTCCAGCGCGACCCGGGTCAGCCCCTCGGTCACCGACTGGCACACGTAGTCGAAGTGCGCGGTGGCGCCCCGGATCACCACGCCGAGCGCGACCACCGCGTCGCAACGCCGGGCCAGCGCCTGGGCCACCACCGGCAGCTCCACCGAACCGGCCACCCGGACGACCAGCACGTCGTCCACCCCGCAGGCCTTCGCCGCGGTCACCGCACGGTCGACCATGTGGTCGGTGAGTTCGCCGTGCCACCGTGCGGCCACCACCCCCACGCTCAGCCCGGAGGCCTCCACCGTCGACAGTCCCGGCTCCCCGAACCCCGCCATCGTCACGCCAACCTTTCCGTCAACTCCGCGAGTTCCGTCAGCTCCCCGGCGTCGGCCGGAGTGTCCAGTTCGTCCAGCAGGTGTCCCATCCGGTCCCGCTTGGTACGCAGGTACCGCACGTTCTCCGGGGTGGCCCGGACCGGCATCGCCTCCCGGCCCAGCACGGTCAGCCCGTACCCCTCCAGCCCGGCCCGCTTGGCCGGGTTGTTGGTCAGCAGCCGCATCGAGCGGACCCCGATGTCGTAGAGGATCTGCGCACCGGTGCCGTAGTCCCGGGCGTCGGCGGGCAGCCCGAGGTCCAGGTTGGCGTCGACGGTGTCCCGGCCGAGGTCCTGCAACTGGTACGCCTGGAGCTTGTGCAGCAGGCCGATGCCGCGCCCCTCGTGGCCGCGCATGTAGAGCACCACGCCCCGCCCCTCGGCGGCGACCCGGGCCAGCGCGGCGTGCAGCTGTGGGCCGCAGTCGCAGCGCAGCGAGCCGAAGACGTCCCCGGTCAGGCACTCCGAGTGCACCCGTACCAGAACGTCCTGGCCGTCGCCGAGGTCGCCGTAGACCAGCGCGATGTGCTCGGCGCCGTCCTGCCGGGCCCGGTAGCCGACCGCCCGGAACGGCCCGTACGGCAACGGCAGCCGGGTCTGCACGACCTGCTCGACGTCGGTCTCGGTACGCCGCCGGTACGCGATCAGGTCGGCGATGGTGATCAGCGTGATGCCGTGCTCGGCGGCGAACTTCTCCAGGTCGGGCAGGCGCATCATGGTGCCGTCGTCGTTGACCAACTCGCAGAGCACCCCGGCGGGGCGGAGGCCGGCGAGCCGGGCGAGGTCGACGGCCGCCTCGGTGTGCCCGGGGCGGCGCAGCACCCCGCCGGCCTTGGCCCGCAGCGGCACCACGTGCCCGGGCCGGCTCAGGTCGGTGGCGTCGGTCGCCGGGTCGGCGAGCAACCGGATGGTGTGCGCCCGGTCGGCGGCGGAGATGCCGGTGCTCACCCCCTCCCGCGCGTCCACCGTCACCGTGTACGCCGTGCCGCGCTTGTCCTGGTTTGTGTGGTACATCGGTGGCAGTTCGAGGCGGTCGCAGTCCTCCTCGGTCAACGGCGCGCAGATGTAGCCGGAGGTGTAGCGGACCATGAACGCGACCAGTTCCGGGGTGGCCCGGGCGGCCGCGAAGATCAGGTCGCCCTCGTTCTCCCGGTCCTCGTCGTCGACCACGACGACCGGTCGGCCGGCCGCGATCTGGGCCAGCGCCGCCTCGATGGTGCCGAATTCCGTGCTCATGCCGGCACTCCGCTTCGCTCCGTGCCGTCACGAGGCACATCCGCACTGAGCCGACTGATTCGCTCGCTACGCTCACTCATGCCGGCACTCCGCTTCGCTCCGTGCCGTCACGAGGCACATCCGCACTGAGCCGACTGATTCGCTCGCTACGCTCACTCATGCCGGCACTCCGCTTCGCTCACTCACTTTCACGGCCTCCAGTCCGTCGACCGGCGCTCGCCCACCGGTCGTCAGCAGTCGTTCGACGTACTTGGCGAGGACGTCAACCTCGAGGTTGACCGGCTCGCCGACACCCTTGCGGCCCAGCGTGGTGGCGGCCAGCGTGGTCGGGATCAGCCCGACCGCGAAGGTCTGCCCGGTCAGCGCGGCGACGGTCAGCGACACCCCGTCGACGGTGATCGACCCCTTCTCCACGACATATCGGGCGAGGTCGGCGGGGAGCGAGAAGGTCACCGTCTCCCACTGCTCGGCCGGCTCCCGCCCGACGATCTCGGCCACCCCGTCGACGTGCCCCTGCACCAGGTGCCCGCCGAGCCGGCTGCCGAGGGTGGCGGCCCGCTCCAGGTTGACCGGGTCACCCGGGCGCAGCACACCCAGCGAGGTACGCCGGAACGTCTCGCCCATCACGTCGGCGGTGAACGTGTCGCCGTCGACCTCCACCACGGTCAGGCAGACCCCGTTGACCGAGATCGACTCGCCGTGCCGGGCGTCCGAGGTGACCACCGGGCCGCGGATCGCGACCAGGGCGGAGTCGCCGCCGGTCTCGTCCCGCCGGACCAGTTCGCCCAACTCCTCCACGATGCCGGTGAACATCCTCAGCCCTCCGTCTTCCGGGGAAACGCGGTGACCCGCAGATCGGGGCCGACCGGTGCGATGTCGGTGAACTCCAGGTCGATGACCTCGGAGATCGTCTGTGGACCGGCGTCGGCCAGGGCCGCCGGGCCGGCGCCGAGCAGCTTGGGTGCCAGGTAGCCGACCACCTTGTCGACCAGGCCGGCGGCGAGGAAGGCGCCGGCCAGCGTCGGGCCGCCCTCCAGCAGCGCCGCCCGGACGCCACGCCGGTAGAGCTCGGCGAGCAGCCGGGTCAGCTCCACCCGGCCGTCCGGGCCGGTGCCGACCTCCCTGGCGGTCGCCACCCAGGTGGGTGCGGCGCCGTCCCGGACCCGGGCGTCGAGCGGGGTACGACCGGCGCTGTCCACCACCACCCGCAGCGGCTGCCGGATGGCGAGGGTGCCGTCGCGCAGGTTCCGGGCGGTCAGCCTCGGGTCGTCGGCGAGGACGGTGCCGACCCCGACGATCACCGCGTCGACGGTGCCGCGCAGCGCGTGCACGTCGATCCGGGCCGCCTCGGAGGTGATCCACATGCTGGTGCCGTCCGCCGCCGCGATCCGCCCGTCCAGGGTCGCCGCGTACTTCCAGATCAGGTACGGCCGGCCCCGGCGTACCGCGGTGAGCCAGGCGAGGTTGCCGGCCTCCGCCTCGGCGGCCCGTAGCCCGACCTCGACCTCGACGCCGGCCGCCCGCAGCCGCTCGATCCCGCCGGCCGCGACCGGGTTCGGATCGGGCACGCCGACCAGCACCCGGCGGATCCCGGCCGAGATCAGCGCCCCGCTGCACGGCCCGGTACGCCCGGTGTGGTCGCAGGGTTCCAGGGTCACCACCGCGGTGCCGCCGCGGGCCCGCTCACCGGCCTGGGCCAGCGCGACGATCTCGGCGTGCGGCCCACCGGCGTACGCGTGGAAGCCCTCACCGACGATCTCGCCGTGCGGGTCGAGCAACACGCAGCCGACCAGGGGGTTGGGACTCGTCGTGCCCAGGCCACGGGCTGCCAGCCCGATAGCCCGGCGCATCGCCTCGTCGGCGGAGACGCCCCCCATGCCGCTCCCGTTCCTTTCGCCCGTCGTCGTGGCGCGCGGGCGGGGCGGGAGGGCGCCGGCCGATGGCCGGGTGTGCGGCGGCGGAGCGTGGGGACGGCAGGCGCCGACCCCGGGGGACCACAGGGCGGCGCAGAGGCCGGCCCGGCGGGCCATCCGTCCCGCGCGCTGTCTCCCATCCGGACTGTCTGGGCGCGGGCACTGCCGCCCCCAACCGTCGGCCCTGGGTTCTCACCAGGTCCACCGGGCGGCCGAGGCCGACCGGGTCGCGGGCTTACCGGGCTTGCGCCCGGATCACCGCCGGTTCGGAATTACACCGAGTCCCGCCAGCGCGTGGTGGGTACGGATCGAGTCTTGCACGGAATCGGGGTCGTCGGGCAGGGGGGCGACCGACCTCACAGCAACGTGACCGTGCTCACTTCGCCCCGCGGCGCCGCTCCCCCGCCTCGGCCGCCGGTGTCCCCGGGGTACGCCGCCGGTCCATCGCCACGTACGACCCCGGCTGGCTCTTGGCCACCGTCTTCATCTCGGAGGCCGCCGCGATCACCTCCAGCGGGTCGGTGAACCGGCGCTCGGGCACCGACAGCGAGACCCCGATGGAGAGGGTGACCAGGTGGGCCCGCTGGATGTTGCCGCGCCGGTCCTTCAGCTCGACGTAGCCGCGCTTGGCGTCCTCCGGGTCGTAGAGCTCGTCGGCGGTCTTCTCGAAGTCGACCACGGCCCGCTCGGTCAGCGGCCGGACCTGCTCGGGCGCGCAGACGATCACGAAGTCGTCGCCGCCGATGTGCCCGAGGAAGGCCGGCGGCAGCCCGACCGAGACCACCGCCCGGTGCAGGCTGCGGGCCAGGGCGCTGATGAACTCGTCACCGCGGACGAAGCCGTACCGGTCGTTGACGCTCTTGAACCGGTCGATGTCGATGTAACCGACCGCGTAGTCGACGCCGCTGCGTACCCGGTCGCCGATCTCCCGGCGGACCCGGGTGTTGCCGGGCAGCCCGGTCAGCGGCGAGACCTCGCGGAACTCCTTGTTGCGGCGCAGCGTGGAGCTGATCCGGGCGACGAGTTCGGCGGTGTCGAAGGGTTTGACCAGGTAGTCGTCGGCACCGGCGGTGAGCCCGTGCACCTTGTCCACGGTCAGTCCCTTGGCGGTGAGCATGATCACCGGCAGTGCCGAGGTCATCGGGTTGGCCCGCAGCCGGCGGGTCAGCTCCAGCCCGTCGATCCGGGGCATCCGCAGGTCGACCACGGCCAGGTCGGGCCGGCGCCGCTCGATCACCTCGAGCGCCTCCTGGCCGTCGCTGGCGTGCACCACGTCGAAGCCGTGCAACCGCAGGTTGAACGAGACGAACCGGACGATGTCCTCGTCGTCGTCGACCACCAGGATCAGATCGGGCCGCTCCTCGGCGACCCCGTCGACGCTCACGCGGCGACGGCGCGCTCGGCGAGCCGCCGCAGCTCGGTCACGGCCGCGGCCGGGTCCGCCGCGCCGTAGACGGCGGTACCGGCGACGAAGGCGTCCGCACCGGCCGCCGCCGCCTGCTCGATGGTGTCGGCCGCGATGCCGCCGTCGACCTCGATCCGCAGTTCGAGGTGGCCGGCATCGACGTGCCGGCGGGCGGTCCGGACCTTGTCGAGCAGTTCGGGGATGAACCGCTGCCCCCCGAAACCGGCCTTGATTGTCATGATCAGCAATGTATCGAAGCTGGGCAGCAGGTCAAGGTACGGTTCGATCGGGGTGTCCCGGTCGATCGCCAGCCCGGCCTTCGCCCCGGCCGAGCGGAGGTCCTTGGCCAGCGAGACCGGGTTGTCGCAGGCCTCGGCGTGGAACGTCACGTTGTACGCCCCGGCGTCCGCGTAGCTCGGCGCCCAGCGGCGCGGGTCGGAGATCATCAGGTGTACGTCGAAGGGCAGCGCGGTCACGGCCAGCAGGCTCTGCACCACCGGCAGCCCGATGGTGAGGTTCGGCACGAAGTGGTTGTCCATCACATCGACGTGCAGCCAGTCCGCCGTGGACTCCACCGCCTGCACCTCGTCGGCGAGCCGGGCGAAGTCTGCGGCGAGGATGCTGGGCGCGACGATCGGCGCTGGTACGGTCACCGCGCCAGTGTACGAACGTCGGCCACCCCCCGCGCTCGTCACCCTCGGATCGCGGTACCGCCGGGGAAGAACCGGTCCGGGGTGATCGGCAGGTCCCGGACGCGTACTCCGGTGGCGTGGTACACGGCGTTGGCGACCGCCGCGGCGGTGCCGACGATGCCCAGCTCACCGATGCCCTTCGAGCCCATCGGGTTGACGTAGGGGTCCTCCTCGGCGAGCGTGTGCACCTCCACGCAGCCGACGTCGGCGTTGGTCGCGATGTGGTACTCGGCAAGGTCGTGGTTGACCACGTGCCCGAACCGGGGATCGACCACGCACCGCTCGTGCAGCGCCATCGACAGCCCCATCGTCATCCCGCCGAGGAGTTGGGAACGCCCCGTCTTCGGGTTGATGATCTGCCCGGCGGCGAAGACCCCGATCATTCGCGGCACCCGGACCTCCCCGGTCACCTCGTGCACCCGGGCCTCGACGAACTGGGCGCCGAAGGCGTACATCGACAGGCGCGCCATCTCGGGGTTCTCCGGCATGTCGGCGGCGGCCTCGATGCCGCGCGGCGGCGGGTCGGTGCCCTCTGCGGCGACCCGGGCCCGAAGCCGGCGGGCGGCCTCCACCACCGCGCTGCCCCACGAGGTCATCCCGGACGAGCCGCCGGCCGCCATCGCCGGCGGCAGGTCCGTGTCGCCGATCCGCAGCACGACCCGGTCGAGCGGTACGGCCAGCGCGTCCGCCGCGATCTGGGCCAGCGAGGTCCAGGTGCCGGTGCCGAGGTCGGCGGCGCCGATCGAGACCCGGTACAGGCCGTCCGGCTCCAGCCGGATCGCCGCCGAGGAGCCGGGCAGCCGGTACACCGGGTACATCGAGGCGGCCACCCCGGTGCCGACCAGCCAGCCGCCGGCCGCCCGCCGGCCGCCGGGAGTCGGATCCCGGCCCGCCCAGCCGAACCGGCGGGCGCCTTCGCGCAGGCAGGCCACCAGGTTGCGGCTGGAGAACGGCCGGTCCAGCTCCGGATCGAGCGCCGGCTCGTTCGCGATCCGGAACTCGACCGGGTCCCGTCCGCAGGCGATCGCCATCTCGTCCATCGCCGACTCCAGCGCGTACATCCCCGGGGTCTTGCCCGGGGCACGCATGATCGTCGGCACCGGCACGTCGAGCCGGACCATCCGGTGCGTGGTGCTGCGGTGCGGCGCCGCGTACATCACCCGGGTCGGCGTCGCCGTCTGCTCGGCGAACTCCTTGTGCCGCGCGGTCTGCTGCACCACCTCGTGGTCCACCGCGACCAGCCGGCCGTCCGGCCCGGCACCGAGCCGGACCCGCTGCACCGACGGGGTGCGGTAACCGACCTCGGAGAACATCTGCTGCCGGGTGAGCGCGAGCTTCACCGGACGACCGGGCAGGGCGAGCGCGGCCAGCACCGCGAGTACGACGTCCGGATGGGTGTGCAGCTTGCCGCCGAACGCGCCACCGACGTGCGGCGAGATCACCCGGAGCCGCTCCGGGGCGAGCCCGAGGAGCGTGGCCAGTGACTCCCGCAGCCGGTGCGCCCCCTGGGTACCGACGTGCAGGGTGAGCCGCTCGTCGACCCACTGGGCGATCGTCGAGTGCGGTTCGAGCTGGGCGTGCTGGTACCAGGGCGTGGTGTAGGTGGCGTCCAGCCGTACCGCCGCGTCGGCCAACGCCGCCGCCGGGTCGCCGCGCACGCTGTCGGTGGGGAACCCGCCGTTGACCACCTCCGGGGCGTACCGGTCCGGATGGTCGGCCCGCAGCTCGACGTCGTGCGGTCCGGCCTGGTAGTCCACCCGGACCAGGTTGGCGGCCCGGCGGGCGGCCTCCGAGGTCTCCGCCACCACCCCGGCGACGAACTGCCCCCGGTACGCCACGTCCGGCGTCTGCAGGACCACCAGTTCGGGGTCGTCGAAGGAGGCGACCCGGGGCGCGTTCTCGTGGGTCAGCACCGCCAGCACCCCCGGCTCGGCCCAGGCCAGCTCGGTGTGCACGGCGGTGATCCGCCCCACCGCGACGGTGGCCTGCACCGGAGACAGATAGGCCGGGTGGTCGACGGGGTGCTCGAAGGCGTACCGGGCGGTCCCGGTGACCTTCGCCGGGCCGTCGAACCTGTCCAGCGGAGTGCCGATGGCCCGGACCGGCAGCGTCTTCCCGTCCACACCTGCACTGTATGTAACGGAGTGTCCCCATCGACCCGCTTCCGCGGAAGTCAGGCCACGGCCCGGACAATCCCGACCATCGGCCCGACCGGTCCGGACCGGTCCGACCGGCCCGGCCGGTGCTGCCGGCGTCGCCGCCGGCCCGCCGCCGCTCAGCCCCGGCGCAGCACCGCCAGGAACATCGCGTCGGTGCCGTGCCGGTGTGGCCAGAGCTGCACGGTGGGGCCGTCGCCGAGGCCGGGCATGCCGGCCGGCAGCAGTGGCCGGGCGTCGACGAAGTCGACAGGTACGCCGGAGCGGCGTGCCGCCTCGGTCACCGAGACGTGCGTCTCCACCACGTGTGGCGAGCAGGTCACGTACGCCACCACCCCGCCGGGACGGACCGCCCGGAGCGCGGCACCGAGCAGTTCCCGCTGCAACCGGGTCAGCGCCGGCAGGTCGGAGGGCTGCCGGCGCCAGCGGGACTCCGGACGCCTGCGCAGCGAGCCGAGGCCGGTGCAGGGCGCGTCGACGAGCACCCGGTCGAAGGAGTCCTCCGGCAGGTCCCGATCGCGCCCGACGGTACGCCCGTCGGTGCTCAGCACGGTCACCGGCAGTCCGCGTACGGCCTGGGACACCAGCCGGGCCCGGTGCTCGGCCACCTCGACCGCGGTCAGCCGGGCACCCCGCTGGGCGGCCAGCGCGCCGAGCAGAGCGGCCTTGCCACCCGGTCCGGCGCAGAGGTCGAGCCACCGCTCGTCGGTGCCGTCGATCTCGGCGGCGGTGAGCGCGGCGGCCACCAGTTGGGAGCCCTCGTCCTGGACGTGCGCCCGGCCGTCGGCAAGCACCGCCAGCTCGCCGGGCGCACCTCCGGGCAGGTAGACCGCGTACGGCGAGAAGGCGCCCGGCGCCCCGCCCACCTCGTCGGCGACCTCGACCGCGTCCGCCCGGCCCGGCCGGACGCAGAGGTGCACCGGCGGCCGCTGGTTGTCCTCGATCAGCAGCCGGCCGGTCTCCCCCAGGTCGCCGCCGAGCGCTTCGGCGAAGGCCCGCACGATCCACTCCGGATGGCTGTGGCTGACGGCCAGGTGGCCGACCGGGTCGGTCTCGGCCGGCGGGGCCAGCTCGGCCAGCCAGGTGTCGAGGTCCTTGCCGGCGACCTCCCGGAGCACGGCATTGGCGAAGCCGGCCGCGCCCGGGGCGAGGGAGCGGACCAGGTCGACCGTTGCGGAAACGGCGGCGTGCGCCGGAACCCGGGTGTAGAGGATCTGGTAGGCGCCGAGCCGCAGCGCGTCCCGGGGCTGCGGGTCGATCCGCGCCACGTCCCGGCCGGCGGCGGCGGTGAGGACCGCGTCCAGGGTGCCCCGGACCCGCAGCGTGCCGTAGGTCAGCTCGGTGGCGAAGGCGGCGTCCCGGCCGTGCAGCCGCCGGTCGCGCAGGATGCCCGGGAGGACCAGGTTCGCGTACGCGTCGTCGCGGTGCACCGCCTCGATCGCCTCGTATGCCGCCTGTCGGGGCAGGTCGGCCGCTGGCCGCCCGCTCCGGGGCGACCGCCCGTCCCGGTCCCGTCGGCCCGCGCCCCGACCACCCCGGTCGGCGCCGTCCCGGGTACGGCTCCGGTCGGCGCCGCCGACCCGTCCGGTACGTTCGCTCACCCGAACTGCTCCCCACCGGCGACCCGGACGCCCCGGGCCCAGTCCGGGGCCGGCATGGCGCGTTTGCCGGCCGCCCGCACCTCGCCCAACTCGACCGGGGTGGTGGCGGTACCGGCGAGGACCCGGCCGCGCTCGACCAGCAGCTCGCCGGGCTTGAGCTCGGCGGCGTCGCCGACCGGCCGCACCGGGCCGAGCTTGACCCGGTCGCCGCGGAACCGGGTCCAGGCGCCGGGCGCCGGGGTGGCGGCCCGGATCCGGCGGTCCACCGCGAAGGACGGCTCCGACCAGCGGACCTCGCCGTCGGCGACGGTCAGCTTCGGCGCCAGTGAGACCCCGTCAGCGGGTTGCGGCACCGCCCGGGCGGTGCCCTGCCCGATCGCGTCGAGCACCGCGACCAGCAGTCCCGCGCCGCTGCCGGCGAGGCGTCCCAGCAGGTCGCCGGAGGTGTCGGACGGCCGAATCTCCTCGGTCACGGTGCCGAAGACCGGCCCGGTGTCCAGCCCGGCCTCGAGCTGGAAGACACTGGCGCCGGTGACCTGGTCGCCGTGCAGCACCGCGTGCTGCACGGGCGCGGCACCCCGCCAGGCGGGCAGCAGCGAGAAGTGCAGGTTGACCCAGCCGTGTACGGGGATCTCCAGCGCCTCCGGCGGCACCAGGGCGCCGTAGGCGACCACCGGTACGCACTCCGGGGCGAGCTGGCGCAGCCGGTCGAGGAACTCCGGCTCCCGGGGCCGGGCCGGGGTCAGCACCTCGATGCCCCGCTCGTCGGCCCAGGCACCCACGGGTGACCGGGTCAGCCCCCGGCCCCGGCCGGCCGGGGCGTCCGGCCGGGTCACCACGGCCAGCAGTTCGTGCCCGGACGCGGCGATGGCGTCCAGGCTGGGCAGTGCGACGTCCGGCGTACCGGCGAAGATCAGGCGCACCGGGCCGTCACCGGCCCAGACCGAACGGGCTGGCGGAGCGGTCCGAGCCGCCCAGACCCAGCTTGGCGGCGAGTCCCTGGCGCCGGTTGGCCGGCGGGTCGTGTGGGCTGATCTTGACCACCGGCGGGGCGTCCTGGTCGTACCAGTCCGCCTGCCGGATCGCCTTCATCGCCTCCTTGCGCGCCTCGGCGTCGAGGCGGTCGAGGAAGAGCACCCCGTCGAGGTGGTCGGTCTCGTGCTGCACGCACCGGGACATCAGGCCGGTGCCGACGATCTGCACCGGGTCGCCGTACTCGTTGAAGCCCTTGGCGATCACGTTGAGCCGGCGCTTGGTGTCGAAGTAGAGCCCCGGGATCGAGAGGCAGCCCTCGGGACCGTCCTGCTCGTCGGCGTCGGGGAACTCCAGTACCGGGTTGACCAGGTGCCCGAGCACGTCGTCGACGTCGAAGGCGAACACCCGCAGGCCCACGCCGAGCTGCGGCGCGGCGAGACCGGCGCCGTTCTGCTCGCGCATCGTGTCGGTCAGGTCGGCAACCAGCTTGCGCAGCTCGGCGTCGAAGTCGACGACCGGCTCGGCCGGGGTGCGCAGCACCGGGTCCCCGAAGAGACGGATGGGCTGGACGGTCACGCGGGACGGCTCCTTCACGGGTGGGATCGGTGGTGCCGTACCCAGTCTACGGGCGCACCGCGGGCGGCGACCGGTGCGCCGACCGACGGCGGCGCGACGCGGGTTCGGCGGGCCGGCAGTGAGATCGGTCACGGTGGCGCCGGACCGGGTGGTGGGACGTGCCGGTGCCGAGAGCGGCGGGCGCGACCGGTCAGGGCTGGTTGCCCGGCTCCCCGGCGAGTACGGCGTCGGTGCGCTCGAGGATGTGCTCGGGGAGCGGGAGCTGCGTACCGTGTGCCGCGTCCCAGTCGTAGATCACGCTGAGCCCGACCTCGGAGCGGAAGTACTCGATCGCGCTGAGCCCGCCGACCACCTGCTCGTCGCACTCGGCGACGAGCTGCCCCGGCACCAGCTTGAAGCCGTTGCGCAGCGCCGCGCTGAGCCGGCGGTGCCCGTCGACCACGAAGAACTTCTCGCCGGTGTAGCCGATCCGCAGCGGCTCCAACGCCTCCTCGCCGGCCTGCCCGATCTCGGCGACGAAGTCGGACTCCCAGAGACCGCGCAGACCCTGGATCTCCTGGGTGGGATAGATCCGGGTCGGGTCGAGCAGCAGCAGCGGCGGGGAGTCGCGCAGGATCTCCCGGCCGAACGAGCCCTGGTAGGCGGCGATGACGTGCTCGACCACCTCGTCCGCGGATGCCTTGGTGGTGTCGCAGATCAGGTCGTAGTTGCGCAGTTTCGCCTTGTCGACGCCGTACCGGACGAGGAAGCGGTTCCGCTCGCTCTCGCTGCGCTCGTGCAGCTTGGCCCGGGCCTCCTCGATCGAGGTGTAGCTCTCCGCCGGGCCGGACGGCCGGGCCAGCACCCGGCGGGCCGCCTCGGTCGGCTCGGTGATCATATGGATCTTGAGCGCGTCCTTGAAGAAGTGCCAGGCGAGCCGGCTGTCGACGATCAACTGCTCACCGGAGTCGGCGATGTCCTGCTGGAGCTGGTCGACGTAGCCGTCGACCGCCTGGTCCAGCTCGGCGTGCAGGTTGAGCTGGAGCGCGGTCATCTGCCGCTGCTGGGCCATCTCCCGATAGAGGTCGCCCACGCTGACCCGGCGCAGCCCGAGCCGCTTGGCCAGCTCGATGGAGACGGTGCTCTTGCCGCTGCCAAGGTCACCGTTCAGGACGATCGACTGACGACCGGTCACGACCCTATCCACCCCTGATCCCAGGCTTTTCAAGATCAATAGTTCAACGCCGAACCGGCGCGGTCACTCTCCGTGACGCCTCTCGCGGGGAGCATGAGGGGCGATGGTATCACCCGGATCTCCGACCACAGGTCGGACTCGGCGTGCGTCAACCCTCGGATACCCATTCCGGACCGTAGCCGAAACAACCCTCCGTGTCGGCCTCCGGCGGCACCCTGTCAGAAGATGTCCTGCGGATCGACCTGGATCCGCACCGGCTGGCCGGCCTTACGGGCCGTCCGGAGCGCGGCCGCCTCGTGCAGGGCCTCGGCCAGTGCCGCGGCCTGGGACCGGGGCACCCGGACCAGCATCCGCTCCTGCCCGTCCGCGGCCGGCACCGGACCGAGCACCTCGGCGGCCGGCGGCAGCCGGGCCTCGTCGAGGAACTCCGCCACCGCCGCCGCCACCCCGGTCAGGCTGGCCATCCGGGCGGCCGGTGGGAAGCCCAGTTCCCGCCGCTCGGCCAGCTCCCGGCCGGCGAACCAGCCCGGATCCCAGCGCAGCAGCGCCTGCACCGGCGCCAACGACCCGTCCGCGACCACCACCACCCGGCCGCCGGCGGAACCGGGCCGGGCCAACGCCGCCGCCGCGAGCCAACGACGCAGGGCCTCCTCAGCCGAGCGCAGGTCAGCCCGGGTCAGCAGCGCCCAGGAATCCAGCAGCAGCACCGCGCCGTAACCGCCCTCGGCCACCGGCTCGGCGCCCGGCGTCGCGATCACCAGGCCCGCGTCGCCGGGCACGGCCCGCAGCACCTCCTCCCGGCCCGAGGTCCGCACCGGCACGCCGGGAAAGGCCCGGCCGAGCTCCTCTGCGGTACGCCGGGCACCCACCACCGCCGCCCGGAGCCGCCGCCCGCCGCACTGCCCGCAGGCGTACCCGGCGGCCACCCGGGCGCACCACCGGCAGGCGGGAACGGCGCTGGCCGAACGCAGGGCGAGCGGACCGGAGCAGTGTGGGCACCGGGCCGGCGCCCGGCACTGCGCGCAGGCCACCGCCGGCAGGTAGCCCCGCCGGGGCACCTGGACCAGTACCGGCGCGTCGGCCTTCAGCGCCGCCCGGGCCGCGTCCCAGGCCAGGCTCGGCAGCCGAGCCGAGGCCGCGGCGGGATCCCGGGCCAGCTGGGGGTCATCGCCGGTCGGGGTGATCCTCGGGGTACGCGCCCGCAGCGTCGACCGGTCGGCCGTGATCTCCCTCGCCCAGCCGGTCTCGACCAGCAGCCGCGACTCGGCGGTCCGGGCGTACCCGCCGAGCAGCACCGCCGCGTCACCGAGCTGCGCCCTGGTCAGCAGCACCTCCCGGGCGTGCGGGTACGGCGCCCGGGGCTCGGCGTGCAGGTCGTCCCCGTCGTCCCAGATCGCCACCAGTCCGAGGTCGACGACCGGGGCGAACATCGCGGCCCGGGTACCGATCACCACCGGTACCCGCCCCCGCGAGGCGGCCAGGAACGCCCGGTAGCGCCGGGCCGGCCCGAGCGCCGCCGAGAGCGCCACGTGCCGACCGGTGCCGAGCCGCCCGGTCAGCGCGGCGTCGAGCCGGTCCAGGTCCCGGGCGTCGGCCACCACCGCCACCACGCCACGGCCACCGCGTACGGTCGCCTCGGCCGCCTCGGCGAACCGGGCTGCCCAGTCCTCGCCGGGCAGCGCCGACCAGACCGCCCGGGGCGCCCTCCCCTCGGCCAGGGCCCGCAGGAATCCCGGGCCGGCCGGATAGGTCCGCCAGCCCTCCTCCTCGGCCGGCGCCGCCGACGACGGCCCGGGACCGGTCTGCTCGGCGGCCGGCGCGGGTTCGCGCTCGACCCGGGCGTGCCGGGGCGGGATGGCCAGCCGCAGCACGTCGGCGAGGTTGCCGGCGTACCGGTCGGCGACCACCCGGGCCAGCCGGGCGACCTCCGGGGTCAGCACCGGCTCGGGCGAGACCAGTCGCTCCAGGTAGCTCAGCCGACCGTCGTGTGCGGAGAGCTCGGCCCGATCCAGCAGCCAGCCGTCGACCAACTGGCCGGCGAAGCGCACCCGGATCCGGGTGCCCGGCCGGGCCTGGTCGGCCAGCTCGGCCGGGACCAGATAGTCGAAGGGCCGGTCCAGGTGGGCCAGCGGCACATCAACGCAGACGCGAGCGACCGGCAGCCCGGGTGCGGGCTGCCGGTCGCTGCGCTTACCGGTGGTCAGGCTCCCGCGGCCGACTTGAGGTCGGCGGCGCGGTCCGTGTTCTCCCAGGTCAGGTCGGGTAGCTCGCGGCCGAAGTGGCCGTAGGCGGCGGTCTGCCGGTAGATCGGACGGAGCAGGTGCAGGTCCCGGATGATCGCCGCCGGGCGGAGGTCGAAGACCTCGCCGACCGCCCGTTCGATCCGGTCCACCGGCACGTTCTCGGTGCCGAAGGTCTCGATGAAGAGGCTCACCGGGTGCGCCTTGCCGATCGCGTACGCGACCTGGACCTCGCAGCGCTCGGCCAGCCCGGCGGCCACCACGTTCTTCGCCACCCAGCGGGTCGCGTACGCGGCCGAACGGTCGACCTTGGACGGGTCCTTGCCGGAGAACGCCCCACCGCCGTGCCGGGCGTACCCGCCGTAGGTGTCGACGATGATCTTGCGACCGGTCAGCCCGGCGTCACCCATCGGGCCACCGATCTCGAACCGGCCGGTGGGGTTGACCAGCAGCCGGTACCCGTCGATGTCGAGGCCCAGCTCCTCCAGCTCCGGCGCGATGACGTGCTCGCGGATGTCCGGGGTGAGCAGCGACTCCAGCGAGATGTCCGCGGCGTGCTGGCTGGAGACCACCACCGTGTCGAGCCGGACGGGGCGCAGCCCGTCGTACTCGATGGTGACCTGGGTCTTGCCGTCCGGCCGCAGGTACGGAATCGTGCCGTCCTTGCGGGTGGCGGAGAGCCGCCGGGCGAGCCGGTGCGCCAGGGCGATCGGCAGCGGCATCAGCTCCGGCGTCTCGGAGCAGGCGAAGCCGAACATCATGCCCTGGTCGCCGGCGCCCTGGGCGTCCAGCGCGCTCTCCGACGAGCCGGAGCGCAGCTCGATGGCGCTGTCCACCCCCTGCGCGATGTCCGGCGACTGCGAACCGATCGACACGCTGACACCGCACGACGCGCCGTCGAAGCCCTTCTTCGACGAGTCGTAGCCGATGTCGAGGATCGTTCCGCGGACGATCGCCGGAATGTCGGCGTACGCCTTCGTGGTCACCTCGCCCGCGACGTGCACCTGGCCGGTCGTGATGAGAGTTTCGACCGCGACCCTGCTACGCGGATCCTGGTCCAGCAGCGCGTCGAGGATTCCGTCGCTGATCTGGTCAGCGATCTTGTCCGGGTGGCCTTCCGTGACCGACTCCGAGGTGAACAAGCGACGTACCACGGTGCTCCTAAAGATCTCGAATTCAGTTGACGCGGCAGTGTAGTCACGACCGCCTGATGACCCATCACCGGAAAGCGTGCCTGCCGGTCATGACAGGCCGGTTAAGCGCGTTACTACCAGATCCCAGACGCCGTCGGCGAGATCTTCCTTGGATTGCTCGGGAAACGCTGTCGTCGAACCGTCAGCACCGAGCACTACCGCGACGTTGGTGTCGGCACCGAACACCCGGTCCGGCCCCACCTCGTTGACCACGATCAGGTCGGCCCGCTTGCGGGCCAACTTGGCCCGGGCGTTCGCCTCGGCGTTGCTGGTCTCGGCGGCGAAGGCGACCAGCACCTGCTCCGGCCGTCGACGTTCGCCCAGCTCGGCGGCGATGTCGGGGTTGGCCACCAGCTCGACGGTGAGCGCGCCGTCCCCGCCCGACTTCTTGATCTTGTCGGTGGCGTACGTCGCCGGCCGGAAGTCCGCCGGAGCCGCCGCCATCACCACCACGTCGGCCGTCCCGGCCGCCTCCAGGGTGGCCTTGCGCAGCTCCTCCGTGGTGGAGACCCGGACCACGTCCGCCCCGGCCGGGTCCGGCAGCGACACGTTCGCGGCGACCACCGTCACCCGGGCGCCCCGGGCCACCGCCGTCCGGGCGAACGCGTAGCCCTGCTTGCCCGACGACCGGTTGCCGAGGAACCGCACCGGGTCCAGCGGCTCGCGGGTGCCGCCGGCCGTGACCACCACCCGGCGACCCGTCAGGTCCCGGGGTTCGGCGACGCCACGGGCGAGCACCCGGCGGGCCACCGCGAAGATCTCGGCCGGGTCGGGCAGCCGACCCTTGCCGGTGTCGACGCCGGTCAGCCGGCCACTCGCCGGCTCGATCACCAGGACACCCCGGCGACGCAGCACCGCGACGTTCTCCACCGTCGCCGGGTGCTCCCACATCTCGGTGTGCATCGCCGGAGCCAGCACCACCGGGCAGCGGGCGGTCAGCAGGGTGTTGGTGAGCAGGTCGTCGGCGAGACCGTGCGCGGCCCTGGCCAGCAGATCGGCCGTTGCCGGGGCGACGACCACCAGGTCGGCGGCCTGACCGAGCCGGACGTGCGGCACCTCGTGCACCTCGGCCCAGACGTCGTCGGCGACCGGTTGCCCGCTCAGCGCCGCCCAGGTCGGCGCGCCGACGAAGCGCAGCGCGGAGGCGGTCGGCACGACCCGGACCCGATGCCCCGACTCGGTGAAGAGCCGGAGCAGCTCACAGGCCTTGTAGGCGGCGATCCCACCGCCCACCCCGAGTACGACCGCGGTCATCGCCGATGCCCGGACGACCCTACGGCTGGTCGGTCGGCTCGGCGGTGAGCAGACCGGCGTTGATCTCCCGCATCGCGATCGAGAGCGGCTTCTCCTGCGGAGTGGTCTCCACCAGCGGGCCGACGTACTCCAGCAGGCCCTCGCCGAGCTGGCTGTAGTAGGCGTTCACCTGGCGGGCGCGCTTGGCGGCGAAGATCACCAGCGCGTACTTCGAGGTGGTCTTCTCGAGCAGCTCGTCGATCGGCGGGTTGGTGATGCCTTCGGGACTGGCGATGGATCCCACGGAGATAAACCTCGGTGTCTTCTCGACCGCCGGGCGCGGCGGTCGGCTCGGAGTTGGCTTCGGGTCGTGCCCGACCCGGATCCGCGTCGACCGCGTCGGCCGTGCTCGCCGCGCTGGCCCGGACCGGTTGGTAGCCCGGATCGGGTTGCCCGCGTCGGCATTGCCTCAGGTCTGTGTCAGATCAGGTCGGTATCAGATCAGGTCGGTGTCAGGAAGGACGAACCGAGCAAGCTTACCAGTTCGTCCGCAGCGCGCCCGAGTACGTCGTTCACGACCGCCGCGTCGAATTCCCGACCGGCCGCGCGGGCATCGGACCAGGTCGGGGCGAGGTAGACCAGCCGGGCCTGTGGCATCGCCGCCCGCACCTGGCACGCCCCGCGCAGGTCGATCGGGAGCAGCACCGGTCGACCGGCCGACAACCGGGTCCGTACCGGCTCGCCGGCCGTCCCGTACCGATGGACGCCGATCTGCGACCACTCCAGCAGCTGCCCGTCGTCGAGCAGCCGGCGGAATTCGGCCGGGGCGACGAAGTGGTAGTGCACCCCGTCGATCTCGTACCGCCCCGCCGGGCGGGTGGTGACCGGAACCGGGAGCCACAATTGGGGCGACCGGGCCCGGACGAGTTCCGTCACGCTGTCCTTGCCGGCCCCGGCGGGACCGGCAAGGACCGTGAGACGAGCCGCTGGGCGGACATCGTCATGCGTACCCACTGCTTGTTTCTACACGGCGGGTGGAACTAGTTCGCCGAGAATTCTCCAAGCAGTGCCTTGCGCTGCTGCTCACCGAGGCCACGGAGGCGACGGCTCTCGGCAATCTTGAGCTTCTCCATGATCTGGGTGGCCCGGATCTTGCCGATTCCCGGCATGGCCTGAAGTACGGCCGACACCTTCAGCTTGCCGACAACGTCGTCCGACTCCGCACGGTCGAGGACGGTGGCGAGGTTGGTCTTGCCCTGCTTGAGCTCTTCCTTGAGCTTCGCCCGGGCCTTGCGGATCTCCGCGGCCTTCTCCAGCGCGGCTGCGCGCTGTTCGGGGCTCAGTTGGGGGAGCGGCACCAGTTCTCCTCAGGTCCCTATCGCGACGGGCGGGACGCGCCGTCGCATCTGTGAAACGTGGTGTGCCTGGCAACCAAAGGGGTATGTGGTTCCCAGCGCGGGGAAAACTAGCGGCCAACGAAGGTTTCGGCAACGTGGGCGCGCCATGATCATGTCAGCGTAACCGAGAGATCACTGACCGGCAGCGGTCAGCGCGGCCCGACAATCGGCCAGCGCCCGCTCCGCGGCGGCGCGCAGCGCGGCCGGATCGGGACCCGCCCCGAGCACCTCCCGGGAGTACGACGGAAGCACCCGACGGAGCTCACCGCCGAAGACGGTACGCAGGTCGTCGGCGCGTCCGCCCTGCGCGCCGAGGCCCGGCGCGAGCAGTGGACCGCCCACCCCGGAGAGGTCGTGCCCGGTCTCGCCGACGGTGGCGCCGACCACCAACCCGAAGCTACCGAGCGGCTCCGCACCCGCGTTGAGCTGCGAAATCTCTTCAATGATCGTCTGCGCGACGGTGCGCCCGTCCGCGCCGACGGCGCGCTGGACGCTGGCGCCCTCGGGGTTCGAGGTGAGCGCCAACACGAAGACGCCGCCGCCGTGCTTGCGCGCTGTGTCGAACATCGGGGCGAGCGAGCCGACCCCCAGGAAGGGGCTCGCGGTGACCGCGTCGACATACATCGGGCTGGATGGATCCAGGTACGCGTCGGCGTACGCGGCGACCGTGGAGCCGATGTCGCCGCGCTTGACGTCAAGCAGAACGAGCGCACCCGCGCCCCGCAACTGTCGGATAATTGACTCAAGTACGGCGACGCCCCGCGCGCCGAACCGCTCGAAAAACGCCGACTGCGGCTTGACCACCGCGACCCGGTCGCCGAGCGCCTCGACCACGGTCTGGCTGAACCGGGCCAGCCCGTCGACGTCGTCGGTCAGGCCCCACCGGGCCAGCAGCCCGGGATGGGGGTCGATGCCGACGCAGAGCGGCCCGCGCTGCGCCATCGCCCGGTGCAGCCGACTCCCGAAGGTCTCCATTTCGCCTCTCCTCTCCGCCGGAGACGTCACCGCGTCCCGGTCAGCCGGCCGCGGCGGCCGCGCCGATCGCCGTACAGATCCGGGCCAGGTCGTCGTCCCCGGTCAGGTACGGCGGCATGGTGTAGATCAGATTCCGGAACGGACGCAGCCAGACCCCGTGCGCCGCCGCGGCCTCGGTCGCCACCGACATCTTCACGTCGTGGTCGAGCTGCACCACGCCGATCGCGCCCAGCACCCGCACGTCGGCCACCCCGGCAGCGCCCCGTAACGGCGCCAGGCCGGCCGAGAGGGCGGCGGAGATCCTCGACACGTCCGCCGCCCAGTTTCCGGCCTCCAGCAGCCCGATGGAGGCGTTTGCGACCGCACAGGCAAGCGGGTTCCCCATGAAGGTGGGGCCGTGCGCCAGCACCCCGGTCGCGGAGATGCCCTCGGCGACCGCGGGGGTGCAGAGCGTGGCCGCCAGGCTCAGGTAGCCACCGGTGAGCGCCTTGCCCAGACACATCACGTCCGGGGTCACCCGGGCGTGCTCCGCCGCGAAGAGCGCGCCGGTCCGGCCGAAGCCGGTGGCGATCTCGTCGAAGATCAGCACGATGTCGTGCTCGGTGCAGAGGTCGCGGAGCAGCCGCAGGTACTCCGGGTTGTGGAAGCGCATCCCACCGGCACCCTGCACCACCGGCTCGACGATCACCGCGGCGAGTTCACCGGCGTGCCGGTGCAGCGCGTCGGCGAGCGCGGTCGCGTACCCAGGGTCGACCGGGGCGGTGAAGCCGGGCGGCGGAAGGTCGGCGAAGACCTGCCGGGGCAGCACGCCGGTCCAGAGCGAGTGCATCCCGCCGACCGGGTCGCAGACGCTCATCGGATGGAAGGTGTCCCCGTGGTAGCCGCCCCGCCAGGTGGCCAGCCGGTGCCGCCGAGGCCGCCCCCGGCCGCGCTGGTACTGCACCGCCATCTTGATCGCCACCTCGACGGAGACCGAACCGGAGTCGCAGAGGAAGACGTGCTCCAGGCCGGGCGGGGTGATCTCCACCAGGGTGCCGGCCAGCCGGACGGCGGGCTCGTGGGTGAGCCCGCCGAACATCACGTGACTCATCCGGCCGAGCTGGTCGGTGACGGCGGCGTCCAGCACCGGATGCCGGTACCCGTGGATCGCCGCCCACCACGACGACATGCCGTCGACGAGTTCCCGGCCGTCGGCCAGGCGCAGCCGGACCCCCTCGGCGCCGGACACCAGGTAGGGGTCGACGCCGGCCGGCATCGGGGCGTACGGGTGCCAGACGTGTGCCCGGTCGGCCGCGACGATCTCCTCCGGCGTCCGATACCCCTCCGACTCCTCCGGCGTCCGACGCCCCGCCGACCCTCGCCCGGCCCCGGCGCTCACGGCCCTGCCGCCCGGGCCACCGCGCGGACCAGTCCCGGCCCCCGGTAGACGAAGCCGGTGTAGAGCTGCACGAGGCTGGCTCCGGCGTCCAGCAGCGCGGTGCCGTCCGCCGGGTCGAGGATGCCGCCCACCCCGACCACCGGCAGCGCACCGTCCGTCTCGGCGTGCACGAACGAGACCACCGCCCGGGTACGCGCGGTCAGCGGCCGCCCGGAGAGCCCGCCCGCCTCGCCGGCCCGGTGCGCGTCGGACCCGGCGATCCCGTCCCGGCCCAGCGTGGTGTTGGTGGCGATCACCCCGGCGGCGCCCCGGTCGAGGCAGACCTGGAGCACCTCGGCGATGGCGGCCTCGGTCAGATCCGGGGCGATCTTGACCAGGATCGGCTTCTCCCCCACCAGGGCGGTCAGCAGCGCGTCGAGGTGCGCCCGGTCCTGGAGCGCCCGCAATCCGGGCGTGTTCGGCGAGGAGACGTTCACCGCGAAGTAGTCGCCATACGGCGCCAGCGCCCGGTACGAGGCCAGGTAGTCGGCGACCGCGTCGTCCAACGCGGTGATCTTGGACTTGCCGAGCGATATGCCGAGCGGCACCCCCAGCGGCCGGCGCAGCGCGGCCAGCCGGGCGGCCAGCGCCTCCGCCCCGGCGTTGTTGAAGCCCATCCTGTTGATCACCGCCGCGCTCTCCGGCAGCCGGAACAGCCTCGGTCGGGGATTGCCCGGCTGCGGGTGCGCGGTGACCGTACCCACCTCGACAAAGCCGAAGCCCAGCGCCGGCCAGGCCGGCAGCGCGGCGCCGTCCTTGTCCATCCCGGCGGCCAGCCCCACCGGATTGGGGAACCTGACCCCGAAGACGGTGCGCGGGGCGGAGACGGCGTACCGGGCCCGCAACACCGCGAGCGCGGCCGGAGAGCGGGACAGCCCGGCGAGCCGGCGCAGCGTCCACTCGTGCGCGGTCTCGGCGTCCCCGCCGCCGAGCCGGAACAGCGCCGGCCGGACGATCCGGTCGAACACCCCTGCCCCGCCCGCCGTACCCCGGCCCGGCTCCGCCGTCGTCGTCGGCGTACTCACTCGCCGGCCCGCAGCGCCGCGTGCAACTCCTGCAACGGCCGGACCGCCATGTCGCCCCGGATCAGCGCCTCGATCCCCATCACCGCCGCCGCCGCACCGGGCACGGTGGTGATGCACGGGATGCCGGCGCCGACCGCCGCGCTGCGGATCTCGTACCCGTCGGAGCGGGCACTCGCCCCGGAACCCTGCGGGGTGTTGATCACCAGGTCCACCTCGCCGGCCGCAATCAGCGACACCGCGTCCGGCGAGTCGGCGCCCTCCTCGTAGTGCTTGCGGATCAGCTGGCAGGAGATGCCGTGCCGGCGCAGCACCTCACCGGTGCCGGTGGTGGCGACGATCTCGAAGCCGAGGTCGGCGAGGCGCTTGACCGGGAAGATCATGCCGCGCTTGTCCCGGTTGGCCACCGAGACGAAGATCCTGCCCCGGATCGGCAGCGAACCGTACGCCGCCGCCTGCGACTTGGCGAAGGCGTGCCCAAAGGCGGTGTCGATGCCCATCACCTCGCCGGTGGACTTCATCTCCGGACCGAGCAGCGAGTCGATGCCCTTACCGGTCGGGGTGCGGAAACGCGTGAACGGCAGCACCGCCTCCTTCACCGCCACCGGCGCGTCGACGGGGGTGGTCGTGCCGTCGCCGGTCGGCGGGAGCAGCCGCTCGGCGCGCAGCTCGGCGATGGTGGCGCCGAGCATGATCCGGGCGGCCGCCTTGGCCAGCGGCACGGCCGTCGCCTTGGAGACGAACGGCACGGTCCGGGACGCCCGGGGATTCGCCTCCAGCACGTAGAGGGTGTCGTCCTTCAGCGCGTACTGCACGTTGAGCAGGCCGCGTACGCCGATCCCCCGGGCGATCTGCACGGTGTAGTGGCGTACCGCCGCCAGGTGCGAGCTGGCCAGGGTGATCGGCGGCAGCGCGCAGGCCGAGTCACCGGAGTGGATCCCGGCCTCCTCGATGTGCTCCATCACCCCGCCGACGTAGACCTCTCCGTCGGCGTCGCAGAGCGCGTCCACGTCGATCTCGATCGCGTCGTCGAGGAAGCGGTCCACCAGCACCGGATGGTTCGGGGAGATGTCGGTGGCCCGGGCGATGTACCCGCGCAGCGTCTCGTCGTCGTAGACGATCTCCATGCCCCGCCCGCCGAGCACGTACGACGGCCGTACCAGCACCGGATAGCCGATCTCGGCGGCGATCGCGTGCGCCTCGTCGTACGAGGTGGCGGTGCCGTGCGCCGGGGAGCGCAACCCGGCCCGGTCCAGCAGCGCGCCGAACGCGCCCCGCTCCTCGGCCAGGTGGATCGACTCCGGGCTGGTACCGACGATCGGCACCCCGGCGTCCTTGAGCCGCTGCGCCAGGCCCAGCGGGGTCTGCCCGCCGAGCTGGACGATCACCCCGACCACGCCCGGCCCGCCGGCCGCCCTGCCGGAACTCTCCTCGGCGTGCCAGACCTCCAGCACGTCCTCGAAGGTCAGCGGTTCGAAGTAGAGCCGGTCGGCCGTGTCGTAGTCGGTGGAGACGGTCTCCGGATTGCAGTTGACCATCACCGTCTCGTAGCCGGCGCCCTCGGCGCCGGAACCGGACGCGGCGGCCGAGCCCAACGGCGCGCTCCGCAGCGCCTGTACCGCGTGCACGCAGGAGTAGTCGAACTCGATCCCCTGGCCGATCCGGTTCGGCCCGGAGCCCAGGATCAGCACCTTGGGCCTGGCCGAGGGGGCGACCTCGGTCTCCTCGTCGTAACTGCTGTAGTGGTACGGCGTACCGGCGGCGAACTCGGCGGCGCAGGTGTCCACGGTCTTGTAGACCGGGCGTACCCCGAGCCGGTGCCGGAGCGTCCGTACCCCGTCCTCGGCGGCCAGCTCCGGGCGGAGCGCGGCGAGCTGCCGGTCGGAGATCCCGGCCCGCTTCGCCCGACGCAGCAGCTCCTCGTCGAGTACGGCGGCGGCGACGATCTCGGCGCGCAGCTCGACCAGCCCGGCGATCTGGTCCAGGAACCACGGGTCGATCCCGCCGGAGGCCTCCGACACCTGCGCCACCGAGGCGCCGAGCCGCAGCGCCCGCTCGACGCTGTAGAGCCGCCCGTCGTGCGGGGTACCCAGCGCCGCGAGGGTGTTCTCCAGGGTCGCGCCGGCCGGGTCCGGCACGGTCCAGAACCCGCCCTCCTTCGTCTCCATCGAGCGCATCGCCTTGTTCAGCGCCTCGGAGAAGTTCCGGCCCAGACTCATCGCCTCGCCGACCGACTTCATCGTGGTGGTGAGTTCCCGGTCGGCGGCCGGGAACTTCTCGAAGGCGAACCGGGGGATCTTCACCACCACGTAGTCGAGGGTCGGCTCGAACGCGGCCGGGGTCTTGCACGTGATGTCGTTCGGAATCTCGTCCAGGGTGTAGCCGACGGCCAGCTTCGCGGCGATCTTGGCGATCGGGAAGCCGGTCGCCTTGGAGGCCAGCGCGGAGGAGCGGGAGACCCGGGGGTTCATCTCGATCACGACCAGCCGGCCGTCGCGCGGGTTGACCGCGAACTGGATGTTGCAGCCGCCGGTGTCCACCCCGACCTCGCGGAGCACCGCGATGCCGAGGTCGCGCAGCCGCTGGTACTCCCGGTCGGTCAGCGTCATCGCGGGTGCGACGGTGACGCTGTCCCCGGTGTGCACGCCCATCGGGTCGACGTTCTCGATCGAGCAGACCACCACCACGTTGTCGTGCCGGTCCCGCATCAGTTCGAGCTCGTACTCCTTCCAGCCGAGCACGCTCTCCTCGATGAGTACCTCGTGCACCGGGCTGGCGGCGAGTCCCGCCCCGGCGATCCGCTCCAGGTCCTCGTCGGTGTGCGCCATCCCGGAGCCGAGGCCACCCATCGTGAACGACGGCCGGATCACCACCGGCAGGCCCAGGTCGGCGACGGTGGCCCGAACCTCGTCCATCGAGTGGCAGACCCGGCTGCGTGGGGTCTCGCCGCCGGCCTTGGCGACGATCTCCTTGAAGAGCTGCCGGTCCTCGCCGCGCCGGATGGCGTCGATGTCGGCACCGATCAGCTCGACGCCGTACTTGGCGAGCACCCCGGACTCGTGCAGCGCCACGGCGGTGTTCAGCGCGGTCTGGCCGCCCAGGGTGGGCAGCAACGCGTCCGGCCGCTCCCTGGCGATGACCAGCTCGACGAACTCCGGGGTGATCGGCTCGACGTAGGTGGCGTCGGCGAACTCCGGGTCGGTCATGATGGTCGCCGGGTTGGAGTTGACCAGGCTGACCCGCAGCCCCTCGGCGCGCAGCACCCGGCATGCCTGGGTGCCGGAGTAGTCGAACTCGCAGGCCTGACCGATCACGATCGGCCCCGAGCCGATCACCAGGACGTGCTTGAGGTCTGTCCGCCTGGGCATCAGGAGCCCTTCTTCTCGATCAGTTCCATGAAGCGGTCGAAGAGGTAGTCCGCGTCGCGCGGACCGGCCGCCGCCTCCGGGTGGTACTGCACGGTGAACGCGGGTACGTCCTTCGCCCGCAGCCCCTCGACCACGTTGTCGTTCAGGCAGACATGGCTCACCTCGACCCCGCCGAAGTCGGTGTCGATCACCTCGTTCAGCGGCGCGTCGACCGCACTGAGCCCCTGTTCGCGGCCCGGCCAGGCGACCGCACTGAGCCCCTGTTCGCGGCCCGGCCAGGCGACCGCGAAGCCGTGGTTGTGGCTGGTCACCTCGACCTTGCCGGTGGCCCGGTCCAGCACCGGCTGGTTGATGCCCCGGTGACCGTACCCCAGCTTGTAGGTGCCGAAGCCGAGCGCCCGGCCGAGGATCTGGCTGCCGAAGCAGATCCCGAACAGCGGGATCTGCCGGCGCATCACCTCGCGGGCCAGCCCGGCCGGATGGTCGGCGGTGGCCGGGTCGCCCGGGCCGGGTGAGAAGAAGACCGCGTCGGCGCCGGTGGCCAGCAGGTCCTCGATGCTCGACGAGGCCGGCAGCACGTGCGTGGTGACCCCCCGTGCGGCGAGCCGGCGCGGCACGTTCCGCTTGATCCCCAGGTCGAGCGCGGCCACCGTGAACCGGTGCTCCCCCTCGGCCGGCACCACGTACGGTCGCGCGGTGGTCACCTCGGCGGAGAGGTCGGCCCCCTCCATCCTCGGCGTCTCGCGGACCCGGGCCAGCAGCTCCACCGGGTCATCGGTCAGGCTGGAGACCCCGACCCGCATCGCCCCGCGCTCCCGCAGGTGCCGGGTGAGTGCCCGGGTGTCCACCCCGGCGATCCCGACCACGCCCTCGGTGGCGAGCCGGTCCTCCAGGGCACCGGTGGCCCGCCAGTTCGAGCCGATCCGGGCCGGGTCCCGGACGACGTACCCGGCCACCCAGATCCGGCCGGACTCGTCGTCCTCGGCGTTCACCCCGGTGTTGCCGATGTGCGGTGCGGTCTGCACCACCACCTGGCGGTGGTACGACGGGTCGGTCAGCGTCTCCTGGTAACCGGTCATCCCGGTGTTGAAGACCGCCTCGCCGAAGGTCTCCCCCACGCTGCCGTACGCCTCACCGCGGAAGGTCCGGCCGTCCTCCAGGACCAGGATCGCCGCTCGCCGCCGGTTCATGCCCAGCCTCCGGTCCAACTCACTTCACGGCCTTTCCGTCCAGCACCGTCGGCTCACCGCGCAGGAAGGTCGCGACGATCCGGCCGGGCAGGGTGAGCCCGGCGTACGGGGTGTTGCGGCTGCGGCTGGCCTGCTCGCCCGGGTCGATGGTGCGGCGGGCCGCCGGGTCCACCAGGGTCAGGTTCGCCGGTACGCCCGGTGCCGGATCGCGGCCGTGCTCGGACAGCCCGGCGATCCGGGCCGGTGTCCGGGACATCCGCTCGGCGATCAGGTCCCACCGTTGCCCGAGTACGTCGAGGAGCACCGAGAGCGCCGTCTCCAGCCCGAGCATGCCCGGCCGGGCGTACGCCCACTCGCACTCCTTGTCCTCCAGCGCGTGCGGGGCGTGGTCGGTGGCGACGATGTCGATGATCCCCTCGACCAGCGCCTCGCGCAGCGCGCTGACGTCGGCGGCGGTCCGCAGCGGCGGATTCACCTTGAAGACCGGGTCGTAGCTGACCGCACGTTCGTCGGTGAGCAGCAGGTGGTGCGGGGTCACCTCGGCGGTGACCCGGACGCCGCGCTTCTTGGCGTGCCGGAGCACCTCGACGCTGCCGGCGGTGGAGAGGTGGCAGACGTGCAGCCGGCTGCCGACGTGCTCGGCCAGGAGCACGTCCCGGGCGATGATCGCCTCCTCGGCCACCGCCGGCCAGCCGGTCAGGCCGAGCCGGGTCGAGACCTCGCCCTCGTGCATCTGGGCGCCCTCGGTCAGTCGGGGCTCCTCGGCATGCTGCGCGATCACCCCGTCGAACGCCTTGACGTACTCCAGGGCGCGGCGCATCAGCCGGGGATCGGCCACGCAGTGCCCGTCGTCGGAGAAGATCCGCACCCGGGCCGCGGACTCGGCCATCGCGCCCAGCTCGGCCAGGCGCTCGCCGGCCAGCCCGACGGTGACGGCGCCGATCGGCTGCACGTCGACCAGCCCGGCCTCGCGGCCCAGCCGCCACACCTGCTCGACCACCCCGGCGGTGTCGGCGACCGGCGAGGTGTTGGCCATCGCGCAGACGGCGGTGTAGCCGCCCAGCGCCGCCGCCCGCGATCCGGACTCGACGGTCTCGGCGTCCTCCCGGCCGGGTTCGCGCAGGTGCGTGTGCAGGTCGACCAGGCCGGGCAGCGCGACCAGCCCGTCACCGTCGACGACCCTGGCCCCCCGGGCGTCGAGGCCACGGCCCGTCTGGGCCACCACGCCGCCGGAGAGCAGCAGGTCGGTCGGCTCGGCGCCGACCACCCGCACCCCCCGGATCAGGTACGCGGGCGTCGCCGCCTCCGGGTCACCCCCGGTGAAATCGGTCATCACTTCATTCCCCCCAGCAGCAGGTACAGGACGGCCATCCGGACGGAGACGCCGTTGGCGACCTGTTCGACGATCGTGGAGCGGGGCGAGTCGGCCACCTCGGGCGCGATCTCCATCCCGCGGTTCATCGGACCCGGGTGCATCACGATGGCGTGGTCCGGCAGCCGGGCCATCCGGGGTCCGTCGAGTCCGTAGCGCCGGGCGTACTCCCGGGCGGACGGGAAGTAGGAGTCGGCCATCCGCTCCCGCTGCACCCGCAGCATCATCACCACGTCCGAGGTGGGCAGCACGGCGTCGAGGTCGTACGACACCTCGGTGCCGGGCGCGAGCGCAGCTCCGATGTCGACCGGGATCAGCGTCGGCGGACCGACCAGGGTCACCTTGGCGCCCAGGGTGGCCAGCAGCAGCACGTTGGAGCGGGCGACCCGGCTGTGCAGCACGTCGCCGACGACCGCGACCGACAGCCCGGCGACCCGCCCCAGCCGGGCCCGCATCGTGTACGCATCCAGCAGCGCCTGGGTCGGGTGCTCGTGGGTGCCGTCCCCGGCGTTGAGCACGGAGCCGTCGACCCAGTTGGCGAGCCGGTGCGGCGCACCGGACGCCGGATGCCGGATCACCACCGCGTCGGCACCCATCGCCTGGAGGGTCAGCGCGGTGTCCTTCAGGCTCTCGCCCTTGGAGACGCTGGAGCCCTTGGCCGAGAAGTTGATCACGTCGGCGGAGAGCCGCTTCGCCGCCGCCTCGAAGGAGATCCGGGTCCGGGTGGAGTCCTCGTAGAAGAGGTTGACCACGGTCCGCCCGCGCAGTGCGGGCAACTTCTTGACCTCGCGGCCGGCCACCGTCGCCATCTCGGCGGCGGTGTCCAGGATCAGCGTCGCGGTGGCCGCGTCGAGGTCCGCACCGGAAAGTAGGTGTTTGAGCACTATGCCGCCCCTCCGATCAGCTTGACCTCGTCGGTGCCGTCGGTCTCCGCGAGAGTCACCTTGACGCTCTCGGCGAGCGCCGTCGGGATGTTCTTCCCCACGTAGTCGGCCCGGATCGGCAGTTCGCGGTGGCCGCGGTCGACCAGCACGGCGAGCTGCACCGAGCTTGGCCGGCCGATGTCGCCGAGCGCGTCGAGGGCGGCCCGGACGGTCCGGCCGGAGAAGAGGACGTCGTCGACCAGGATCACCCGTTTGCCGTCGATCCCCTCCGGGGGCACCTGGGTCGGGCCGATCGCGCGTACGGCGTGCCGGCGGAGATCGTCGCGGTAGAGAGTGATATCGAGCACACCCACCGGTACGGCGATGCCCTCGAAGGCGTTGATCCGGGCCGCCAGCCGGTGGGCCAGCGGGGCGCCCCGGGTGGGGATGCCGAGCAGCACGGTGTCGGCCGCGCCCTGGGTCTTCTCCAGAATCTGGTGTGCGATCCGGTCCACCACCCGGGCCAGTTCGGCGCTGGTCAGGATGACCTTCACGGACGGTGGTGGGACCGGCTGCGGCTGAGCAGCCTGCGGGTACGCCACGGCGGACCCCCTTCCCCGCCTCACGGGACGGGTCGTTAAAGGACGTCGGATTCCGGCGCTTGCCTGACGCGGCCCGGGCCGGGGCTCTAGTCACGTTACCACTGGCCACAGGGCCGCCCCTGGCGGGCCGCTGACCCCCGGATCAGCGAGTCGAAACCGCCCGGCCGAACACGATCTTTGTAATAGGTAGGTAACTAGCACTTGACCACGTGTCGTAATCCCCGTACCGTCACGCTCCGTAGCGATCGCTGGGGAGATCCCCGACCAGCACTGGGAGTGCCGAATGCCCTCTGAATACGCCAAGTCGTTGGGCGCGCGCCTGCGCTCTATCCGTCAGCAGCAGGGACTTTCCCTGCAGGGGGTGGAGGAGAAGTCAAACGGGCGGTGGAAAGCCGTCGTGGTCGGCTCGTACGAGCGGGGCGACCGGGCGGTGACGGTGTCCCGTCTCGCCGAACTCGCGGACTTCTACCGGGTGCCCGTCTCGGAGCTGCTGCCGGACGGCAGTGGCGTCCGTCACGAGCCGACGAACAAGATCGTGCTCGACCTCGAGCGCCTGTACGACGAGGCTTCCGAGGACCTTGCCTACGTCGCCCGCTATGCCCGAGCAATCCAGCAACAGCGCGGTGACTACAACGGACGGGTGCTGTCGATTCGTGCGGACGACCTGCGGGCGCTCGCGATCGTCTACGACTCCTCCCCCTCCGGCCTGATCGAGCGGCTCACCGAGCACGGTGTGCTCGTCGCCGACCCCCGGGCGCTCTTCGCGTCCTGATCCCCCCGGCTCGCGGGGTCCGTGCCCCCCCGGGCCCGGGCCCCGCGACGGTTCAGCGGGTCGCGTACTCGGCGATCCGGCCCAGGAGGCCGTTGAGGAACCGGGGAGAGTCGTCGGTCGACATCTGCCGGGCGAGTTCGACGGCTTCGCTGATCGCCACCGCATCGTCGATCTCGTCGACGTAGAGGAGCTCGTAGATGGCGATCCGGGCGAGGTTGCGGTCGACGACCGGCATCCGGTCCAGCGTCCAGCCCTCGGCATAGCTGTCGATCAGCTCGTCGATCCGGGCCCGGTGTTTCGCCACACCCTCCATCAGGCCCACCGCGTAACCCAGGTGCTCCGGGTGCGGCTGTTCCAGCCGGTCCAGGTAGCCGACGAGCACCTCGGCGACGGGCCGGTCCCGCATGTCCGCCTCGTAGAGAACGTCCAGGGCCCGCTTGCGCGCCTTACGGCGGGCCGGCATCTGCTGCTTGGCGCCCTCCGCCATCAGGCTCGGCCGAGATAGCGGCCGTCGCGGGTGTCGACCTTGATCTTCTCGCCGGTGGTGATGAAGAGCGGCACCTGGACGGTGGCGCCGGTCTCGACCGTCGCCGGCTTGTTGCCGCCGGTGGAGCGGTCGCCCTGCAGGCCCGGCTCGGTGTAGGTGATCTCCAGCACGACGCTGGTCGGCAGCTCGACGTAGAGCGGGACGCCCTCGTGGGTGGCGACGATCACCTCCGCCTCGGGAAGCAGGTAGTTGGCCGCCTCGCCGATCGTGCCGCCGGGGACGGGGATCTGGTCGTACGTCTCCAGGTCCATGAAGACGTAGTCCTCGCCGTCGGCGTACAGATACTGCATGGTGCGCTTGTCGACGGTGGCGGTGTCGACCTTGGTGCCCGCGTTGAACGTCTTGTCGACCACCTTGCCGGACAGCACGTTCTTCAGCGTGGTGCGGACGAAGGCACCGCCTTTGCCGGGCTTGACGTGCTGGAACTCGACGACAGCCCAGAGTTCGCCGTCGAGGTTGAGAACCAGACCGTTCTTCAGGTCGTTGGTGGTCGCCATTTCCTGCCTTGATCTTCAATTCGGGCGGACGGACCCGGCAAGTCTACTAGGGGCGTCCAATTGATCAGGACCAGCCCGCTTTCCGGTAACGGAGCGGTCGCTCAGGCGCGGGTGGACCGGTCCCGGAGCGCGGCCAGGTGGAGCAGGGCCAGCCGGTAGCCGTCGACGCCGAGGCCGCAGATCACCCCGGTCGCGACCGCCGAGACCACGGAGTGGTGCCGGAACTCCTCCCGGGCGTGGATGTTGGAGATGTGCACCTCTACCAGCGGGCCGCGCAGCATGGCGCAGGCGTCCCGGACCGCGTAGGAGTAGTGCGACCAGGCGGCCGGGTTGAGTACCACCCCCGCCTCCTCGTCGGCCGCCTGGTGCAGCCAGCCGATCAACTCCGCCTCGGCGTCGGTCTGCCGGACCTCGACGTCCAGCCCCACCTCCCGGCCGGTGGCCTGGCAACTCGCCACCAGGTCGGCGTAGCTGGTGGCGCCGTACACCTCGGGCTGCCGGGTGCCGAGCCGGCCCAGGTTGGGCCCGTTGAGCACGTAGACCCTCATCCCGCCACCTCGGCGTACGCGTCGAGCAGCAGCTCGTCGTCCGGGCCCTCCAGGATGCCGGTCTCGGCCAGCCCGTCCAGCACCACGAACCGCAGCCGGCTGCCCCGGGCCTTCTTGTCCACCCGCATCGCGGCCAGCAGCTCCGGCCAGGCGTCCGCCCGGTAGCTCGTCGGCAGCCCGAGCGTGGTCAGCACCGTGCGGTGCCGGGCCGCCGTCGGCTCGTCCAGCCGGCCGGCCCGCCAGGCCAGCCCGGCGGCGTAGACCAGGCCGACGGAGATCGCGTGCCCGTGCCGCCAGCGGTAGCCCTCGACCTTCTCGATCGCGTGCCCGAGGGTGTGACCGTAGTTGAGGATCTCCCGCCGCCCCGCCTCGCGCAGGTCGCCGGAGACCACGTCCGCCTTCACCCGGATCGCCCGCTCGACCAGCTCGCGGACCACCGGGCCGGCCGGATCCGTCGCGGCGTTCGGGTCGGACTCGATCAGGTCGAGGATGACCGGGTCGGCGATGAAGCCGCACTTCACCACCTCGGCCAGCCCGGCGGTCAGGTCGACCGCCGGTAGCGAGTCCAGCATCGCCAGGTCGCAGAGCACCCCGGCCGGCGGGTGGAAGGCACCGACCAGGTTCTTGCCGGCGGCGGTGTTGATCCCGGTCTTGCCGCCGACCGCCGCGTCGACCATGCCGAGCAGCGAGGTCGAGACCGGCACCCAGCGGACCCCGCGCAGCCAGCAGGCGGCGACGAAGCCGGCCAGGTCGGTCGCCGCGCCGCCGCCCAGCCCGACCACCGCGTCGGTACGGGTGAAGCCCGCCGCGCCCAGCCGCGCCCAGCAGCCGGCGGCGACCTCGATGTCCTTTCCGGCCTCGGCGTCCGGCACCGGCACGGTCAGCGGCTCGATCCCGGCGGCGCGAAGCCGCTCGGCCAGCTCGTCGGCGCGCACCTTCAGCGGCGGGGCGTGCAGCACGGCGGCGCGCTCGGCACCGTCCAGCAGGGGCGGCAGCGCGGCCAGCAGGTCCCGGCCGACGAGGACGTCGTACGGCCGGTCACCGCCGACCGGAATTCGGGTCAGCTTGTCCATCGGGTCAGAGCCTAGACGAGTGGGTCCGAAGTCGTTTGCGGCTGCGGGCATGGGTGCAGGGGAACGCCGCCGCTGCCGATCCGGCCGAACGGTCGACCCCCGCCGGATTTGACAGAGCCATAGCTACCGGCTATCTATTAGCGCTCCGGAACGAAGGGGTGTGCCCTGGTGCAGGACGTGGTGCTGGCCATGCTGGCGAAGGAGCCGGCGCACGGGTACGAGCTGCGCAGCCGGATGCGTGACGCACTCGGTCCGCTGGGCGGGGCGATGAACGCCGGACAGATCTACGTGGCGCTGGCCCGGCTGGGCAGGGCCGGACTGGTGACTTCGGAGCGGGCCGACGGCCTGCCGGACCGGCCTGACCGCCGGGTCTACGCCCTCACCGCGGCCGGACAGCAGCGGGTCGCCGGCTGGCTGACCGAGGTGAGCTGGCCGAAGCCGGACCTTACGGAGTTCCACCTGAAGCTGGTGGCCGCCGCGGCCGGCCGGCTGGCCGATCCGGTGGCACTGGCCGACGCACAGCGGCGCGAGGTGCTGCGCCGGCTGCGCGACACCCAGCGCGCCGCGCTGGACCGGTCGGTGGATCCGGTCGCCGGGTTGCTGCTGGAGGGCGTCGTGCTGCGGCTGCGGGCCGACCTGGAGTGGCTGGAGGCATGCGAGCGCATGTGGGCCGAGCGTGACCGGACGGGGCGGAGGGCGCAGGCATGACCGGATCGATGGCGTTGCGGACGCGTGGGCTGAGCAAACGGTACGGCTCGAACGACACCCTGGTACGCGCCGTCGACGAGGTCGACCTGGACGTGCCCGTCGGACAGACGTTGGCGATCATGGGCCCGAGCGGCTGCGGCAAGTCCACCCTGCTGCATCTGCTCGGCGGGCTGCAACGCCCGACCGACGGGCAGGTGTGGCTGGCCGAGCGCCGGATCGACACGATGAGTGAACGGACCCTGGCCCGGCTGCGGCGCGACGGCATCGGGTTCGTCTTCCAGGCGTTCCACCTCATGGACGAACTCACCGCGGTGGAGAACGTCGAGCTGGCCGCGCTGCTCGCCGGCCAGTCACCGGGGCGGGCCCGCAAGCGGGCGATGTACCTGCTGGATCGGGTCGGGCTCGCCGACCGCGCCGCGCACCTGCCCTCGGCGCTCTCCGGTGGGCAGCGCCAGCGGGTCGCCATCGCCCGCGCGATGAGCAACGAGCCGCTGGTCGTACTGGCCGACGAACCCACCGGCAACCTGGACAGCGCCGCCACCCTGGAGGTACTGCGGCTGTTCGAGGAGTTGCACGCCGCCGGACAGACCCTCGTGGTGGTCACCCACGACGCCCGCGTCGCCGCGGTCGCCGACCGGGTGATCGCGATGCGGGACGGGGCGTTCGCCGACGACAACCGGTTCGCCAGCACCGTTACCGGCACCGTCTACGACGGGCGGCGCTGACATGTCCGGCCGCCTGCTGCTCGTCTGCCGGCTGATGCTGCGGGACCTGCGCCGCCGCCGTACCGAGACCATCCTGCTGCTGGTCGCCATCACCGCCGCCACCGGCACCTTGACCCTCGGCCTCACCCTCAACGAGGTCGCCGACCGGCCGTACCAGCAGACCCGGACCGCCACCGCCGGACCGGACGTGATCGTGACGCCCCGGGCCACCGGTCAGGCCGCCTTGGACGAACTCGCGGCAATGGCCACCGCGGCTGGCGTCACCGAGCACAGTGGCCCCTTCCCGATCGCGTACCTGACGATGACGGCTGGCGGCATATCCGCGCACGCCGTCGTCGAGGGCCGGGACACCGCACCGGCATCGATCAACCGGCCCGCCGTGACCGACGGCACCTGGGTACGCCCCGGCGGCGTGGTCGTCGAGCGCTTCTTCGCCGACGCCCTCGGCGTTCGCGTCGGCGACACGGTCGACATCGACGGCCATCCGCTGCGGGTGATCGGGACCGCGGTCACGGCCGCGAGGGCGACCTATCCGTACGCCGGGTGGCACTACCCGGGCAGCATCCTGGTCGAGCGCGGCGGCCTGGTCTGGGTGGACCGCAGCGACATCGCCACGCTCGCGGGCGGCCGGCCGCTGTCGTACACCCTGAACCTCAAGCTCGCCGACCCGGCGGCCAGCACCACATACACCACCAGCGACCAACTCACCACCTGGCAGGCGATCGACGACCTCAACGGTCGGCTGTACGGCGACGCGCAGGAAACGCTGCTCGTCGGCAGCTGGCTGCTCAGCGGCCTGGCGCTGGCCGGCGTCGCCGGCATCGTCGCGGGCCGGATCATCGGCCAGCGTCGCCGGGTGGGTCTGCTCAAGGCCGTCGGCGCCGGACCGGCCATGATCGCCGCCGTCCACCTCGCCGAGTACCTCGTGATCGGGCTTGCCGCCGCCACCACCGGCCTGGCCGGCGGCTGGTTCGCCGCCCCCGCGCTGATCCGCCCCAGCGCCGGACTCATCGGCTCGGTCAACACCCAGCCACCCGCGCTGCGTACGGTGGTCGCCGTCACGGTCCTCGCCCTCACGATCGCCGTGGCGGCGACTCTGGTACCGGTGGTGCGCGCCGCCGTCACCAGCACCGTGCACGCGCTGGCCGACGCCGCGACGCCGCCGCAGCGCAGACGGTGGCGAATCCGGCTGTCGCGGCGGCTGCCCGTCGCCCTGCTGATCGGGGTGCGCATCAACGCACGCCGGCCGCGCCGGGCCCGGCTGATCACCGTGAACACCCTGATCACCACGACCGCACTCGTCGCCATGCTCGCGGTCAACACCCGGGTGGAACACTTCAACCTCGGCTACACGGAACTCGCCAACCCCCGCACCGAGCGGAGGGACCAGGCATTGCTCGTCGCCACCCTCGTACTCTGCCTCCTGGCGCTCATCAACGCCGTCGTGAGCACCTGGACCGCGGTCCTCGACGCCCGGCAGCCGCTGGCCGTCGCGCGGACGCTCGGCGCCACGCCCGCGCAGGCCGGCGTGGGCCTGGCGGTGGCGCAACTGCTTCCCGCCGTACCCGGCGTCGTCGCGGGGATCCCGGCCGGCCTCGGGCTCGTCACGTTCGTCAGTCGGGTGGAGGTCCGGTACCCACCCAATTCCTGGCTGCTCGCCACCGCGCTCGGAGTCCTGCTCGCCATCGCCGCGCTCACCGCCATCCCCGCAATGCTCGCCACCCGGCGCACGGTCGTGGATACGCTCCAGGCCGTACCGAGCTGACACCGCTCATGCTGGTAGTGCCGTGCCGTGCGGTGCCGCGCCTCGAAACGGCTGGCCGAGCGAGCGCCGGGTTCCGCAACGCAGCGGTCCCGGGGTCAGCGGTCCGGGCGGGCGGGCTCAGGCGATCCAGTGCGGGCGTCGGGCGGACGACGACGGGGGCGACCCGGCGGCCAGCGCGGCGGCCAGCCGGCGTACCGCCTCGCGCAGCGTCTCCGACGGCAGCGTGTACGGGATCCGCAACCGCTGCTCGAAGACGCCCGGATCGGAGGTGAAGTAGCTGCCACTTTCGATCCGTACCCCGTAGTCCAGTGCCCGGTCGGCCAGGGTGGAGGCGACCGGCTCGGCCAGGTCCACCCAGAGCGACAGGCCGCCTGGCGGGAGCCGCCAGCTCCACCGTGGAAGGTTCTCGGTCAGCGCGGCGGCGAGCGCGGCGCGCTGTTCACGCAGCCGTGCCAGCCGGGACGGCAGAAGTTCTCCGGCCCGGTCGAGCAGGTTGAGCGCCAGCAACTGGTCCAGCACCGAGCCGCCCATGTCGGTGGCGACGCGCTGCCCGGCCAGTTCGGTAATCAGCTTCGCCGGGGCGCGCAGCCAGCCGATCCGCAGCCCGGCCCAGTGGGTCTTGCTCATCGAGCCGATCGTGACGACCTGACCGGTGCCGCCGGGCGCACTCCGCGTGGCGATGGGCGGCGGGGCGGGAACGTCGAGGGCGAGGTCGGTCAGGGTCTCGTCGACGACCAGCCAGCTACCGGAGCGGGCCGCGGCGCGCAGCAGGCGGTCCCGCTCCGGGTCGGGCATCAGGCAACCGGTCGGGTTGTGAAAGTCCGGGATCAGGTACGCCAGCCGGGGCACCGCCTGGCGCAGCGTCGACTCCAGGATCTCGACGTCCCAGCCGGCGTCGGTGACCGGGACGGACACGGTGCGCAGCCGGGCCCGGCGCAGCGCCTCCAGCGCGTTCGGATAGGACGGGCTCTCCACCATCACCCGGTCACCGGGCCGACACAGCACCCCGACGACCAGCGTGAACGCGTGCTGGGCGCCGGAGGTCACCAGGATCTGCTCGGGCACCGTGGCCAGGCCGCGCCGGGTGAACCGCTCGGCGATGGCGGAACGCAGTCCCGGCAGCCCGTACGGGTGATAGCCGGGGGTGTGTGCGTGCTCCGCGAGCTGCGGGGTGACCTGGGCGAGCGCGTCGGCGAGCAGCTGCGCCGGCAGTCCGGTGGGCGCGGCCCGGGCCAGGTCGATCGCGCTCTCCTCCGGGGCGAGCAGCCGGTCGACGCCGCTGGGCCGGCGCCCTTCCGGCAACTCCGTCCAGGTGCCGGAACCCTGGCGGCTGCGCGCGAACCCACCCTCGCGCAGCAGGTCGTAGCCGGCGGTCACGGTGGCCCGGCTGACGTTCAGGGCGGTGGCCAGCTCCCGCTCGGCGGGGAGCCTGACGTGCAGCGCGATCCGGCCGTCCAGGATCAACGCGCCGATCGCCCGCGCCAGGTTGCGGTACGCGGGGCGCGCTCCGGCCAGGTCGGGCAGCATGGCGGCGAGCTGGCGGCTGCCCAGCATCCGGTCGTCCCGATCCAGGGTCACCGGCGGCAGCGGGGTCGGGTGCATACCGACCATTCTCCAGGGATTGGCCATGTTATCCAGGCCAACCACCGGACAGGCTTGCCGGATTGGCTCGCGGGATTGGCCTCGACGGAGCCGGCACAACCTGGAGGACCTCCCGCTGAGCTTCGGCACGGTCAGCGCCATCGTCGGGCTACTCGTCCTGCTGCTCTGGATCCCGCTGCGGCAGGTGCCGACGCTCGGTACCGGCGCGAACATCGTGGTCCTGGCGCTCTCGGCCGACCTCGGCCTGGCGCTGCTGCCCGAGCGGCTGAGCCTGCCCGCCCGGGTCGGCCTGCTGGCTGGCGGGATCCTGCTCAACGGACTCTCCACCGCCGTCTACGTCGGCGCGCGGCTCGGCCCCGGACCCCGGGACGGCCTGATGACCGGCGCGTCCCGGTCGACCGGACGCTCGATCCGGCTGGTCCGTACCCTCATCGAACTCACCGTGCTCGGCACGGGCTGGCTGCTCGGCGGGACGGTCGGCGTCGGCACGGTGCTCTACGCCCTCGCGGTCGGCCCGATCACCCAGACCTGTCTGCGCTGGTTCGCCTACCGGAGCACCGCCGAACGCGCCGGGCCGAGCCTTGGCCGAGCCGTTAGCCGAGCCGGTCGCCGGCCAGCCCGGCCAGGATCTCCTCGGCCACCTCTTCCGGGGTCCGCCCGTCGGTGACCACGGTCCAGGTCGCCACCTCGGTGTAGAGCGGGCGCCGCTGTTCGAGCAGGTGCTTGAGGGTGGCCCGGGGGTTGATCGCGAGGAGTGGCCGGCCGGCGCCCAGGCCGACCCGCTTGACCGCGTCCGGCAGCTCGACCGAAAGGTAGATGACCCGGTGCCCGGCCAGCGCGGCCCGGTTCTCCTCGGCGAGGATCGCGCCACCGCCGAGCGCCAGCACCCCGTCGAAGGAGGCCAGCGCGTCCGCCACCGCGGCCCGTTCCAGGGTACGGAAGTGCTCCTCGCCGTCGTCGACGAAGATCTCCGGGATCGGCTTGCCGGCCGTCGCCTCGATGTCGCTGTCGGTGTCCCGGAAGTCGACCCCTAGCCCCTTGGCGACCAGCAGCCCGGTGCTGGTCTTGCCGGCACCCATCACACCGACCAGGACGCAGACCGGCGCCTTCCTCGCGCTCACCGGTGCTCCCGTTCCGTTCGCGACTGCGGGGCTCGCAAACCCGGCTCACTCCTCGCGCTCACCGGATCACCAGGTTGTCCAGGTAGCCGGCGAGGTTGCGGCGGATCTCGGCAACCGAGTCGCCACCGAACTTCTCCAGCGCCGCCTCGGCCAGCACCAGCGCGACCATGGTCTCGGCGACGATCGCGGCGGCGGGTACGGCGCAGACGTCCGAGCGCTGATTGATCGCGGTCGCCGGCTCACCGGTCGCCACATCCACGGTGGAGAGCGCCCGGTTGAGCGAGGAGATCGGCTTCATCGCGGCGCGTACCCGCAGTGGCTCGCCGGTGGTGATCCCGCCCTCCAGGCCACCGGCCCGGTCGGTGACCCGGCGTACGCCGGTCGCGGTGGGGACGATCTCGTCGTGCGCCACCGAGCCCCGGGACCGGGCCTGCTGCCAGGCGTCGCCGATCTCCACCCCCTTGATCGCCTGGATGGACATCAGCGCGGCGGCGAGCCGGGCGTCGAGCTTGCGGTCCCACTGCACGTGGCTGCCCAACCCCGGCGGTACGCCGTAGCCGAGCACCTCGACGATGCCGCCGAGGGTGTCGGCGTCGGACTTGGCCGCGTCCACCTCGGCGACCATCCGGGCACTGGCCTCCGGGTCGAGACAGCGCAGCGGGTCGGCGTCGATCCGCTCGGCGTCCTCGGGGCGGGGCTGGAGCCCGGGTTTCGCGGCCACCGAGCCGAGTTCCACCACGTGCGAGACGATCTCGATGCCGAGCGCCTGCCGGAGCAGAGCCCGGGCGACGGTGCCGACCGCGACCCGGGCGGCGGTCTCCCGGGCACTGGCCCGTTCCAGGATCGGCCGGGCGTCGGTGTGACCGTACTTCTGCATGCCGGCCAGGTCGGCGTGCCCGGGTCGGGGACGGGTCAGCGGCGCGTTGCGGGCCTGTCCGGCCAGCACCTCCTCGTCGACCGGGTCGGCCGCCATCACCGTCTGCCACTTCGGCCACTCGGAGTTGCCCACCCGGATCGCCACCGGGCTGCCCAGGGTCAGGCCGTGCCGGAGACCGCCGATGATCTCGACCTCGTCCCGCTCGAAGGACATCCGGGCACCCCGGCCGTAGCCGAGCCGGCGGCGACCCAGCTGGCGGACGATCTCCTCGCTGGTCACCTCGACCCCGGCCGGCACCCCTTCCAGCACCGCGACCAGGGCCGGACCATGGGACTCTCCCGCCGTCAACCAGCGCAACACGACCAAACCCTCTCCTCGCCGCGGCCGGGCCGGCCGCCGGTCAAGTTTGGCATGGCACCGGTACGCCACCCCGGGTCGCCCACGCCATCCCGCTCTACGGACGGGCCGCGCCGGACGGCTCGATCGGCGGGTCGGCACGCTCCTGGTCGGCGAGCAGGTCCGCGAGCAGGTCCGCGAGCCGGCGCAGTTGGCCTGCGGCCCGCACGATGTCGCGCCGGGCCGGTTCGTCGAGCCGGGCGAGTGCGTCGAGCAGCAGGTCGCGCCGGTGCCCGGCGTAGTCGCGGATCCGCAGGTGCGCCGCCGGGGTCAGCCGGAGCCGGACGACGCGTCGGTTGTGCGGATCCCGGGTGCGCTCCAGCAGCCCGGCGGCGGCGAGGTCGCTGACCAGGGTGCTGACCGTGTTGGCGGCGGTGCGCAGCCGCTCCGCCGTCTCCTTGACGCTGATCTCCGGGCAGCGTTCGACCAACCGCAGCACCTCCACCTGGGCGTCCGGCAGCGGCGTCCGGCCGGTACGCCGAACGGTCGACCGGCGCAGCACCCGGTGCAGGTCGGCCACGGCGCCGCCGAGCGTCTCCACCGCGCCGGCCGTCGCGTCGGCAGCCGCTGTGTCGTCGCTCATCCCTGATCCCTTCGTCACGTTCTCGTCCGCCGCAATCGCAATACCTCTGCCTACAGAGCTAAAGTGTCGGCCTGCTCCAACATTAGGGGGACCAGTGGACACGGGGCGCTGCACGGCACCGCCGGGCCGGACCGCAGGAGTCGGACAACTGCTGCTGCTCGGTACCCTGACCGCGGTCGGTCCGCTCTCCCTGGACATGTACCTGCCGGCGTTTCCCCAGATGACCGGCGACCTCTCCGCCACCCCGGCACAGGTGCAGCTCTCGCTCACCACCTTCCTGTTCGGTCTCGCCCTCGGCCAGCTCGTCACCGGACCGCTCAGCGACCGGTGGGGCCGGCGCCGGCCGGTACTGGTCGGCGTCGTCGCGTACACCGCGACCAGCCTGCTCTGCGCGTTCGCCCCGTCGACCGAGACCCTGGCCGCGCTCCGACTGTTCCAGGGCCTGGCCAGCGGCACCGGTGTGGTCGTCGCCCGGGCCATCGTCCGGGATCTCTACTCCGGAACGGCGGCGGCGAAGTACTTCTCCCGGCTGATCCTGGTCTTCGGGGTCGCCCCGGCCGCCGCACCGGCCCTGGGCAACCTCGTGCTCCGGTTCGGCTCCTGGCGGGCCGTCTTCGTCGCGCTGTCGGCGATCGGTCTGCTGCTGTTCGCCGCCGTCGTCTGGCGGCTGCCGGAGACGCTTCCGCCCCAGCGGCGGCACACCGGCGGGCCGGCGGACACCGCCCGGGCGATGTGGGGGCTGCTGACCGACCGGGTCTACCTCGGCTACGTACTCACCCAGGGGCTGGCCTTCGCCGCGCTCTTCGCGTACATCTCCGGGTCCTCGTTCGTGATCCAGGACGTCTTCGCGCTCTCCGCCGACTGGTTCACCCTGGTCTTCGCGGTGAACGCCGTCGGAATGACGACGGTCGGGCAACTCAACGCCCGGCTGCTCGACCGGTACAGCGCCCGCCGGCTGCTCAGCGGCGCCCTGCTCGCCAGCCTGCTGGCCGCTGCGGCACTCGTCGGCGGCGCGGTCAGGGAGAACGTTCCGACCGTACTGGTCGCGCTCTTCGTCTTCGTCTCCTGCCTCGGGATGGTCCTGCCGAACGGGCTGGCCCTGGCGCTGGACCGGCACCCCCGGCACGCCGGCAGCGCCGCCGCGCTGCTCGGCGCGCTCCAACTCGGCATCGCCGCCGCCGTGGCACCGCTGGCCGGCCTCGGCCCCGACGACAGCGCGACGCCGATGGCCGTACTGGTGCTCGGCAGCGCCGCGCTCTCCGCGCTGGTGGTCTTCACCATCGCCCGGGGACGCGAACCGGCCGAGCCGGCGGCGGACCGGAGACGCCCGAGCCGGCGGAAAACCGAGCGATCGGGTACGTCCGCCGGGCCCGCCCCACCGAGACGCAAATGAGCGCCCCGCCGCCCGGGTCGTCCGGGGCAGCGGGGCGCTGGTCGTGGCTCTGGCGGCTACGGCCGCTGCGTCACCGCACCGACGAACGCCCGCCAGGCGGCCGGCCCGAACGTCAGGGTCCCGCCGTCCCGATGCTTGGTGTCCCGGACCAGCACCCGGCCCGGAAGGTTGTCGGCAACCTCCACGCAGTTGCCCTGGTTGGTGCTGCTGCGGCTGCTCTTGTGCCAGTTCGGCTCAGTCATGGTTGTTGACCGCCTTCATGATCAGGTCTTGCGACAAGCTTACCGGCAGGGCCAGACCGCGGACGATCTCCCACACTCGCTCCAGTTCGTCCACGTCCGCCCCGTCGGTCACCGAGCGTCCTCGAAGCTGATCGTCAAGATAGACGGCCCGGCCCCGGGCCGGCAGGGTCGCCAACACGAACGCTCCCGCTAAGCCAGGGTGCAGGCCAGCGGCCCGGGGCACAACCATGATCTGCACCTGCGGCCGGCGGCTCACCTCGATCAGATGCTCCAACTGCTCCTTCATGACGTCGGCAGGCCCATAGCTGAGGGCCACCTCACAGATGACCGCAGACAGCATCGGCGGGTTGGGGCGGTCGATCGTCGCGGCTTGCCGTTCACGCCGCACCTGCGTCGTCCGGTCGATCACATCCTCGGGCAGCCTGGCGCTGTCCAGCAGCGCCCGAGTGTATCCCTCGGTCTGGAGTAGTCCGGGAATCAGGCTGTGCTCGAAGCAGCGCAACATGGTTGCCCGCTGCTCCTGCTCCGTCCAGGGGCGCAGCCAGATGGGCCGGGCGTCATCCCGCGCCTCCCTGGTGGCACGCCGGATCTCGTCGCCGGTCTTGAAAAGGACGTCCAGGCGTTCGGCGGTGTCCGGCTGGGGAATCATCCGGCCCTGCTCGAACGCCGCGATCGACGCTCCGCTCAGGCCAACGGCCGCGCCCACCTGATCCCGGGTTCGCTTCGCCCGCGTTCGCTGTGTCCTGAGGATCTCGCGTAGGTCGTTCATCTAATCCACCCGGCTCCAGATCAACTAATCAGTATCTCTCGATACTCTCGCTCGCTCATCTTCCGCTCCAGGTGGCTTTGAGTCCAGGGTGGAGGGCAGACGAAGATGCTGAGAGGTGACCCAATGACTCACGGAAGGCGGCCCCACCGACGAGACTGGCGGCGACTCTGGCTGTATTGCCGGTGTGGCCACCGCTGGGTCTGCCCGGACTCACCGCAACGGATGCCACTACCGTTCGGCCCCCTGCTGGGACCGATGACCGAGGCGGAGTACCGGGCCGGAATGGAAGTGTTCTCGCCCAAGGTCACGCGCTCGGAGCCGATCGGTCCGCCGCCGCCGGGCTCACGCTGGACGCGGGAGGGCAGCCACGGCAGGGCCCCGCTCGGGAACTCGCGGCCCGGTCGACGCCAGATCGGCCGAGCCGGCGCGCCGACACCGACCCAGAACCACCGGGGCCACTACGGGGAACGAGCGGCGGATGCCGAGCGCGCCGGTCGGAGGTAGCGGTGATCGGGCCGCAGGAGCGCTGGTACCGGCACATGCGACGGCTCGCCCAGCGGCGCTACCCGCCCGGCAGCCACACTCCGGCGCGATCGTACAGCTGCGAGATCTGCCGGGACCCCTGGCCCTGTGCGCCGGCCCGGCTGGCCCTGCTGATCGGCTTCAAAGGCAACCGGGTGGGACTGATGATGTACCTCGGCGTACACCTCACCCGCGCACTGCAAGCCATGCCCGACACGCACCCGGCGCTGATCGCCGGACAGATCCTCTACTGGGTGCCCCGGCGCCGCCAGTGACCTGCCTCATCACCCGATCGGCCCGCCCCGGTTCGCCGCCTCCCCCTCGGCGTTCCGGGGCGGGCCCTCACGTGGTGGGCCGGTCGAGTCTCCGAACCACGTCGACCTCGCGAGCGGTCCGGAGCCGGGCTCAGTGCGGGGCGCGGGCGGCGGCGAGCGCGGAACGCATCTCGGACACCGGGGCGGGCACCCCGGTGAACTGCTCGAACTGCCCGACCGCCTGGGCCAGCAGCAGGTCGAGGCCGGAGACGATCCGGCAGCCGGCCGCCGACGCTGCGGCGGCGAGCGGCGTCGGCCACGGGTCGTAGACGACGTCGAAGAAGACCGTCTCGGGCCGCCAGGACCGGGCCGCCGCCGCGAAACCGTCGGCGGCGCCCTTCGGCACGGTGGAGATCACCAGATCCGCACCGTCCCGCCCGGCCGGCGCCGCCCAGTCCGCGATCTCGAACCGCAGCCCGAGCGTGCCGGCCAACCGGGCCAGTTCGGCACCGGCGGCGTGCCGGCGTACCCGGCAGGTGACCCGGCGGGCGGTCAGCTGGACGGCGGCGGCGAGCGCGGCCCGGGCCGTACCGCCGGCACCGAGCAACACCACCTCGGCACCGGCCGGCACACCAGCGCCGGTCAGCACGTCGACCATCCCCGGTACGTCCGTGTTGTCGGCGGCCCAGGAGCCGTCCGGTCGGCGTACCAGAGTGTTGGCCGCGCCGATCGCGGCGGCGACCGGCGAGACCTCGCCGGCCACCGCGAGCGCCGCCTCCTTCAGCGGCATGGTCAGGGAGAGCCCCGCCCACTCGGGGCCGAACCCGGCCACCCGGTCGGCGAGCTCGGCCTCGGCGCACTCGATCGCGGTGTACGACCACCCGGTCAACCCGGCCGCCGCGTAACCGGCGTTGTGGATGACCGGGGAGAGCGAGTGCGCGATCGGCTTGCCCAGCACCGCCGCCCGGCGCTCCTGCGTCACCTCGCCGTCACCTCAGAGCACGCCGTTCTTTCGGGCCTCGGCGATATTGCGCTCGTGCTCCTCGTTCGTGGTGGCGAACTTGGAGCGGCCCTCCTTGTCGACCGCCACGAAGAACAGCCAGTCGCCCTTCGGCGGGTCCATCGCGCCCTCCAGGGCCTTCTGTCCGGGGTTGTTGATCGGCCCCGGTGGCAGCCCCGCCTTACCGTGCATCCGGTACGGGTTCTTCTTGTCGAAGAGTTCCGTGTCCGTCATGTCCCCGGAGCGCTTGGTCTTCTTGCCGGTCAGCTCCCAGTAGTAGTTGACCCCGACGTCGAACTCCAGGCAGCCGACCAGGCCGTTGCCGTCCTTGCAGTAGTGGTTGCCGCTGTAGATCCGGTTGTAGGCCACCCGGGCGACCTTGCCGAGGTCGACTTCGTTGCCGGCCTCCGCCTGGGCCAGCGACGCCACGATCAGCGCCTCGTACGGGGTGATCTCGCGCTCCTTCTGCACCCGGTCGACGAAGTCGATCTCCTCGGCGACCGACATGAAGCGCTGGACCATCATCTTGAGGATCGCCTCGGCACTGGCGTTCGGCGGAAGCTCGTAGGTGTCGGGGAAGAGGAAACCCTCGATCGACTTGCGTGCCGACTGCTTGTCGTCGCGTTTGAACCAGAAGTCGGCGATGCCGAGTCCCTCAAGGTCCTTGGCGGCGGTCTCGAAGTCCTTGACCGGCAGTTTCGTCTCGGCGGCCAGCGCCTTGAAGATCTGCTTGGCGGTGGCGCCCTCCTTGACCAGGAAGCCGTTGACGATCTTGTTCTTCAGGTCGAGCAGCAGGCCCAGCGCCGCCTTCGCGTTCATCTCCTTGCGGACCTTGTAGACGCCCGGCTGGATGTTCTCGGCCCGCGAGTTCTCCTGAGCCGCCTCGATGAACGCCTTGGTGCTCTTGATGACGCCGGCCGCGACCAGGGTGTCGGCGATCTCGGCGATGCTCTGGCCGTCCTCGACCTGGACCTGGACCTCACCGCTGCCGTTGCCGTCGTAGTCCGGGGTGACGAAGTAGCCCTGGACCCGGTCGAAGCCGTACCATCCGGCGCCGCCGAGGACGCCGAGCAGCACGAACGTCATCAGCAGGGCCGCTACCGTACGCCCCCGCCCGCCCCGCTTCTTCTTGCCGTTACGTTTGCGCTGCGCGCCGCGGCGGTGCCGTCCCTTCTCCGCACGCTCGTCGAACGCGAGCTCCAACTCGTCGATCATTCCGTCCGCCTCCGCTGCCTGTCCAGCCAGCTCTGCAGAATCTCCACCGCGGCCGCCTGATCGACCACCGCCCGTTGACGCCGTCCTCGGACGCCCCGCTCGGCTAGCCTACGAGAAGCCACGACGGTCGACATCCTTTCATCCACCAGATCGACCTGCACCGGCGCGATCGCCGCGGCCAGCCGCCGAGCGTACGCCTTCGCCTGGGTCGCCGCCGGTCCGTGCGCCCCGGCGAGGGTCACCGGCAGACCGACCACCACCGTGACCACCTCGTGGAGTCCAACGAGCCGCGCGATTTCCGAGATGTCGGTCGGGATCGCCTCGGCATCGGTCTTCAGGTCCCTGGGCAGCGTCACCAGCGGGGTGGCCAGGATCCCGTCCGGGTCGGAGAGCGCCACGCCGACGCGTACCTGGCCGACGTCCACGCCGAGCCGCACCCCCCGGGAAAGAGGGGTCATCGGGCCACGCCGAAGTGAGATCGGGTCACCGGCTCACGCCTCGGCGAGCGCCTTCTCGACCGCGGCCAGCAGGCTCGGTGCCTCGCCGGCCGGCAGGCCACCGCCCTGGGCCAGGTCGGCGTTGCCGCCGCCCCGGCCGGACAGCGCCCCCTTGACCAGCGTCGCCGCCGAGACGCCCCGCTCCCTGGCCGCGCCGTTCACCGCCACCACCAGCGACGCCTTACCGTTCGCCCGGGCCGCCACCGCGACCACCGCCGGGCGGGCCGGATCGATCTTGCCCCGGATCTCCTGGGCGAGGGTACGCACGTCGTTGCCGCCCGCGCCCTCCGGCGCCTCGGTGCCGACGAAGGCGACCCCACGGAGGTCCCGGGCCCCCGCGGCGAGCGCCGCAGCACCGCCGAGCACCAGCTGGGCGCGCAGCTTCTCCAGCTCCCGCTCGGCGTCCCGAAGCTGCGCGATCGTCTGCTCGACCCGGTCCGCCACCTGGTCACCGGGGACCCGGTAGAGCTCGGCCAGCCGGGAGACCAGCAGGTGCTCCTTGGCCAGGAACCGGAACGCGTCCAGCCCGACCAGCGCCTCGACCCGGCGTACGCCGGAGCCGATCGAGGACTCGGAGAGGATCTTCACCAGGCCGAGCTGCGCCGACCGGGCCACGTGGGTGCCGCCGCACAGCTCCCGGGCGTAGTCGCCGACCTCGACGACCCGCACCTCGTCGCCGTACTTCTCGCCGAACAGCGCCATCGCGCCGAGCCGACGCGCCTCCTCCTGGGAGGTGATGAAGGCGTGCACCTCCAGGTCGGCCAGGAGCACCTCGTTGACCTGTTGTTCGACGTCGCGCAGCACGCTCGGCGCCACCCCGGTCGGAGTGTTGAAGTCGAACCGGAGCCGGCCCGGCGCGTTCAGTGAACCGGCCTGGGTCGCCGACTCGCCGAGGAAGTTGCGCATCGTCTGGTGCACCAGGTGGGTGGCGGTGTGCGAGCGGGAGATCGCCCGCCGGCGCAGTACGTCGATCTCGGCGAGACCGGCCTCGCCGGTGCGTACCTCGCCCCGGACGACCCGGGCCCGGTGCACGATCAGTCCCGGGACCGGCTGCTGCACGTCGAGCACCTCGACCTGGCCGGCGCCGACGGTGATCAGCCCGATGTCCGGCTGCTGGCCGCCGCCCTCGGCGTAGAACGGGGTCGCGTCCAGCACCAGCTCGATCGTGTCGCCCTCACCGGCCACCTCGACCGGTGCGCCACCGGCGCCGAGCAGCGCCCGGACCGACGACTCCCGGGAGACCTCGGTGTAGCCGGTGAACTGCACCGGCCCGCCCGAGTCCAGCACCGAACGGTACGCCGACAGGTCCACGTGCCCGGTCTTGCGGGCCTGCGCGTCGGCCTTGGCCCGGGCCCGCTGGTCGGCCATCAACCGGCGGAACCCGTCCTGGTCCACCGAGAGCCCCTGCTCGGCGGCGATCTCCAGGGTCAGGTCGATCGGGAAGCCGTAGGTGTCGTGCAGCTGGAACGCCTTGGCACCCGACAGCTTCGCCCCGCCCGCCGACCGGGTCTCGGCGATCGCGGTGTCCAGGATCGTGGTACCCGCCCGCAGGGTGGAGAGGAACGCGTCCTCCTCCGCGTAGGCGTACGACGAGATCCGGTCGAACTCGGTCGCCAGCTCCGGGTAGGACGGGGACATGCAGTCCCGGGCCACCGGCAGCAGCTCCGGCAGCGCCCGGTCCTGCCAGCCGAGCAGCCGCATCGCCCGGATCGCCCGCCGCATGATCCGGCGCAACACGTAGCCACGCCCCTCGTTGCCGGGGGTCACCCCGTCACCGATCAGCATCAGCGCGGTCCGCACGTGGTCGGCGACCACCCGCAGCCGTACGTCGTCCGGGTGCGACTCGCTCGCCACGTGCCCGGAGTGCGCGCCGTACCGCCGGCCGGTCAGCTCCGCCGCCCGGTCCAGGATCGGCCGCACCTCGTCGATCTCGTAGAGGTTGTCGACACCCTGGAGGATCGCGGCCATCCGCTCCAGGCCCATCCCGGTGTCGATGTTCTTCGCCGGCAGGTCGCCCAGGATCGGGAAGTTCTCCTTGTCGCTGCCCGGACCCCGCTCGAACTGCATGAAGACCAGGTTCCAGAACTCCAGGTAGCGGTCCTCGTCGACCGCCGGCCCACCCTCGGCGCCGTACGCCGGGCCCCGGTCGTAGTAGATCTCCGAACAGGGCCCGCAGGGCCCGGGGATCCCCATCGACCAGAAGTTGTCCGCCTTGCCCCGCCGGACGATCCGCTCCGCCGGCACCCCGGTCTTGCGCCAGATCGCCTCGGCCTCGTCGTCGTCGAAGTAGACCGTCGGCCAGATCCGCTCCGGGTCCAGCCCGAAACCGCCCTCGGCGACCGGCTTGGTGACCAGGTCCCAGGCGAGCGCGATCGCACCGGACTTGAAGTAGTCACCGAAGGAGAAGTTCCCGTTCATCTGGAAGAAGGTGCCGTGCCGCGAGGTCTTCCCCACCTCGTCGATGTCCGGGGTACGGATGCACTTCTGCACCGACACCGCCCGCCGGAACGGCGGCGTCTGCTGCCCGAGGAAGTACGGCACGAACTGCACCATGCCGGCGTTGACGAAGAGGAGGTTCGGGTCGTCGATCGCCGGCAGCGGAGCGGACGGCACCACCGTGTGCCCGTTGGCCTCGAAGTGCGCCAGGAAGCGCCGCTTGACTTCCGCCGTTCTCATCGGGTGCCTTCCTCCGGAAACAACTCACGGTCGCCGATCCGCGGGTCCTCGCGCAGCTCCTCGAACTGGTCGTCGAACGCGACGCCCTCGGCGAACGCCTGGTGGATCTGCTGCTCACGCTCGGCCATGCCGTCCCGGACATCGTCCGCGAAGTCCCGTAGGGACTGCACCAGACCACCGGCCGACTCCGCCAGCGAATTCGCGATGCCACCCGGCGTGTACGCCTGGGCGGTGCGGGTCAGCTTGCGGACGACCAGCGCGCCGACGGCCAGCCCGATGCCCAACCAGAGCAGTCGCTTCATGGCCTCATCCTTCCTCCGTAGCGGATCGCCGTACCCGGCGGGTCAGCGCCCGCCCCGCCGGGCGGCCCGGCGCTGCTGCTTCAGGGTGGCCCGGACCTCGCGCTCCTGTTCGGCGTGCCGCCGGGCGGAGGCGGCCTTGCGCACGCCGTACCCGAAAGCGGCCACCTTGACCAGCGGGTTCGCCGCGGCGGCCGAGACCACGGTGCTGAGGTTGGCGATGTTGGCCGTGACGTTCTGGGCGTGACCGGTCATCGTGTCGATCTTGGCGAGCTGGATGTTCACCCCGTCCAGCGAGGTGTGCACCTGCCCCAGCGCGGTGTTCACGTTCTCCACCGTGACATTCATGTTGGCGAGCAGCGGGGCCGTGCGGTCGTTGATGTCGTTGATCGCCTGGGTCGCCGCGTCCACCGTGTTGCCCAGCCGCCAGATGGGCCTGGCCAGCACCAACACCAGCATCAGGAACGCACCGGCCGCGACGAGCGCGGCGATCTGACCGATCTCTCCAGCGTCCACCCGTGTCCTCCTCCATGCACCGTCTCGGAAATCGCGCGGGGCGTCTCACCAGGACGCCCGGCGCCGTGTCACGACGCTTACCCGGAAAGCCCCTCGGAGTACCAACCCCGAACCCTACCGTCGGTGACGTTCGCCGGCCTCACGACGGGGTGGGTGTAACCGTCAGTCCGCCGAGCGGATCGTCGGTGAAGAGCGGATCCGGGTCCACTCCGGTGAGCGACGGATCGGTGGTCGGCTGCGGGCCGACCCGGTCGTCCGCGATCGCGTTGCGGACCTTGATCGACACGAGCGCACCTTCGCAGTTCACGCCCTCGGGCCCGGTGGTGGGCGGCGACTGGGCCACGCCCGGGACGGTGACCGCCGGGTCAGGGCAGGCCGGCTCCCGTACCCACATGTCGAGGGTCAACTCGTCCCGACGCCAGCAGGTGTAGTGCCCCTCGACCGGCTGTTCGGGGCAGAGCGCCACCTTCCACGGGCGCCATCCCTCACGGGTCAGCGCGGCCTCGTACACCTGCGCCGTCTCCTCCCACTTCCGGTCCGACTCCACGGTCCGCTCCCGGAAACGGCACTCGATGAAGCACCACCGGCTGCCGCTGACCCCGTCGACGGTGTCGGTGGCGGCCCAGGCCGGCACCGCCAGCGCGTCGAGGGAGTTGAACACCGGATCACGGGTCGCGGCCCGGACCCCGAAGTACGTCGGCAGCGCGCCGAGCACCAGCAGGCTGGCCAGCAGCAGGGCGATCGTCTTCAGTCGACGCTGCTCGCGGAGTTGCCGCCGCAGCTCCGCCCGGGCACCCCGGGCCGGTTCAGCCGACACTTCCGCCGGGGCGGTCCGGTCCGCTCCGCCGTCGGGGCGGGGACCGCCGACCGGCGGAACGGCGGCGGAACGCGCGGCGTCCGGCCGGGGCGGGCCGTCGGGGCGGCCGACGCCGGCCGGCCGTACCTGCGCACGGGGCGGGGCCTCGGGCCGGACCGGCGGGTCGGGCCGGACCCTCTCGTCCCGGGGTGGACCGTCCGGCCGCCCCGGAGCGGGCCGGATCGTGGCCGCCCGGCCTGCCTCGGCCTGGTTGGCTGGGGTGATCCGCCCGGCTTCCCTGCGGTCGGCCGGTGCGGGACGGGCGGGCGAACCCGCACCATCCCTGGTCGGCCCGGCCGGCGAGCCGGGCGCGGGTCCCGGGTGGACCGGCGTGACCGGTCCACGGGCCGATGCCCGAGCGGGGCTGCCGGGCGCGATCGGCCGGTCGTGTGGGGTGGACGGGGCCGCAGCGGCAGAACCGGGCCGGCCCGGCCCCGATTCCGGCGGGCCGCTCCGGTCGGCCGGCTCGACGGCGTACCTGCCGCCAGGTGCAGCACGCCGGCCCGCCGGTTCGACGCCGGACCGGCCGAGCCCGGCGGCCCGGGACGACGACCCCGGCTCGCCAGCCGGTTCGACCGGACGCGGGACACCGGCACGCGGCGCGGTTCGGGGGCCGCCCGGCGCTGGCGCAGCGCCGGCTCCGGACGGGCCTCCGGTGGCCGGAAGATCACCATGTGGCCCGGCTCCGGCCGGTGGTGCGACCGCACCGTGCCGCCCCGGTACGACCGGTGGCAGCCCACCGTGCCGCCCACCGCTGCCCGTACCGTCACCGCCGTGGGGCGGACCGGACGGACCCGCGCCCGGGCGGCCCCGGCCGATCCGACCGCCGTCCCGGGAGTCCTCGCTCGATGGTGCCCCGTGCCGGCCCGGGCCCGGGTGCCCGCCGTCGAAGCCGTCCGGCCCGGACGGCACCCGGTTGGCCGACCTGCCCGGCCCGCCCGCCGAACCGGGACCGCCTGCCGGACCAGGACCACCTGCCGAACCGGGACCGGTTCCCGAGCCATGACCGGTCACCGAACCCGGTCGGGCGGACGGACCCGGTCCGCCGGCCGACCGGCTGGCCGGGTCCGGCGCCGACGAGCCGCCCGGGACCGGCGGAAATCCGGGCGCCCCGGCGTCGGACGTCGGCGCCGGTGGACCGTACCCGGCGGCCGGGGTGACCGGACGGGCACTGCCACGGCCGGCCTTGCGGATCCAGTCCGCCGGCCGTTCCGGATGGTCGGACGGGCGGGACTCCCGCTCACCGGCGGCGTGTGCACCGCCCGGTGCCGGCCGTACCCCCGGGCCGGGCGGACCGCTGACCGCGGCGTGCGCACCCCCGCCGCCGCCCGAGTGCGGCCCACCGCCCGGCGAGTGCGGCCCACCGCCCGGCGAGTGCGCGCCGGGGCCTGCGGAGTGCGCGCCACCGGAGGTGTGCGTTCCGGTCGGAGCGTAGCCGCCGGCAGCCGGCTGCGTACCGGTGCCGGCGGCGTGGGCCCCGGCGGGCGGCGGGGCGGCACCGGGCCGGCGCGCGCCGAGAACCGGACCGCCCCGTCCCGGCCCGTCCGGGTCACGCTCGGGCACGCCAGGACGTTTCGGTACGGCCGGACCGGGTGGTACCGCTGGCGCGTTGCCGGAGGCCGGTACGACGAATTCGCCGCCGGTGGTCGGCGCGGCCGGAGCCCCGAACCGCCCGGCGGGTCCGGCCGGGCTGCCCGGACCGGCGATGTCAACGGGAGCGGCGCCGGCCGACCGGCCGGGCCGACCGTCGTCGGGTTCGCTGGGCGGGACCGCCCGGCGTCCCGGGGGCGGCTCCTCACCCCGGACACCCGCTGCCCGGCGCCCCACACCCGGTTCGACCGGGGCGGCGCCGTGCCGGGGGTGGTGCCCGGCGGGCGGTACCGGCTCACCCGGCCACGGCGTGGCACCGGGCCGCACCGCCGGCTCGCCCCGGTCGCCCGCCGGGCGGCGCTCCGTCGGTGGCCCGGGCCAGTCCGTCGGGTGGCCCGGCTCGGCCGGGCGTCCCGGCCGACCGAGCGGTGGCGCCGGCACGACCGGCGGCACCGCGGACGGCGGCGTCGACGGTGGCCGCGGTGGCGGGGGGCCGGAGCCCCGGGCGGGCTGGACCGGCTCCGGGGACTCCGGCGCCCGCCTGGGCGGTACCGCCGCTCCCGGCTCCGGCTCGCCGCCTCGACGTCGACCGGGCGCGGCCGTCGGACCCACCGGCGAACCGGGAGACGTCACCGAGCCGGTGTCGTCCGGTCCGGCCTCCGGCAGTCGCTCGTAGGCGGCGGGAAGCCGGGCTGGCGGGTCGGCCGTCGTGGTCCCGTCGGCCGGACCGATGTCGACCTTCTGCTCCTTGGCGGTACGCAGGTCGGTGATCCAGCCGAGCTCCTCGCCGCTGACCTCCGGCTCCACGGGCGGAGCCTCCTCCGACCTGCCCCGGCCCCAGCGGCGTCCCTTGCCCCGTGGTTCCCGCCGCTCGTCGTGGCCGTCGTCGCCCCGGTCCGAACCGCGCGATCTCACTGATGTTCCTCCCCCTCGGGCGTCCCGCCGCCGCGTGCTGTCACCTTGCCGTTCAGGCCATCCCCCGGCACCCCTCCGGCCACGGCATCCCCCGGCTCCTTGGCCGGCGTGGCGTCGTCGGCCGGCCGTGGTGTGGGCTGCCCCCGGACGATCCGGCGCAGCACCGGCAGCCGGGTGCCGACGGCGCGCTCCGCGCCATGCCCGCTCGGCCGGTAGTAGTCCACCCCGACCAGGTCGTCCGGGGCGTACTGCTGGGTGACCACCCCCCGATGGTCGTCGTGCGGATAACGGTAACCGGTGCCGTGCCCCAGTCCACGAGCCCCGGGATAGTGCGCGTCGCGCAATGCCCGGGGCACCGAACCGCCCCGACCGGCCCGTACGTCACCGATCGCCGCGCCGATCGCCGCGGTCGCCGAGTTGGACTTCGGCGCGGTGGCCATGTGGATCACCGCCTGGGCCAGGTTGAGTTGCGCCTCGGGCAGGCCGACGTACTCCACGGCATGCGCCGTGGCGGTGGCCACGCTCAGTGCGGTGGGATCGGCCATCCCGACGTCCTCGCTCGCGAAGATCACGATCCGCCGGGCGATGAACCGGGCGTCCTCGCCGGCCACCAGCATCCGGGCCAGCCAGTGCAGCGCGGCGTCCACGTCGGAACCCCGCATGCTCTTGATGAACGCGCTCACCACGTCGTAGTGGGCGTCGCCGTCCCGGTCGTAGCGCACCGCCGCCACGTCGACCGCCTGCTCGGCGGTGGCCAGGTCGATCACCTTCTCGCCCAGCGCCGTGGCCGAGCCGGCCGCCGCCTCCAGCGCGGTGAGCGCCTTGCGTACGTCTCCACCGGCGAGCCGGACCAGGTGGTCCTCGGCGTCGGGTGCGAGAGTGAGCGCGCCGGCCAGTCCGCGCTCGTCGGCGACGGCGCGACGGAGTAGTCCGCGCACCGCGTCGTCGTCCAGCGCTTGCAGGGTGAGCAGTACGCACCGGGACAGCAGCGGCGAGATGACCGAGAAGTACGGGTTCTCCGTGGTGGCCGCCAAGAGGGTGACCGTACGGTCCTCGACTGCGGCCAGCAGGGAGTCCTGCTGGGTCTTGCTGAACCGGTGCACCTCGTCGATGAAGAGCACCGTCGGGGGCCCGCCGGACCGCCGTTCGCGACGGGCGGCCTCGATCACCGCGCGGACGTCCTTGACTCCGGCGGAGAGCGCCGACATCGCCACGAAACGGCGCTCGGTGGCGCGCGCCACCAGATGGGCGATGGTGGTCTTGCCGCTGCCCGGCGGCCCCCACAGGATCACCGACATCGGTGACGTACCCGTGACCAGCTGTCGCAGCGGGGCACCGGGCGCCAGCAGGTGGTCCTGCCCGACCAGCTCGTCCAGGCTGGCCGGACGCATCCGGACCGGCAACGGCGAGTCGGCGGAGGGTACGGTGAAGCCGTCGGCGGCGGCCCCGGCCGGCGCGGTGCGCCCGGCGGCGGGATCGACGAGTGGGAACAGGCCGTCGGACTCCATCACGAAGACAGTACCGGCCCGGTTTCCGGTGCCGGAAATGCACCGATAACCGGGCCGGTCGTGGTTCCGACGAATATCAGCCCCGACCAGGCCGCCGACCCCGGTACCAACGTCCGCCACCGCCGCCACCCGCGGTGCGCGGGCCACGGCCCACCCCGGCGAGGTACAGGGCGAGGCAGAGCAGCCCGATCAGCACGAGCGTGGAGAAGTTGAACAGGTCGGGCGCGCCCAGGTCCTCCTCGAACAGGTCCAGCAGCAGCGCAAAGGCGAAAACTCCGGCGGCGATGTAGGCGAGCATGTGTTCCTCCCGGCGGGGGTCCCAGTAGGTCGGCCAGGATGTACCCGACGACGGCCCGGGCCAATCCACCGGGACCGCCGGGCTGCACCGACCAGGTAAGCCCGGCGGGACCTCGGTGCCGGTCGGCTACCCGGTCGGCGCCAACTCGGCGGGCGGCACCGCGCGACGGGTCGCCCACCAGGCGGGCAGGTAGAGCGGGGCGGCGACGGCCAGCACGATCCCGCCGACCACCATCGCGGTGCTCACCGAGGTCGCCGCGGCCAGCGAGGTGAGCAGGACACCGCCGAGCGCGCCGGCCGGCTGGGCCACCATCGAGTTCAGCGAGATGACGCTGTTCCGGTACGGGCCGTCGACCTGGCGGTGCAGCAGTCCGGAGTGCAGCGGGTTGGACGCGCCGTGCACGGCGTAGCAGAGCAGGTAGGCGGCGATGATCCCGGCCGGCCCGGCCAGCAGCCCCATCCCGACGACAGTGGCCCCCTGGAGGATCCGGAGCAGCGCGGCGCTGATCGGCACCCCCAGCCACCGGCTCGCGTACACGATCAGCGCCGCACCGCCCGCCGAGGCGAGCCAGGCCACCGAGGCGGTCGGTCCGAGCAGGGCCGCCGCCCGGTCCGGGTCGCCGAGCACCTCGGCGAGCCGGAGCGGCAGCAACACCTCGAAGGTGACCATCCCGAAGCCCCAGAACAGCTCCACCGCGATCAGCGCGAGCACGATCCGGGAGCGGCGGACCAGCCCGAGTGCGCCGCCGATCACCCGCGGCACCGCCCGGAGCGAGGTGCGCAGCGCGACGACACCGGCGGCTGGGCGCACCTCCACCATGAGCAGGAGCAGGGCGGCCAGGCCGACGACCTCCAGGACGATCGACACCAGCACCGGCAGGCTGAGCGCGCTGACCGTGCCGACCGGACCGAGCGCGACGAGGCCGCCGCTGAGCAGCGCGCCCGCGCCGATGCCGACACCGAGCACGACTCCGCCGGCGCTGAGTCCGCGCTCGATCGGCGCGTCCGGATCGGCGGCCAGGGCGGCGTCGACGTACCAGGATTCGAGCGGGCCGCTGTCCAGGGCCCGGAAGATCCCCTGGAGTACGAAGGCCAGGAGGAACAGTCCGAAGGAGTCTGCCGTCAGCAGGAGCAGCAGTGATCCGAGGTTGACCAGCCCGGCCACCACCAGCAGGGGTTTGCGGCCCAGCGCGTCGGCGAGCCCGGCGGTCGGCAGTTCCAGCGCGAGCACCAGCAGTCCCTGGGCCGCGGCGACGAACCCGAGCTGGGGAAGGCTGAGCCCGCGTTCCAACAGCAGCAGCATGAGCACGGGGATCAGCAGCCCGGAGGGCAGCCAGCGCAGCCCGTGCAGGATCAGGTAACGTCGCCGGACCTGCCTGCCGGTAAGGGTGGTCACGACCGTTCTCCCCTCTCGTCGACTCCCCCGGCCAGGGGAATCCGCCCGCGTACCGGAAAGCTGTGCAGGTAGAGCAGGACCTGCTCGGTGCCGTCCTCCGGCGCGGCCGGGTCCGTGCCGTCGACCGCCGGTACGGCGTGCCGGTAGCGGTCCACCACCGCGTGCAGTTCGTCGGTGAGCTGCCGCAACTGCGCCGGGGTCAGCCGGAGCAGCACGTCGGAGAAGGTCGCCGCGTCATGCCACTCGGCCGGGTAGTCGTGCTGCTCGGTCACCCAGCGCTCGGTCAGGTCGGCGTGCAGCCGTACCGCGTGCCGGTGCAGCCAGTCGGACGCGGCCAGCGCGTCCGGGTCGCCGGCGAAGTCGCTCCGGCGCCAACTGCTGAACTGGTGCATGGCCCGCCACCAGCGCTGCCGTCCGGACGCCCGGTCCGGCTCCTCCACCACCAGGCCGGCGTCGGCGAGCTGCCGCAGGTGATAGCTGGTGGCGCCGGTGTTGGTGCCGAGCGCCTGGGCCAGCCGGGTCGCGGTGGCCGGGCCGTCCGAGCGGAGCGCGATCAGCAGTCGGGCGCGCAGCGGGTGGGCCAGCACGCGGATCTGCGCGCTGTCCAGCGCCACCACCGAGGCCGGCGGTTCGGCGGAGGGCGAGGCATCAGGTTCCATAGATGCACAATAACTGTGCACAGATTCTGTGCACAATAGTTGTGCACAGAATCTGTGCACGATCTTGAGACCTCTGCGCAGAGGTGGTCCGACAGCGCGGGGATCTCAGGGGGTGGTCCGGCGACCGGGAGAGGTCAGCGCTGACAGACGTACCGGCCGGGTCCGTGGACCCGGCCGGTACGTCGTCGCTGGCACCGCCCCCGCCGCCCGCCGGGAGGGCATGTCGCCTCCGGTCAGCCGCCCGGGAACGAGTCCGGGTCGACCTCGCTGGTCTGTGCGTTGCCACCCGCGACCGGAGTCAACGTGATCGTCCAGATCGTGTACTGGGAGGAGGTGGTGGTGAACTTGAAGGTGTCCTCGAACCGTTGGAAGTTGCAGCTCCGGCTGAACCCCTTGGCCCGGGCGTCCCAGTCCTTGCCACCGGTCATGTAGATCCGGTACGTGCCGTCCTTGATCGACGAGACGGTGTGCTTGCCCTTGGCCCGGACGTAGACGCTGACCGTCGGGGTCTTGGCGCTGCCCAGCACCAGGTTGATGACCGCGTCGCTGCTGCCACCGTTTTCGATCTTGAGCTTCCCCTGGCCGCTGCGCACCCGCTTGATGTATGCGCCGTTGCTCAACCGCCGGTTGGTGTCGGAGGTCTTCTTCGGCACGAACTTGCCGACCTCGAACGGCTGTGCCGGGTCCGCCGCCGCCAGCGCCTGCTGCGCCGTGCGTACGTCCTCGGCGGCCGGATCCCGGCTGACCCGGGCCAACGCCGACGAGCCGAGGCAGACCTCGCCGGCCCCGGCGGCCGAGCCGGTCTCGGTGATCGAGTCGACCATGCCCTCCAACCCGCGCAGCAGGTCGGCGTGCGCCGTCGCGGCGTTCTCCGGCGGCACGACGGCGGACAGCGTGGTGATCTGCTGGTCGAGTGCCCGCCCGATGGCGCCGGCGGCGGTGCCGATCGCCTTGGGGCTCTTGGCCGCGCCGAGCTGGGTGAAGCCCGGCGTCAACGCCTTGTCGACCTCGGCCAGTAGCGCCTGGTACTCCTGTGCGCTGACCGGCGCGGCGCTCGGCGAGGGCTCCCCGCCCTGGCCGGCGGCGGTCCGGTCCGAGGGCGAGCCCCCGTCGTCACGGTTGCCGGCCCAGATCAGCAGCGGCACCGCCAGCGCGACCAGCAGGACCACCGCGACGGCGCCGCCGACGATGGCGATGATCTTGCCGCGTCCGGACTTGGCGGGCGGCGGCGGAAACGCACCGAACTGCGGCGGTCCACCGAACTGCGGCGGTCCACCGAACTGCGGCCCGGGCGGGTTGGCCCCGAAGGGCGCGGTCGGCGGACCCGACACCGGCGGCGGCGCCCCGAACGGCGGAGCCGACATCGGCGGCTGCGCCCCGAACGGGGTGGTCGGCGGACCGGACACCGGCGGGGTGCCGTAGGGAGCGGTCGGCGCGGCCGGAGGGCCCGCGCCGAACGGCGTGGTGGGCGGGGCGGAGACCGGCGGTGACCCGAACGGGGTGGTCGGCGGGGCCGACGTCACCGGACCGGGCATGCCGGAGGGTGCCGTTCCGAAGCTCGCGGGGACCGCACCGCCTCCGCCCGGCACGATCCGGACCTGGACGTACGCGTCCCGGGGCGGTCCACCGGGCACGGTCGCCGGGCCGATGCCGGGCAGCCGCAGCATGCTGCCGTCGCTGAGCCCGGCCGGAATCCGCAAGGGGGTGCTCTGGCCCGACCAGGGCAGGACGACGGTCTTGACGACCTCGGACCCCACCTCGCTCGGGTCCAAGTCGATGATCAGATCAGGGTTGGGCGCCATGGACCGAGTATGAGCATCCGAAGCAAGTCGATTGCCCCCACCCCCGGTCGTCGGCGGATCGCCGCGCGACCCCCGCCGAGCGGGTCGCCCGGGAGCAGCGGCCCGGCGAACCATGGCAGGCGATACCGCCGGGACGCCTTACGGCGTTCCGGCGGCATCGGCTCGGATCCTCAGGAGGGCTCGACCGGGGCTGCCACCCCGGCGGTGCCGCCGTGCGACGGTGCCGCCGGCTTCGGCTTGGCATCGATGCCCGCCTCGGCCCGCTGCTGGGCCGTGATCGGGGTTGGGGCGCTGGTCAGCGGATCGAACCCACCCCGGGTCTTCGGGAAGGCGATCACCTCGCGGATCGAGTCGGCCCCGGAGAGCAGCATGCAGACCCGGTCCCAGCCGAACGCGATCCCGCCGTGCGGCGGCGGCCCGTACTTGAACGCCTCCAACAGGAAGCCGAACTTGTCCGCCGCGTCCTCCGGGCTGATGCCGAGCAGGTCGAAAACCCGGCGCTGTACGTCGGCCCGGTGGATACGGATCGATCCACCACCGATCTCGTTGCCGTTGCAGACGATGTCGTACGCGTACGCCAGCGCCCGGTCCGGTGCCTCCTCGAACCGGTCCACCCAGTCGGCGTTCGGCGAGGTGAACGGATGGTGCACGGCGGTCCAACCGCCCGCACCGCCACCGTCGGAGTCCGAGGCCGGCTCGAACATCGGCGCGTCGACCACCCAGCAGAACGCCCAGGCGCTCTCGTCGACCAGTCCGGCCCGCCTGGCGATCTCGGCCCGGGCCGCACCCAGCAACTCCTGCGCCTCCCGCCGCTGCGCGCTGGCGGCGAAGAAGACCGCGTCGCCCGGCTTCGCCCCGACCGCGTCGGCCAGCCCGGTCAGGTGCTCGGCCGACAGGTTCTTCGCCACCGGCCCCCGGGCCTCGCCGGACTCGGCGTCCAGCACCACGTACGCCAGGCCACGGGCGCCGCGCGCCTTCGCCCAGTCCTGCCAGCCGTCCAGCTCCTTGCGGCTCTGCCCGGCACCACCCGGCATCACCACCGCGCCGACGTAGCCACCGGCGTCGATCGCCCCGGCGAAGACCCGGAAGGCGGTCCCCCGCAGGTAGTCGGTCAGCTCGGTCAGCTCGACCCCGTAGCGCAGGTCGGGCTTGTCGGAGCCGTACCGGTCCATGGCGTCGTGCCAGGTGATCCGGGGAATCGGCCGGCTGATCTCGTGCCCGGCCAGCTCCCGCCAGAGCGTGGCGACGATCTCCTCGCCGAGGTCGATCACGTCGTCCTGGGTGACGAACGACATCTCGATGTCGAGCTGGGTGAACTCCGGCTGCCGGTCGGCCCGGAAGTCCTCGTCCCGGTAGCAGCGGGCGATCTGGTAGTAGCGCTCCATCCCGCCGACCATCAGCAGCTGCTTGAACAGCTGTGGGGACTGCGGCAGGGCATACCAGGTGCCGGGCTGGAGGCGTACCGGCACCAGGAAGTCGCGGGCGCCCTCCGGCGTCGACCGGGTCAGGGTCGGCGTCTCGATCTCCAGGAAGTCGCGGGCGTGCAGCACGCCCCGGGCGAGCTGGTTGGCCGCCGAGCGCAGCCGCATCGCCCGGGCCGGGCCGCTGCGTCGCAGGTCCAGGTAGCGGTACTTGAGGCGTACGTCGTCGCCGGCCTCCACCTGGTCGTCCACCGGCAGCGGCAGCGGCGCCGCCTCGGAGAGGATCTCCAGCTGGTTGACCGTCACCTCGATCTCCCCGGTGGCCAGCTCGGGGTTGTCGTTGCCCTCGGGGCGGCGGGTCACCTCGCCGGTCACCCGCACACAGAACTCGTTGCGCAGCGCGTGCGCCGACTCCATCCCCTCCCGGAAGACCACCTGCACGACGCCGGAGGCGTCCCGCAGGTCGACGAAGATGACCCCGCCGTGGTCCCGCCGGCGGGCGACCCAGCCGGCGAGGGTCACCGTGCGGCCGGCGTCGCTCGCGCGCAGGGTGCCGGCGTCATGGGTACGGATCACGACAGGTGTCTCCTCACGTCTGTCCGGGCGGTCCGGGCTGCTGCCCCGACATTCTGTCAGGACGGCCCGGACCGCCCGGCGCCCCTCCCGGTCAGCCGGCTGGTCGGCCAGCGGCGTGCCGGAGGCCGGCTGGTCGGCACACGGTCGCGCCCGCCGGTTACTCCAGCCGCCGGAGCGGTATCGCCCGGGTCCGGGTGAAGGCACCGGCCAGCACCGTCGCCAGGACCGGTGGCAGCAGCGCGAGGAGCAGCAGATAGAGCCAGGGCGTACGCCAGTGTGCCGAGGTGTTGAACGCGACGTACCCGGCGGCCGGGCCGAGACCGGCGAGCAGGCCGAGCGGTGCGCCGAGCCCGGCCACCACGGCAGCCTGGGCGGCCACGATCCGGCGGCGTACCCGAGGGCCGGCCCCGACCGCGGTCATCGTAGCCAGGTCGTCGCGCAACTCGGCGCCGGTCAGCCCGACCGCGACCCCGGTCGCCACCACGGTGACCACCGCGCTGACCGCCGCCAGCACCCAGAACATGGTCCTGGTCTCGGTCGGGCCGCGCTGCGGCCGGGCCGGCTCGACCACGATCGGGGCCGCCGGCAGCGGGATGGCGGCGAGCTGGGCCCGCAGCAGCACCGTGGTCGCGGCGGCGACCTCGTCCGGCCGGGGCGTCCGGGTGGTGTCCACCAGCAGCCGCCCCGGTGTCACGGTGAGCCCGAGCCGCTGCGCGGTCTCCTCGGCGAGGACCATCGCGGGCAGGTCCCGGAAGTACTCGCCGGAGACCGCCACCACCACCGGCACGGTCACCGGTGCGGACTCGCCGATCGCGACAGTGGCCCGCCCGTCGACGGCGAGGGTGTCGTTGAACAGCACCGCCGCGCCGTCGCGCAGCGCGGCGACCTCGGCTGCGGTCGGCTCCCGGCCGGTGACCGCCCGGATCGTCTCGGCACCGCCGACCGCGATCGCCAACTGGTCGCCGGCCGGGCCGGAGTGCTGGGCCGGATCCCAGGACGGTGGGACCAGCACCGCGCCTGGCGACAGCTTCGGGTCGGTGCCGATCCGCAGCGCGACCGCGTCCCGGGCCGGCAGTGCGGCGGCGAGGCGCTGGATCCCGGCCGGGCCGAGCGCACTCGCCGCCTCGGCGGGGAGCAGGATCTGCCCGTCCCGGGCCTGCCGCCACACCTCCGCCGCGTCGCTCCGGGCCGCGCCGACCAGCCCCAGCGCGACACTGCCGGCAACCGCCGCGCTGACCGCCGCGACCGCCGCCCCGGTACGCAGCCGGTGCCGGGCCGAGTGCCGAAGCGCCAACCGGGCCGAGACCGGCAGCCCGGCCGCGAGCCACCCGACGACCCGGACCAGCGCGGGCGTGCCGGCGACGACCCCGAGCAACAGCAGGATCCCGCCGAGGGCGATGAGTTCTGCGCGGCCGTCCGGATGCGCCGACCAGAGCAGGATCGCCACGCCGGCCACCAGCAGCACCAGACCCGCCACCAGCCAGCCCAGATCGGTCCGGGACCGGTCCCGGTGGCCGCCGAGCGTGGCCCGGACCGGCCCCCGGGCGGCGGAGCGGGCCGGGAGGTACGCGGCGGCGAGCCCGATCAGCACGGTCAGCGCCGCGACCCCGGCGACCGACCCCAGCGGCACACTCAGACCCAGCACCGGATGGTCCGAGACCCGTTCGACGATCGGCTGGGCCAGGATGACGGTGCCGACTCCGGCCAGCGCGGCGATCCCGGCCGCGACGGAACCGTGCAGCAGCCCGCCGGCCAGCACGATCCGGCCGACCTGGCGCGGGCTGGCTCCGGCCGCGGCGACCAGGCCAAGCTCCCTGCGCTGCCGCCGGGCGCCGACCAGGAACGCCGCGCCGACCAACAGTGCCACCTGGGCGGCCACGAAGCTGACCACCAGGGTCGTGGCGGCGGCCTGGGTAGCCCGATACTGCGCGCTCGGCGCCAGGGTGGACCGGTCCCGCAGGCTGTACTCGATGCCGGCCGGCTCCGGTGCACCGTCCGGCCCGGTCACCGCGCGCCTCCCGGGTGGTGGCCCGGACCAGCTGGCGCCGGCCGGCAGGCCGACCAGCAGCGCCTGGGCGGGCCCGGTCGAGAGCGCCGCCTCGGCCGGTACGACCAACGCCGGCAGCCGCAACGACCGGCTGAGGTCGACGATCCCGACGACGGTCAACTCGCGCAGCGGCATCCCGGCACGAATCGGGTCGCCGACCGTGAGTCCGAGTTGGTCGGCGAGGGTCTGGCTCACCGCCACCTCGGCGGCGCCCCGGGGCACCGCCCCGGCCCGGACGACGTACCGGCCCTGGTTGAGCGGGTCGGTCAGGTCCGTCGCCTCGTACTCGAAACTGGCGAGCCCGTCGCCGGGGGTGGCGACGATCGTACGGCCGGTGGTGTGCGGGGCGGTGTGGCTGCCCGGCGGCAGGGTGCCGGCCAGCTTGGCGAGGTCGTCCGGAGCCGCGCTGATGATCAGGTCGGTGGCGCCCATCGTGAAGGTGGCGTCCCGGTCGACGGTGCCGAGGTTGGCCCAGGCGACCGTCAGCACCGTGGCCGCGTACGCCGGCAGGAGGAGCATCAACAGGATCAGCGCCGAGCGGCCGGGATGGCGCCGGGACGTGCGGCGGGCGATCCGCAACGCGGTACGCCACGAGCCGACGAACTCGCCGGTCATGCGTGCCCGCCGAGGAGCTGTGCTGCGGTGGTTCGGGGTCCGGTGGAGTCGACCAGCCGGCCGTCGCGAAGGAATATGGTGCGGTCGGCCCAGCCGGCGTACCTGGGCTCGTGCGTGACCATCACCCCGGCGGCGCCCGCGTCGACCTGGGTCCGGAGTACGCGCAGCACCGCCTCGCCGGTCGCCGAGTCCAGCGCGCCGGTCGGCTCGTCGGCGAGGACGAGTCGACGCTGCCCGATCAGTGCCCGGGCGATCGCGATCCGCTGCTGCTGCCCGCCGGAGAGCTGGTCGGGGAAGCGGTGGGCGAGTTCGTCCAGGCCGACCCGGGCCAGGGCGGCGAGTGCCTCGCGGCGGGCCGCCCGGGGGCGTACCCCGGCGAGTTCCCGGGGCAGCGCGACGTTCTCGGCGGCGGTCAGGTCGGTGACCAGATTGTAGTTCTGGAAGACGTAGCCGATCCGGTCCCGGCGCAGCCGGGCCAGCGCGGTCGGGGCCAGGTCGGCGAGGCTGGCGCCCTCGACCTCGACGCTGCCCCGGGTGGGGGTGTCGAGCCCGCCGGCCAGGGCGAGCAGTGTGGACTTGCCGGAGCCGGATGGCCCCATCACGGCGACCAGCTCTCCGGCTGCCACCTCGAAGCTGACCCCGGCCAGGGCGTGCACCTCGGTCTCGCCGGAGTGGTAGGTCCGGCTCACCTGGTCGAACCGCAGCACAAGGTCGCTCATCGCACCGGCTCCGTCTCGTCGGCTCCGGCCGGCTGGTGGGCCGCAGATGGCTGACGGACTGTGGTCGGCTGATGGACTGCGGATGGCTGGTCGGCCGCCGAGCTGGCCGGGCGAGCGGTGTGGCGGCGCCGGCGGAGCACGGTGGCTTCGACGTGGTCGAGCCAGCGCAGCTCGCTTTCCAACGCGAAGACCAGGTGGTCGAGCAGGAGCAGCCAGGCGAGGTCGTCGCCGTCCTGGTCGGCGGTGCGGCGCAGGTCGGTGACGTCCCGCATCTGCCGCATCGACTCGGTGCGCTGGGTCTGCACGACGGCGGCCACGTCGACGTCCGGGGTGGTCGCCGCCAGGGCGAGTTTGATGGCCAGCTCGCTGCGCGGCCGGTCGGTGTCGGTGACCGGGGTGGCGAACCACTCGGCCAGGGCCACGCGACCGTGCTCGGTGATGGCGTAGACGGTCCGCCCGTCGTCGTTGGCCCCGGCGGCGGCGACCAGGCCATCCCGGTCCAGCCGGTCGAGGGTGGTGTAGAGCTGACCGACGTTGAGCGCCCAGGTGCCGCCGGTGCGGGCGTCGAACTCAGTCCTGAGCTGGTAGCCGTATTTGGGTCCGTCGGCGAAGAGGGCGAGCAGCCCCCAGCGCACCGCGTTTCGCTGCATGAGCAGGAACCTTACTCGATAAGTAGTTACTGAGTAAATAAGAGGGTGATCGTACGTGCGTTCGACAGTGGCTACGATGGCCGGATGAGAGCCGGCGCCTACCAGCCCTCGATGCTGGACCTCGCCACCGACGACGGGATCGCCGGGGACGGTGCCGCCCTCGGCCCGCTCGCCGGGGCGCTGCGCCGGCACGAGCTGGGCTCCGGCGCCTGGGTCGACCACCTGCCCGGCTGGGTCAGCGGCTCCGACGCGGTGCTGCGTACCCTGCTCGACGAGGTCGACTGGCAGGCCGAACGCCGCCGGATGTACGACGATGTCGTCGATGTCCCCCGCCTGCTCCGCTGGTATGCCGGCACCGAGCCACTCCCCCACCCGCTGCTGACCGCAGCCCGCGATGAGCTGTCCCGGCACTACGTCGCCGAGTTGGGCGAGCCGTTCGTCACCGCCGGGATGTGCCTCTATCGCGACGGACGGGACAGCGTCGCCTGGCACGGCGACACCCACGGCCGCTCGGCCCGGGAAGACACCATGGTCGCGATCGTCTCGTTCGGCTCACCCCGACCGCTGCTGCTGCGCCCGCGCGGCAGCGCGCCGAACCGGGCCGAAGCCGGCCGAGACAGCGGCCGAGGCGGCGGGGCGTCGAGCCTGCGCTTCCCGCTCGGGCACGGCGACCTGGTGGTGATGGGCGGCTCCTGCCAACGCACCTGGGAACACGCCGTGCCGAAGACGACGCGGGCGGTCGGCCCCCGGGTCAGCGTCCAGTTCCGCCCGACCGGCGTCGCCTGAGCGGCAGCCCAGGATTCACCTCGACCCTTATCCGGAAACTGCCGCCTGGCGCTCCGATCCTGAATCGCCGAGCAGCCGTCCACCGGACGCCCCCGCCCGTCTGAACTGCTATCCGAGGGCCACCCACGCCTTCCTGAGTACCCCCGGCCTGGTGCCGGCCGCCCGACCCGCGCGCCGGGAGATCCTCGCCTTCCTCCGCGGTCACCTGCATCCAAGCTCGCGAGGGTGACCAGCACGACGCCGCGGGCCCGGACCGACCGCTCGGTCAATCCGTCGGCAGCGAGTCCACCGCAGCCGCGAGCAGATCGCGGAGGTCCTGTTCGGCACCGGACGGAAAGGTCTCCGGCTTGACCAATTGGTACGCGACGTGGACCTCGAAGTCGGCGCCGACCCACGCCCACCCGTCGAATCGCGCCTCCCCGTCCTGGTAGGGCTTGACGACGAAGCAGGAGTGATCCCCCGGCCCGTCCTTCGTCGGCTCGCCGCCGATCCTGGCGCACCGCTCCGCCCGCCACGCCTCGTCGTAGCTTTCGGTGCCGTCCATCGCGACAGTGATGCCGATGTCGCCGCGCATCCCGCCGGTGCCGGAGGTCAGGTCCACGGCGCAGCGCCGGGTGCCGCTGAACTCACTCAGCTGGGACGAAGGCATCGATGTGGAGCCGGGAGCGAGTCGGGCCAGCATGTCGTCGGTGATCAGCTCACACGGGTCCCGCAGTTCCGATGGGGGCGCCGGCGCCTTCGGCCCGCCGCAGCCGACCAGCCCGACCACAAGCATCCCGACGAGCAGCGTCATACGGGCACCCGTACGCATCAACAAACTTTCCACCATCGATCGTGTGCCGCAAGCTGGGCCTGCCCGACGCACTGGTCGAGCGCGGCGTAGATGTTACCGCTGCCGTCCCGGACGACGCTCGCCTGGCTGGATCCGAGCCAGCCCGCCAACCGGCCCACCCGACAGGCGCGGGCCGTCCCGATAAGGGGGACATCCGGAAGTCGTTGACTCCGCCATGATGCGCCTGACGTTGCGGAGGTCGGCCTTCGGCCGGCAGATCGAACGCGAGCGACAGACCAACCACGAAATGGATTGAACCTGGAGAGTGAGTAATGCGATGTGAGATCTGCGGTACGCCACTCGACAGGCCCGGTCAGGGTCACGCCTGCGGGACCGGGGCGGCGGCACCCCTGGTGGGAAACGATTCGTGATCACCTGAGCGGTGCTCGCCGGCCCGGGAACGGCCGGCTCGACCGCCTCGGCACCAGGGATCGCCGGAATGCCACAGGTGGTCGAGGACTCCCGGGCGACTTCAGGGTGCCGGAAGCCGCCCGGAGGTCGGTCCAGGCGACACGATCCGCTGGCCGGTAGCCCAGCCGTACCCGGAACGGTCGGGTCAGCCGGTCCAGCGGCGTGCCCTCGCACCCCACCGCGCGGCGGCCACCAGTAGCGCGCCGAGCGCCATGGCCAGCCCTCCGATCAGGGGTCGAGCCTGCGACCCCACTGACGAGGTGACGGCCGTCGAGGATTCTCTCGTCCGCCGGTATTGACCTTGGTTATCGGCGACGATATGTTTCTCCGCGCCGGAGCAGAAATGCCGCTCCGGACGCTGACACGGGGGTTTCAGTGGTGCGCGACGTGCCACGTCGCCTCCTTCTGGCTACCCTCCGTCAATTGACGCTGCCCGAATGGGACGCGCAGGAAGGTGGTCGAATGATTTCCACTACCGGCACATCTGGCGACCGGGAAAATGGCGAGCATCCCACAGCCGACGCTCAACCGGCGGCCGGACCTGGTCCCGGCGATCTCTGCTCGGGCTCGCCGGCGCGGGGGCGGCGGGCCTGGTCCTCGGCGGCGGCGCCGTACCGGCACACGCCGGCGGCACGTCGCCGGTGAATTGCGCAGAGTCGTTTCCGACCGATCTGGTGGTGCCCTTCCACGGGGATCTCGTCTCCCGCATCGAACTCTGGGACCAACCGACCTATTATCTCGGCAACACTTTCACCGGGGCATACGACGCAGCGTTCTACCACCGGGTCGAGTACTTTCTGGAGGATTGGTATTACCTCCTCCCCGACCATTGGCGCAACCCCATGAGAATCAACGTCCTCGGGGTGCACGTCGACAAGGCGAACAGCTGGCACATGTACGGCCGGGCCATCGACTTCGCCTCGATCAGCATGCTCGACTCGAACGGCGGGAACCGGTTCACCGCCTTCGAGTGCGCGGTCGACACCTGGGGTACCAAGCGGGACTTCAACATCGACCGCCGCCGCTACTGGGCCGCCGTCGCGGCGATCAACTACCGGTCGGCCGACGTGCTGCACTACCTGTACAACGCCGAGCACCGCAACCACGTACACATGGACAACGGGCGGTCGGGAACGGCGACCACCACCACCTTCAACTCCGGCTCTCCGGTGCTGGTGAAGACCGTCCAGGCGTGCCTGACCTACATCTGGGCATCTCCGTCACGATCGACGGCATCTGGGGGCCGCAGACCGACGGCGGGGTGCGCACCGACCTGACCCGGGTCGGCCTGACCGGGACGATCACCACCGCCGCCAACTGGAAGGCGTTCCTGCACAACAGCACCTGGTACGGCACCCGGAACGGCTACAGCTCGAGCATCCCCCCGGCCCCGACCACCCGGCCGAACAAGCCGCTGTAGGCAGCGGTCGCCGGAGCCAATCGGGCGACCGATCGGGGTGACCCGCGTGGATGGCGGGTCGGCGAGCGGCCGACCCGCCATCCCGACCGCGCCCGGTTGGACCGGCTGCCGTTGCCCTGGCCGGCCGGCGCCGCGCGCCCCCGGTTTCGATACGCGCGATCGGATCCGCCTGATCACGTATCGTGACGGCATGCCTGCGGTGCCCTGGTGGGCCGTGCTCTCGGCAATGGCGCTGCCCGGCCTGCTGGTCATCGGCTGGAGTACCGCAGCCGCCCGAATACGACCCGTGGGCCGACACCATCAGCGCGCTCTCCTCGTACGGCCCTCTCGACCGGGTGATCCTGGTCGGTCTGCTCGCCGGGCTCGGCGTGGCCCACCTGGTCACCGCGATCGGACTGCGGCCGGTCCGTCCACTCGCCCGGCTGGTGTACGCGGCCGGCGGCCTGGCGACCGTCGTCGTGGCGGCGGTCCCGAAGGTCGACTCCGACACCCCGCCGGCACACGGGGTCGCCGCCGTGATCGGGTTCGTCGGGCTCGCCGTCTGGCCGGCCGTGGCCGTACTGCCGCTGCCGCACCGGGCAGCGCCGATCCGGCACTGGCCCGAGCCACCCGGCATGGTCCGGGACCGGCCCTGGGTGCTGCGCCCCGGCGTCGGCTGCTCCGCCACGGTGTTGATGCTCGGCTTCGGGCTCTGGCTGGCGACGCAGCTGACCGACGACGGGTCGGCCGGGCTGGCCGAGCGGTTCACCGCCGCTTCGGAGGCGCTGTGGCCGCTGGTGGTGACGCTTGCCCTGTTCCGGCACGACAGCCGACCCGCCGCACACCCGCAACGGCGGGCGACCCGCCGCCACCCGCAATAGCCGTTGACCGACGCCATCCGCACGGCCGGCGGCCCGTCCGGGCCGGACCCCCGAGCGCGCCGATCGGCGTGACCGGGCCGGACCCTGGAGTGCGCCGATCGGCGTGACCGGGCCGGTGGGTGCCGGAGTGTTCCGGCGGCCCATCGGTCCCGATCACGCCGATCGGGGTTGCTGTCGGCTCAGTAGATGCTCACGCCGTACGCGTTGAGCGCCTCGACGACCGGCTGGAAGTAGGTGGTCCCGCCGATGCTGCAGTTGCCGCTGCCGCCGGAGGTCAGCCCGAGCGCGGTGTTGCCGGCGAAGAGCGGGCCGCCGCTGTCGCCCGGCTGGGCGCAGACGGTGGTCCGGATCAGGCCGGAGACGGTGCCGCTGCCCTGGTAGGTGACGGTGGCGTTGAGCGCGGTCACCCGGCCGCTGCGCACCCCGGTGGTGCTGCCGCTGCGCTGCACCGACTGGTTGACGGTCGGGTTGGCCGCACCGGTGATGTCCCGGTAGCCGCCGTAGAGGTAGACGTCACCCGGCTGCTGGGCGATACCGCTGGCGTACCGGACGATGCCGTAGTCGTTGCCGGGGAAGCTGCTGCCGGCCCGGGTGCCGATCACCGAGCCGCCCGAGCTGGCCGACCAGTTCGCCCCGGCGTTGGTGCAGTGCCCGGCGGTGAGGAAGTAGTAGGTGCTGCCGCTGCGGACGTTGAAGCCCAGCGAGCACCGGCTGCGGCTGGTGTAGATCGCCTGGCCGCCGGAGATGGTGGTGCTCAGCGTGCCGGGGATCGACTGGATCCGGACGGCGCCGCCGAAGCGGGCGATGACGGCCTTGATCCTGGCAAGCTTGGCGCCGGTGACCGTGCTGTCCACCTCGACCGCGACCTGGTTGGTGACCGGGTCGACATACCACGCGGTGCCCGGGATCCTGGCCGACCGGTCCAACTCGGCGGTGACCCGGGCCAGTTCGGCGGAGCCGCGGGTCACGACCCTGGGGGTCGCCCCGGCGGCCCGGACCTGACGGGCCGCCGCCTCGTCGGTCACGGTGACGACCATCTTGCCGTCGTCGTCCAGGTAGGTGCCGGCGGACCGGGCGCCGAGCCGCTCGGAGAGCGCGGTCGCGGCCTCGGGCGTGGCGACCGGGGCGGCCTGCGCGGGCACACCGATCAGCATCCCGGCGACGAGGGATCCGGCCGCGGACGCGATCGCGACAAGGCGGATCGAAGACCTTGTGGGTCGCATGTGGAGCCTCCCATGGGGGGTTTGGAGGTGTCTGCGCCGAGTCGGCACATCCGATATGAGTATTCAGACATCTAAGATCATGAACAAGATGTCTAACATATCGCCTGCAACGGGGCGTACGCCTTATGGCCGCCTCCGTTGTAGAGCGTCAGAACGGTCTATATGATTCGCCCACCTCAGTCGGCTCAGGCAACCGCGATCCGGAGGCCGCCCATGTCCGCTCCCCGCCGTACCCGCACCCTGCTGTCCGCTCTCTCCGCCGCCGCCGTACTCGTCACCTCGGTCGGGCTCGTCGCCAGCCCTGCGCACGCCGACCCCGGTCCACCACCCGCCTCGATGGCCAGCCTCGGTGACTCGATCACCCGGGGCTTCAACGCCTGCGGGTGGTACGTCGACTGCCCGTCCCGCTCGTTCAGCACCGGCGACGACTCCGGGGTGAACAGCCACTACCTGCGCATCCGTGCGGTGAACCCGGCGATCGGGGGTCGCAACCACAACGACGGGCGCTCCGGCGCCAAGTCCGCCGACATGGCCGGCCAGGCCGACATCGCCGTCTCCCAGGGCGTCGGCTACGTGACGATGCTGATCGGCGCCAACGACGCCTGCACCAGCTCCGAGTCGAGCATGACCCCGGTGAGCACCTTCCGGAGCAACATCGACGCCGCGCTGGGCCGGCTCCGCGCCGGGCTGCCCAACGCCCGGGTGTTCGTGATCAGCATCCCCGACATCCAGCGGCTCTGGTCGGTCGGCCGGGGCAGCCTCGCCGCCCGTACCGCGTGGTCGCTCTTCGGCATCTGCCAGTCGATGCTGGCCAGCCCGACCTCCAACGCCCAGGCTGACGCGGACCGGCGCGCCCGGGTACGGCAACGGGTGGTCGACTACAACAACCAGCTCGCCCAGGCCTGCGCCATGTACGGCTCGAACTGCCTGTTCGACGGCAACGCGGTCTTCAACTACCCGTTCACGCTGGGCCAGTTGTCCGGCTGGGACTACTTCCACCCCAACACGTCCGGGCAGCGGGCACTGGCCGAGATCTCCTACGACGCCGGATTCGGCTGGTAACGGGGGGACCTATCCGACCCGGTCGGGCGGGGGGCGGTAGCCGACGAGCCCGTCCCCCGCCGCCACCACCAGCAGTCCGGGCAGCGCCACCAGACAGGTCACCGGGGCACCCACCTCGATCGCCCGGCCCGGCGTTCCCGGCTCGCCGACGGGCTGCCACCGCAGCACGCTCCCGTCTGCCGCCACCAACCAGCTGGTCCGGCCGCCCCGGACCAGGGCCAGCGACCGTACCGGCCGGGTGGCGGTCAGCACGACGACCGGCTCGGGCGGCAGCCCGTCGACCACCGGTGCCGGGTCGGCGGGCTCGCCACCCGCCGCGGGTTCGCCACCCGCCCCCGCCGGGCCGCCGCCGGTCCCGGGCTGCCCGTCGCCGAGGGCCCGGTTCGACCCGAGCAGGTCCGTGACGTCGGCGCAGCGGACCTGCCCGTTCCGGCCGGCCCCGAACACCAGGGCACGCCCGTGGACGGTCGCGGTCAGCACGGCGTACGCGGCACCGCCGTGACCGTCCAGCACCGTCCACCCGGAAGACCCCCGGGCGGCGAGGTCCCCGAGCCGTGCGAGGTCCCCGAGCCGTGCGAGGTCCCAGAGTCGTACGGTGTCGTCCTCGGCGGCGGTCGCCGCGACCGGCACCCCGGCCAGCTCGCCGACCGCCAGCCCCCGGATCCGACCGGAGTGCCCGGTCACCGGTCCGGCCAGTCGGCCGGTCCCGAGGTCGGCCCGCAGCAGCGCGGCCCCCTCCGCCACCAGCAGCATCCGGCGGCCGTCGAACAGCGCCGTGGCGAGCGGCCCGACCGTCGGGGCACCACCGGCCGGACCGGTCGGCTCCCACGGCTCCGCACCGGGACGACCCGCCCGGTTCCGGCCGACCGGCACCGTGCCGATCCGTTCGCCGGTGCCCGGGTCCCAGAGCTCGACGTCGTCCGGCCGGACGTCGGCCAGCAGCGGGTACGTCCCCGGCACCAGTCTCACCCCGCCCGGAATCCCGTCGGCCGGCAACTCGACCTCCAACCCGGTCGCGGGCTCGAACCCTCGGACCCGGTTACCGGACAACGACCCGAACAGCACCGGCCGGTCCGCCGACCCGCCGACCGCGAGACACTGCCCGGGAACGCCCAGCGGATCAGCGTCGGCCCGAGCACCGGGCGGAGGGTCACGCCGGAACGGGTACGGCCGGTCGGGGTCCCAGACCCAGACCAAGCCGGCGCCGTCCCCGGTGACCAGCATCGGGCGCCCGCCCATCTCGATCGAGATCGTCCGGGTCGGCGCCGCCTCGTACGGATAACGGAAAGCCTCGCCCAGTTGCCGGCCCGTCTCCGGCAGCCAGGCCCGTACGGTCGCGTCGTCGCCGCTCCACAGCACCGTACGCTCGCCGAGCCGGCCGGCCAGCACGGAGTTGACCTGGCCGGTGTGCCCGGTGAACGCCGGCCCCAGCGGTCGCCCGTCGCGCAGATCCCAGGCCCGGGCCACCCGGCCGGCGGCGCCGAGCAGGATCGGCCGGCCGTGCCAGTCCGCGAACCCCAGCACGGCCACCAGCCCGGCGGACTCGAAGCCGCACTCGCCGAGCGACTGGACCCGGACACCGTCCTCGCCGAGCGGCTGGACCCGGACACCCTCCTCGCCGGCCGGCGCGAACTCCAGCCGCCACAGCGACACCCGGCCGGTACCGGTGCCGGCCGCCACTACGGCAGCCTCGCCCGCCCCGGTCGTCGCCAGCACGCTGATCCGCTCGCTCCCGGTCCGGAACGTGCGCAGTCGGGCACCCCGGTCGACGCCGAGCGACCAGATCTCCAGGTGCGGCGATCCGCTGGTCAGCACCGCGAACGGGCGACCGGCCAGGGTGACGGTCGCCAGGGACCGCACGTCGCCGCACCACTGCCGCCAGCGGGACCGACCACTGTCGAGGTCGCTCACCTCCAGGTAGCCGGCGCCGGCACCCGAGACGACCAGCTGCTCGCCGTCGATCCGGGTAACCGCGGACGCCCGCGCGTGGGCCCGTTCGTCCACCGCGCCGACCAGCACACCATCGGGCAGGTCGAGCACCACCCGGGCGCCGGCATAGCTGGTGACCAGTGCGCGGGGCCTGCCGGTCCGGTCGTCGGTGAAGCCGACCAACGCGGCGACCCAGGCCGGCACCGGCTGGTACGGCCCGGTGCGCGCCGGCAGCGGTCGAGGTCGCCGACCGGGCGGACCCCAGGTCCAGCGCGGTAGACCGGACCAGGCCGGTTCGGCGGCGGAGCGCTTCGGCGTACGCCGGCCCGTCCCGTCGGTGATCAGTGGCATGCCGTCCCGGGATGCCGCCCGTCCACGGCTCTGGCGGGCAGAGAACGCGGGAAACACGATTGGACTATCCCTCTGGCGAATTGGTCGGTACCGGATCGGGGCAGCGGAATCGGATCGGATCGGATCGGCGGAATCGACCGGCGAATCGACCGGAATGAACGACGCGGAAATGATCTGACGCGTCATGCATCGACGATCATTGACCGCATCCTAGTCCGGATCGAACACTCCGCCGGACCCGCGAAAGGAGCGGCATGCCCGACACTGGTGACATACCCGACACGTTCCGGACCTACCGGGTATCCGTCAGGCGCGGAGGCCCGAGCCGCCCGCCGCCAGGCACGCGCCCCGCACCCCGAGTCACGCCACCCGACCCCGCCTCCCCCGCGCGGGGGAGTGGCCCTCCCCTGTGAGCGTTGCTGTCCCAGCCCGCACAGCGGCTACCGTCGCGATCATGACTGATGCTGCTCGCCCGCGTCGCTGGCCGGCGTACACCATCGCTTTACTGTTTCTCGGATACGCCGCCGGGAAGGCTGCCTTCGCCATGGAGTCCCGGCTCGGCTTTCCGGGTGGTCCGCCTGTCTCGGCCGAGGAGACCGTGCGCTACTTCATGGACCCGGCCGTCGCGCAGTGGAGCGCCACCGCCACCGGCCTGCTGGGCGCGGGCCTCGCCCTCGCCACGGTCACGCCGCTGGCTCGGAGGGTGCCGAGAATGCTGATGCTGCTGGTACTGGCCGCCATGCTGCTCGCCGTCGGCGGCGGCGCCGGGATCATGGCAGTGGACGGCTTCATCGGCCTCGGGATCGGCTGGCAGTGGTACCACGGGGTGGTCGGGACGGTCGTGATCGGGCTGCTCCTGGCGATGATCCACTCCTACGTGACGTCGACGCGGCGCCGTGTCGCGGGCTGAACGGGGACACCTCGGCGCGTACGGAGCGGCGGTGTGTGCGGCCGCGTACGGATCGATGAAGTTCGCGCAGGCGCTGGGGGCCGAGGCGCTCGCCGACAAGGATCCCCTTCCCCCGGAGATGCGCGAACGGCTGCTGTCACGTGATCCGCTGTTCGTGGCGAGCCACTGGGTGCTGGCCGCTGCCGCCGTGGTTGGCATCATCGTTGCGCTGGCAGCGGTTCGCCCCTGGGGAGCGGCCGTTCCGCGTCGGCTGGTGCTCACGATCGCGTGGGTGCTGGGCCTTTTCATGATCGCCCGGGCGATCGGGGTGCTCGGGTTCGGTTTCGTGGGCGACACGTTGTTGCTGGCTGGGGTCCGTCCGCCGCCCGCCGAGCACGCCGCCCTGGCCCGTGACCTGGCGCGCTGGGATCTGCTGCTGTGGTCGCCCTTCTTCCTGCTGTGGGGGACCTGCTGGATGCTGACGGGATGGACGCTGCCACAGCGGTGAACCGCTGAGGTCTGTGGTCCGGTTCGGACCTGATCGATCACCCGCGGCGCTGTCCACCTGCCGACCGACCCGTCCCCGGATGCGCGGCGACACTACACACCCCGGCTATACACTTCGTGTATACGCGTGGTGTAGAGTCCGCCGCATGTCGATCGGACAGACTTTCCTGGGCCTCCTCGAAGCCAGCCCCCGGCACGGCTACGAACTGAAACGGGTCTACGACGAACGGTTCGGCCAGGCCCGCCCGCTGCACTACGGGCAGGTCTACTCGACCCTGGCCCGGCTGCTGAAAAGCGGCCTGGTCTCGGTCGACGGGGTGGAGCCCGGCGCCGGGCCGGAGCGGAAGCGCTACGCGATCACCGCAGCCGGGGTCACCGACGTACAACGCTGGCTGACCCGACCGGAGAAACCTGACGTCTACCTGCAGAACACCCTCTACACCAAGGTCGTGCTCGGGCTGCTCACCGGCCGCGACGCCGCCGACATCCTGGACGTGCAGCGCGCCGAGCACCTGCGCCTGATGCGTACCCTGACCCGACGCAAGGCCGACGGCGACCTCGCCGACCAGCTCATCTGCGACTTCGCGCTCTTCCACCTGGAGGCCGACCTGCGGTGGCTGGAGCTGACCGCCGCCCGCCTCGACCAACTGGCCGCCACGCTCCCCGCCGGCACACCGGCCGGCCCGACCGCACCGCACGGCGATCCGGCGGCATCCCAGAACCACCCGACGGCAGCACAGAGTCACCCGACGGCAACACACGACGACCCGACGGCACCGCACAGCGTCCCGACGCGACGCGAGGTAACGGCATGAACACCGAGGAACAGCCGCTGCTCGCCGCGGTCGAGCTGCACAAGGCGTACGGGGCGACCCCGGCGCTGGCCGGGGCGAGCCTGGCGATCCGGGCCGGCGAGGTGGTGGCCGTGATGGGCCCCTCCGGCTCCGGCAAGTCGACCCTGCTGCACTGCCTGGCCGGGATCGTCCCGCCGGACGCCGGTACGGTGCGGTACCGCGACCGGGAACTCTCCGCGATGTCGGATGCCGAGCGCAGCGCGCTGCGCCGCAGCGAGTTCGGCTTCGTGTTCCAGTTCGGACAACTGGTGCCCGAGCTGACCTGCCTGGAGAACGTCGCACTGCCGCTGCGGCTGTCCGGGATACGCCGCCGCGAGGCCGAGCGCCGGGCGGCGGACTGGCTGGCCCGGTTGGAGGTCGGCGACGTGGCCGGTAAGCGCCCCGGCGAGGTCTCCGGCGGGCAGGGTCAGCGGGTCGCGGTGGCCCGGGCCCTGGTCACCGCCCCCCGGGTCGTCTTCGCCGACGAGCCGACCGGCGCGCTGGACTCGCTCGCCGGCGAGCAGGTGATGCGGCTGCTCACCGCGGCGGCCCGGGAGGCCGGCGCCGCCGTCATGCTGGTCACGCACGAACCACGGGTCGCCGCGTACGCCGACCGGGAGGTCGTGGTGCGCGACGGCCGTACCCGCGAGACCGTGCTGGCGGACCGATGAGCCGGCACCGCGCCACCGGGTGGGTTGCGGACCTCGCCCTCGGCGCCCGGCTGGTCTTCGCAGGTGGCCGCAACGGGCTGCTGCGTACCCTGATGACCGCCGTCGCGGTGGGTCTCGGGGTGGCCCTGCTGCTGACCAGCACCTCCGTCTCCACCATGCTGGACGGCCGGTCGGAGCGGAACGCCGCCCGCGACGACCAGTTCCTGGGTGCCGCCCAGCCGCCGCCCGGCGAGCGGACCCTCCTCGTCACGGCCTCCGACACGGTCTACCGCGACGAGGTGATCCGGGGTCGCCTGCTCCAGCCCGACGGCGCGCACCCGCCGGTTCCACCCGGGCTGACCCGGCTGCCCGGCCCCGGCGAGTTGGTGGTCTCCCCCGCGCTGGCCGACCTGCTCCACTCGCCGGACGGAGCGCTGCTCCGGCCCCGGCTGGATCACCCGATCGTCGGCACCATCGCCGACGAGGGCCTCTCCGGCCCCAACGAGTACGCCTACTACCTCGGCACCGCCCGGCTCCGGGCCGGCGGCGGCACGCTGCGGATCGACCACTTCGGATCGACACCGAGCGGCGAGGGTCTCGACCCCGTACTGACGCTGCTCGTCCTGATCATCTTCGTGGTACTGCTGCTGCCGATCGCGGTCTTCGTCGCCGCCGCCGTACGCTTCGGCGGCGAGGCCCGGGACCGGCGGCTGGCCGCGCTCCGGCTGGTCGGCGCGGACGCGGTGACAACCCGCCGGGTCGCGGCCGGGGAGGCGCTGGTCGGCGCCCTCCTCGGGCTGCTCGCCGGCGCGGCCTTCTTCCTGCTGGGCCGGCAACTGGTCGAGCTGGTCACGCTGGAGGGGATCAGTGTCTTCGCCGGGGACGTCCGGCCCCACCCGGCGCTGGCCGCGCTGATCGTGCTGGCGGTGCCGGCCGTCGCCGTCGCGGTCGCACAGCTCGCCCTGCGCCGGATCGTGGTCGAACCGCTCGGCGTGGTACGCCGGTCCGGCAGTCGCCGGCGCCGGCTCTGGTGGCGGTTGGCCCTGCCGGTGGTCGGCGCCGCACTGCTCGCCCCGCTGCACGGCGGGATCGACCAGACCGGTGGCCCGGTCAACCAGGCCCGGGTGATCACCGGGGTGACGCTGTTGTTGATCGGGGTCACCGCGCTGCTGCCCTGGCTGGTCGAGGCCGTGGTCGGCCGGCTGCGCGGCGGCAGCGTCTCCTGGCAGCTCGCGATCCGCCGGCTGCAACTCGACAGCGAGTCCTCGGCCCGGATGGTGAGCGGGGTGGCGGTCGCGGTGGCCGGCGGGATCGCCCTGCAGATGCTCTTCGCGGGTGTCCAGGGCGTCTACGTCCGCAACACCGGCCAGGACGTCAGCCGGGCGCAGACGATGGTGCTGATCCGCGACGACCTCCCCGGGGTCGACGCCGACTCGCTGGCCGAGCGGTTCCGGGCCGTGCCGGGGGTCGAGGGGGCGGTCGGCGTCCTGGACACCGCCGTCTCGCCGGTCGGTTCGGTGCCGGACGAGTACGGCCAGCGGCCCGGCACCCTGCTGCGGATCGCCAACTGCGCGGCGCTGCGCGAACTCGCCACCCCGGACCGCTGCGTGGACGGCGACGTCTTCCAGATCATCGACGAGCAGTCCCCGGACCCGGCCGGCCTGCCGGCCCCCGGCCAGGCGGTGGAGGTCGGCTTCCGCCACCCGGAGACCACCACCCGGTGGACCGTTCCGACCAGTCTGCGGGCCGTGCCCGGCCGGACCGACCCGGCCGGCAACCAGTTCGCCGGCCTGCTCGCCACTCCGGGTGCGCTCGACCCGGCCACGCTGCGCGGGGTCGGTGCCCGGGTCTACCTCAGCATGGACCTGTCCCGGCCCGACACCATCGAACTCGTCCGCAACGCGGCGGCCGAGTTCGGTCCGGCGGCCGAGGTGCAGACGCTGCGGGCCACCGAGGAGGCCAGCCGGTTCGCCCAGATCCGCCGCGGACTGTACGTCGGGGTGCTCGCCACTCTCCTGCTGCTCGGGGCCAGCCTGCTGGTCGGCATCCTGGAGCAGTTGCGGGAGCGACGCCGTTCCCTGGCCGTACTGGTCGCGTTCGGCACCCGGCGCGGCACGCTGAGCGCCTCGGTGTTCTGGCAGACCGCCGTGCCGGTGCTGCTCGGCCTCGCCCTGGCGATCGTGCTGGGTACGACGCTCGGCGGCATCCTGCTGACCCTGGTCCGCCAGCCGGTACGCCTCGACTGGCCGAGCATCGCCAGCATGTCCGGGATCGCGGGCGGCGTCGTGCTGCTGGTGACCGTTGGGAGTCTGCCGGTGCTGTGGCGGCTGCTCCGACCGAGCGGCCTCCGTACGGAGTGAGCGCTCCGCACGGCCGGCTCCACCGGGTGGCAGCGGCGCGGCTCGACCGGTGGTGATTCGGCCCGGTCCCGGGACAGCCTCCCGGGACCGGGCCGCCCCCCCCTCCCCCGGTGTGGCTCTGTCAGGCCCCGGCACGGCGGGCCAGCCGGGCGTCCCGCCTCTCCTCGAACCGGGTCGCCGCCCGGCCCAGCCCGTCGAGGTGCGCCGCCATCTCCTCGCGGGCGGCCTCGCCGTCGGCGTCCAGCCCGGTGACGTTCCAGACGTCCCACTGCCGCAGCACCGGCAGCAGTACGTCGTCACGGTGCTGGCGCAGGTCGTAGATCCCGGCCAGGGCGATCGCCACCGACTTGCGGGCGAAGCCCTCGATGCCGTTGCCGGGCATCTGGAAGTCGGCGACCACGTCGGCGACCGCCCGCATCGTCTGGCTCGGTGCCAGTTCGAACGCGGCGCCGAGCAGGTTGCGGTAGAAGACCATGTGCAGGTTCTCGTCCGCGGCGATCCGGGCGAGCAGTTGCTCGCAGCGCGGGTCGCCGGTGACCCGGCCGGTGTTGCGGTGCGAGATCCGGGTGGCGAGTTCCTGGAACGAGACGTACGCCAGCGAGTGCAGCACCTCGGTGTCGTGCGGGTTGACGTAGCCGGCGGACATGTGGGTCATCCGGGCCCGCTCCAGCGCCACCGGATCGACCGCCCTGGTCACGGTGAGGTAGTCCCGGATCGCCGTGCCGTGTCGACCCTCCTCGGCGGTCCACCGGTGCACCCAGGTCCCCCAGGCCCCGTCCCGGCCGAAGAGGGTCGCGATCTGGTGGTGGTACGACGGCAGGTTGTCCTCGGTCAGCAGGTTGACCACCAGGGCGGTCCGAGCCACCTCGGGCACCCTGCTCTGCTCCGGTGCCCACGCCTCGCCGTCGAGGATCCCGTCGAAGGTGCGCCCCTCACCCCACGGCACGTACTCGTGCGGGAACCACTCCCTGGCCAGCCGGAGGTGCCGGTCGAGGTTCTCCGCGACGACCGGCTCCAACTCGATCAGCAGAGCGTCCTGGCGCAGCGGTGCGGCGGGGGTGACGGTCACGGGCTCTCCCTACGCATGCGTAACTTACGTTAGCGTAGGTTACGGCCGTCACCCCGGGTCCGCAAGATCAGCCCACCGTCGGCCAGAGATCCGCCGCCGGCGGCTGCCAGACGTCCGGCGCCGCCGCCACCTGGTCACCGGAGCGGATGTCCTTCACCTCGTCCCCGACCCCGTCGGCACCGGGGAACCAGACGAACGGGATACCGCGCCGCTGCGCGTACCGGATCTGCTTGCCGAACTTCGCCGCCGACGGCGACACCTCGGTCGGGATGCCCCGCCGGCGTAGCGCGTCGGCGATCCGGTTGCTCTCCGGCCGGCGCTCCTCGGCCGCGAGCGCCACCAGCACACAGGTCGGCACGTCCCGGGAGATGGTCAGCGCGCCCGCGCCGAAGAGCAGCCCGAGCAGCCGGGTGACCCCGATCGAGATGCCCACCCCCGGGAACCGGGCGTTGCCGTCGCTGGCCAGGTTGTCGTACCGGCCACCGGAGCTGACCGAGCCGTACCGCTCGTACCCGCGCAGCTGGGTCTCGTAGACGGTACCGGTGTAGTAGTCCAGGCCCCGGGCGATGCGCAAATCGGCCACGCAGAGCCCCGGGGCGTGCGCGACCGAGTTCTCCATCACCGCGACCAGCTCGGCCAGCCCCTCGTCCAGCATCGGGTCGGTCACCCCGAGCCCGCGCACCGCGTCGGCGAAGGACGGATCCGGGGTGGCGATCTCGGTCAGCGCCAGGCACGCCTTGGCCTGCGCCTCGGTCGCCCCGGCGGTCTCGGCCAGCAGCGCCGCCACCCGGGCCGGCCCGATCCGGTCCAGCCGGTCCACCGCGCGCAGCGCCGCCAGCGGATCGGCCAGCCCGATCCCCCGGTAGAAGCCCTCCAGGATCTTGCGGTTGTTCACCTGGATCGTCACCGGCGGCCGCCCGTCGGTGCCGCCGAGCGGCAGGCCGCCGAGGGCGTCGCCGAGCACCAGCGGGATCTCGGCCTCGTGGTGCGCCGGCAGGATGTCCCGGTCCACGATGTCGATGTCGGCCTGGAGGAACTCGCGGTAGCGCCCCTCCTGGGGACGCTCGCCCCGCCAGACCTTCTGGATCTGGTAACGCCGGAACGGGAACTGCAGCCGGCCGGCGTTCTCCAGCACGTACCGGGCGAACGGCACGGTCAGGTCGAAGTGCAGCCCCAGGCTGCCCTCGCCGGCACCCGCCGGCCCCTCCTCCTGGAGGCGACTGACCAGGTAGACCTCCTTGGAGGTCTCGCCCTTGCGCAGCAGCTGCTCCAGCGGCTCGACGGCGCGGGTCTCCAACGGCGCGAAGCCGTACAGCTCGAAGGTGCGGCGGATCCGCTCGAGGACGTACTGCTCGATCATCCGCTGCGGCGGCGCCCACTCCGGGAAGCCGGAGATCGGTGTTGGCTTGCTCATGATGCTCCTGTCGGAACTCGCGCGGAACACGCGCGAGCGGGGATTACCAGCCCCGGGTGGGCGCAACCCCCGGCCCGTGGAGGCCGGCGACCTCGATCAGGTACGGATTGCTCGCCCGCTCGCGGCCGATGCTGGTCGCGGGTCCGTGGCCGGGCAGCACGACGGTGTCGTCGGCGAGCGGGAGGATCTTCTCCCGCAGGCTCGTCACCATGGTCGGCAGGCTGCCGCCCGGCAGGTCGGTGCGGCCGATCGACCCGGCGAAAAGCACGTCGCCCGCCAGGCAGATCTGCTCCGCCGCCCAGTCCACCCCGGGTGGAAGGGGCAGGTCGGACCGGACAGCCGGGCCCGCGCCCGGCAGCCGGAACAGCACCGACCCGCCGGTATGGCCCGGGGCGTGGTCGACGGTGATCTCCAACCCGGCCAGCGCCAGGGTCGCCCCGTCGGTCAGCTCCGCCACATCCTCCGGCTCGGCGTACGGCAGCCGGCCGCCGAAGAGCTGGGTCAGGTCCATCGAGAGCGCCTTGCTCGGGTCGGCGAGAAGTTCGCGATCGTTCGGATGCACGTACGCCGGGATGCCCCGGGCGCCACAGACCGGGGCGACCGAGAAGGTGTGGTCGAGATGACCATGGGTCAGCAGTACGGCCGCCGGCCGCAGCCGATGCTCGGCCAGCAGGTCGTCGAGCCGGTCCAGCACCCCGATGCCGGGGTCGACGACGACACACTGTTCCCCGGGCGCGGTGGCCAGCACATAGCAGTTGGTGCCGAAGGCGTCCGCGGGGAAGCCGGCGACGAGCACGTCCGCTCCTCCCATCCGACGATCTCAGTAACAGTTCGACCCTCAGGTCACAGTTACGGTTCGGCCCCACCATATCGGGCGTCGGGTGCGCGCCACCGCCCGTACGCACCCGCCTCCGCGGACAGCGGAGCACACAGTGATAATCTCCGATGGTCTCAAGGTGACCTCGTACAACACTTTCCCAGCCGCTACCCGTACACTCTGGCGGGCGTGTGGCGTGGCGCACTTGACGCCGGGCGGCGAATCGTGCCGTGGCCAGCACGACCACCGGCACCGTGACCACAGGTAAGACGACGACCAGGGCACATGGAAAGGGGAGCTCGGGTGGCTTCCAGCAGAGACCGGCAGCGCAAACTCGCGCGGGCCAAGCTCGACCGGCAGATGGCCCGGCGGGCGGCCGCCGCCCGGCGCAGGCGGCAGGTCCGGGCCGGTATCGGCTCCGCCGTCGCGCTGCTGCTGATCGTGCTGGGCTCCTTCTGGGCGCTCGGCGGCTTCGACCGCGACCCGGCCGACGACACCGCCACCCCGGAGACCTGCACGTGGACCAGCCAGGACGCCCAGGCGAACACGAACCTGAAGGACGTCGGCACCCCGCCGACCCGGGACCTGCCCACCACCGGCACCCGGCCGATGACGATCACCACGAACCAGGGTGCCCCGATCACCGTCGAGCTGGACCTGGCGAACGCACCGTGCGCGGGGGCGAGCTTCACCCACCTGGCCGGGAAGTCGTTCTTCGACAACACCACGTGCCACGAACTGACCACCGAGGGAGCGCTGCACTGCGGCGATCCGAGCGGTACCGGGCAGGGCGGCCCGACGTACACGTTCTTCAGCGAGAACACTCCGGACGCCCCGGCGGCCCCGACCGCCGATCCGTCGGCCAGCGCCAGTCCCTCGACGGACCCGTCGCCGAGCCCGACGGCCAGCACTCCCGCCGCGCCGATCTACCCGGTCGGCACCGTGGCCCTGATCAGCAACCCGCCCGGCGCCAACGGCAGCCAGTTCCTGATCTTCTTCAAGGACTTCAGCCCGACCCAGCCCAACTACCCGATCGTCGGCCGGGTGACCAGCGGACTCGACGTGATCAAGAAGATCGGCGCCATGGAAACCGTGGACAATGGTTCTGGCGTCAAAGTCAAGCCGAAGACCGACGTGGTGATCCAGAGCCTCACCGTCGGTGAGCCGTCCTCGGGCGACCCGACGACGGCGCCGACGGCGGCGACCCAGACGCCGACCGCACCGTCGGCCAGCCCGACGGTCGCCGGACAGTCCTGAGAACCACAGAGACCAGCCCAGCCGCGGACCCGGCCGCGCGCTGCACATAGTCCAGGAGGAGCCACCGTGACGTCCACCAGAGAGCGGCAGCGCGCCGCGGCGCGCGCCAAGCTGGAACGGGAGATGGCCGAGCGCGCCGCCGCCGCCCGCAAACGCCGGCAGGTGCAGGCGAGCATCGGCGCCGGGGTCGCGTTGCTGCTGGTGGTCGCCGGCACGGTGTGGTTGGTGATGAGCATCGGCGACGACAAGGACACCCCGACCGAGGCCGGCGCGGCCACCTGCGCCTGGACCGACATCCCGGCCGAGCAGCGCAACGAGGCGACCAAGGACGTCGGGCTGCCCCCGACCTCGGTGAAGAACACCGGCAGCCAGACCATGACGATCGACACCAATCTCGGACAGATCACCGCCAAGATCAACCTGGCCGACGTGCCCTGCACCGCCGCCAGCTTCACCCACCTGGCCGAGAAGAAGTTCTTCGACAACACCAAGTGCCACCGGCTGGTGACCCAGGGCCTCCAGGTGCTCCAGTGCGGCGACCCGAGCGTCACCGGCGACAAGTGGAAGGAGACCGACGGCACCGGCGGGCCGGCCTACCGGTTCGCCGAGGAGAACCTGCCGACGGACAAGCGGCCGCCGTACCCGGCCGGGGTGATCGCGATGGCGAACTCGGGCCAGCCGGGAAGCACCGGCAGCCAGTTCTTCATCGTGTACGGCGACTCGCAGCTGCCCGCCTCCTACACCGTGCTCGGCACCGTCACCAGCGGTCTGGACCTGGTGGCCCAGGTCGGCGCGGCCGGTGACGACGGCGCCTTCGCCCAGCAGGCCGGTGGCGGCCACCCGAAGAAGGAAGTCCTGATCAAGTCGCTGACCATGAGCGCCCCGGTCGGCTGAGCGCCGGAGCCGTAGACACCACGGCGCCGCGTCGCCCCTCTGCGGGGCGGCGCGGCGCCGTTCTTGCGTGCCCGGACGGGGTCCCCCGCCTGCGTGTGCCCTGCGGACGGGCTCAGGCGCCCGAGGTGACCCGGTAGGCGTCGAAGACGCCGTCCACCTTGCGTACGGCGGCGAGCAGGTGCCCCAGGTGCTTGGGATCGGCCATCTCGAAACTGAACCGGCTCACCGCCACCCGGTCCCGGGTGGTGGTGACGGTCGCGGAGAGGATGTTTACCCGCTCGTCGGAGAGCACCCGGGTCACGTCCGCGAGCAGCTTGTGCCGGTCCAGCGCCTCGACCTGGATCGCGACCAGGAAGGTCGAGGCCGAGGTGAGCCGCCAGCTCACCTCGACGATGCGCTCGGTCTGCACCTTGAGGTCCTCGGCGTTCGCGCAGTCGTCCCGGTGCACGCTCACCCCGCCGGAGCGGGTCACGAACCCGAACACGGTGTCCGGCGGCACCGGCGTGCAGCAGCGGGCCAGCTTGATCCAGACATCGCTGACGCCGCGGACCACCACGCCCGGGTCGTTGCTGTTGCCCCGGCGCTGCGGACGGGTGGCGACCGCGGTCTCGGCGAGGTCCTCGGCGGCCCCCTCCTCGCCGCCGTAGCCGGCCATCAGCTTCTGCACCACGGACTGCGCGGAGACCTGACTGTCGCCGACCGCGGCGTAGAGCGAGGCGACGTCGGCCAGGTGCAGGTCCCGGGCGATGGTCATCAGGTTGTCCGTGGTCAGCATCCGCTGCAACGGCATGCCCTGCTTGCGCATCGCCTTGACGATCGCGTCCTTGCCGGCCTCGATCGCCTCCTCGCGCCGCTCCTTGTTGAAGTACTGCCGGATCTTCGTCCGCGCCCGAGGGCTCTTGACGAAGCCCAGCCAGTCCTGGGTCGGGCCGGCGGTGTCGGACTTCGAGGTGAAGATCTCGATCACGTCACCGTTGGAGAGCGTCGACTCCAGCGGCACCAGCTTGCCGTTCACCCGCGCGCCGATGCACTTGTGCCCCACCTCGGTGTGCACCGCGTACGCGAAGTCGACCGGGGTCGAGGCGGTCGGCAGCGGGATCACGTCCCCCTTGGGAGTGAAGACGTAGACCTCCTGGCTGGAGAGGTCGAAACGGAGCGCGTCGAGGAACTCGCTCGGGTCGGCCGCCTCGCGCTGCCAGTCCAGCAACTGCCGCAGCCACGTCATCTCGTCGATGTGGGCCGGCGGGCCGACGATCGTCTCGCCCTTCTTCTCCTTGTACTTCCAGTGCGCGGCGATGCCGAACTCCGCCGTACGGTGCATGGCGTACGTGCGGATCTGCATCTCGACCGGCTTGCCGCTCGGCCCGATCACCGTGGTGTGCAACGACTGGTACATGTTGAACTTCGGCATCGCGATGTAGTCCTTGAACCGGCCCGGCACGGGCTGCCAGTTCGCGTGGATCACACCGAGTGCCGCGTAGCAGTCCCGCACCGTGTCGACCAGGATGCGCACGCCGACCAGGTCGTAGATGTCGTTGAAGTCCCGACCCCGGACGATCATCTTCTGGTAGATCGAGTAGAGGTGCTTGGGCCGGCCGGTCGTCTCTGCCTTGATCTTGGCGGCGCGGAGGTCGACCTGCACCTTCTGGGTCACCTGCCGCAGCAGCGCCTCGCGCTGCGGCTGATGCTCCCCGATCAGCCGGTTGATCTCCTCGTAGCGCTTGGGGAAGAGGTTGGCGAAGGCCAGGTCCTCCAGCTCCCACTTGATGGTGTTCATACCGAGCCGGTGCGCCAGCGGCGCCAGGATCTCCAACGTCTCCTTGGCCTTCTGCTCCCGCTTGGCAGGCGGCAGGAAGGTCAGGGTACGCATGTTGTGCAGCCGGTCGGCCAGCTTGATGACCAGCACCCGGGGGTCCTTGGCCATCGCCACCACCATCTTGCGGATCGTCTCCGCCTTGGCCGCGTCGCCGAGCTTGACCTTGTCCAGCTTGGTGACGCCGTCGACCAGCAGCGCGACCTCGGCGCCGAAGTCGACGCGCATCTGGTCGAGCCCGTAGTCGGTGTCCTCGATGGTGTCGTGCAGCAGCGCGGCGACCAGGGTGGTGGTGTCCATCCCGAGGTTCGCCAGGATGGTGGCTACCGCCAACGGGTGGGTGATGTAGGGGTCACCGGACTTGCGGTACTGCCCGGAGTGCCACCGGGCGGCCATGTCGAAGGCGCGTTGCAGCAGCCGCGCGTCCGCCTTGGGGTGCGACGCGCGGTGTGTCGCGATCAGCGGCTCCAGCACCTCGCTCACCTGCGGGGTCTGCCAGGGCGCGTTGAACCGGGCCAGCCGGGCCCTCACCCGGCGCCCGGTGGGCGCGTTCGCCAGGGCGAAGCTGGTCGCGGGCGGCTGCGGGCTCCCGCCCGCCATTCCGGCGAACTCGCCGGCCGCCCCGGAGGCCACGCTGGCGCCGATCCCCGCCGGTACGGCCGGGACGCCGCCACCGCCGCCCTCGGCCGGAGCCGCACCCGTGCCAGCGGCCGGGCCGCCACCGGCGGAACCGGCCGGCGAAACGCCAGCGCCCCCGGCCGGAACAGCGCCGGCGCCCGGTCTGCCGAGCGCGGTGGTCGGCACGCCGGCCGCCGGGACGGTGCTGTCGTCGGCAGGGCTGCCGCCGGCCGACGGGGCCGAGCCGAGGGGTCGCGTCGCCGCGCCGGCCCGCCCGGGGCCGGTCTGGGACTGTTCGGCGGCGGGCGCCGGCTCCTCGGGGGGACCCTGGGGACGGCCGGCTCCGCTGGCCGGGGGCTGGGCTGCACCACCGGCGCTGGCCATCGCGTCGGCTGGAGTGGTCGTGACGTCGGCGGGGTTGTCAGCCTCGTTGGTGGGATGCACCATGCCCTCCGCCGGAGGGGCGACATCGGAAGACACCGGCCTCCTCAACATTTCGCCGGGAATGACCCGACCGTAACCGGTCGACCCGGGCCTACGCCAGTCACGGGCAGGTCGCCCGGGCCAGCACGAAGGGCAATCCTACCCGTCCGGAAGGGCTGGCGACGGTCCTGACGGGCGTATGCGGTGGTCGGATGGTGACTCGGGGTGCTAAACGGTCAGCAAGGCATGAACCGCCCGGGGCGCCAGCAGGTCCCGGCCGTTCAGGAAACTCAACTCCAGCAGCACACTGAACCCGGCCACCGTGCCACCGGCCCGCTCGACCAGTTCCAGGGTGGCCTGTGCGGTCCCACCGGTGGCGAGTACGTCGTCGACCACCAGGACCCGGTGTCCGGCGGTGAACGCGTCCTGGTGCACCTCCAGGGTGGCCTCGCCGTACTCCAGGGCGTACGAGGCGGCGTACGCGGCCCGGGGCAGCTTGCCGGCCTTGCGTACCGGCACCACCCCGACCCCGGTCGCGTAGGCGATCGCGGCGGCCACCACGAAGCCGCGCGCCTCGATCCCCACCACCACGTCGAACGAGTCCCGACCGTGGTGGTCGACGATGTTGTCGATCACCGCCCGGAAGGCGGCACCGTCGGCGAACAGCGGCATCAGGTCCTTGAACACGACGCCCGGCTTCGGGAAGTCGGGTACGTCCAGCACCCGGCTGGCCACCAACTGGGCGGTGACCGGGCCGCTGTCGCCACGTACCTCGGTCTGGGTCTCCGTCACACTGCGTCCTCTCCGGGCAAAGGCGCCCGACCCGCCCGCCTCTGCGGCGGCGCGTCGGGCGCCTTTCGATCCGTTCGTCCGGCTCAGCGCCGCTTGCCGCCGGGGCGGTTGCCACCGGAGCGGCCGCCGCGGGCGCCACCGGACCGCTTGCCCGTCGGACGGGAGCCGACCTTCGGCGCGGTTCCGGCCAGCGCGGTCGCCTCGGCCGGAGCCTCCTCGGTCGCGGGCTCGGCGGCCGGCGCCTCGGCGGCCTGCTGCCGGGCCTGGCCGGGTTGCCGGGCGGGGCGGCGGGGGGCTGAGGCGTCCCGGCCACCACCGGCCCGCCGGGCCAGCACCCGCTGGGTGTGCTGCCGGATCCGCGGCTCCCGCTCCTTCAGCGTCACCAGCAGCGGCGTGGAGAGGAAGATCGACGAGAAGAACGCGGCGCCCATACCGACGAAGAGCACCAGGCCGAGGTCCTTCAGCGTGCCGGCGCCGAGCAGTCCCGCACCGATGAAGAGCAGGCCACCGACGGGCAGCAGGGCGACCACCGAGGTGTTGATCGACCGCATCAGGGTCTGGTTCAGCGCCAGGTTGGCTGCCTCGGCGTACGTCTGGCTGCTGCCCCCGGTGATTCCTCTGGTGTTCTCCTGGATCTTGTCGAAGACGACCACGCTGTCGTAGAGGGCGAAGCCGAGGATGGTGAGGAAGCCGACGATGGTCGATGGGGTCACCTCGAAGCCGACCGCCGAGTAGATGCCGGCGGTGAGCAGCAGGTCCAGCAGGAGGCCGCTGACGGCGGCGATCGCCATCCGCAACTCGAACCGGATCACCAGGTAGCCGGTGACCAGCACCACGAAGATCACCAGACCGAGCAGTGCCCGCTGGGTGATCTGGGCACCCCAGGCGGCGCTGACCCGGCTGTCGCTGATCTGGTCGACCTCGATGCCCAGGTCGGCGGCGACCGCGGTGCGGACGTCGGTGGCCTGTTGCTGCTCCAGCGGGGAGGTCCGGAACAGGTAGGTGGCGTTGGCGCCGTTGCCGACCTGCTGGCTGGAGACCACCTGGGCCGGCCCCGCCGGCGTCGACTTGTCGGCGAGCGCGTTGCCGATCGCCGCCTCGGCCCGCTCCATGGTGCCGACCGAGACCGGCACCTGGAACTCGTTGCCGCCCCGGAACTCGATGCCGAGGTGGAAGCCCTGGATCACGAAGCTCAGGACGGCCAGCAGCACCAATCCACCGGCGACGCTGAACCACAGCTTGCGGCGGGGGACGATGCTGAGACCGGCTTCACCGCGGTACAAGCGGCTGGCGAGCCCACTCCTGCTCATCTCAGGCCTCCTTCACGCGGGTCTTGCGGGTCGTCGGCGTCTCGTCGTCGTCCCGGTTGTGCAGAGCCCGACCCAGCCCGCTGACCCGTGGCGACAGGAAGGCCGGGGTGCTCGCGAACAACGTCATGATCGGATGCCGGAAGAGGAAGACGACCACCAGGTCGAGGATGGTGGCCAGGCCCAGCGCGAAGGCGAAGCCCTGCACGGTGCCGACCGAGACGAGGTAGAGCACCACGGCCGCCATGATCGAGATGGCGTTCGCCGAGATGATCGTCCGGCGGGCCCGGGCCCAGGCGCGGGGCACCGCGCTGCGCGGGCTGCGCCCGTCCCGGATCTCGTCTTTCAGTCGTTCGAAGTAGATGACGAAGGAGTCTGCCGCCACACCCAACGAGACGATGAAACCGGCTATCCCGGCGAGGGTCAGGGTGAAGCCGATCTGCCGGCCGAGCACCACCAGCGCGCCGAAGACCAGGATGGCGGAGAGGACCAGGCTGAGGAAGATCACCGAGCCGAGCAGCCGGTAGTAGAAGAATGCGTAGATGACCACCAGGAGCATGCCGATGCCGGCGGCCAGCAGACCGGCCCGCAGGTGCTCGGTACCGAGCGTGGCGGTGATGTTCTGCGCCTCCTGCGCCTTGAAGGTCAGCGGCAGGGCGCCGTAGCGGAGCTGGCTGGCCAGCTCGTTGGCGCTGGCGCTGGTGAAGCTGCCGCTGATCTGGGAGTCACCGGTCAGCACGCCCAGGATCTCCGGCGCGGAGATGATCTTGTTGTCCAGCACCACCGCGACCCGGCACCGGCCCTCGTCGCCGAGGGCCGCCTGGTCGCACTGGCCGTCGGTGTTGTTGTACGCCTCGCGGGTCAGGTTGGTCCACTTGCTCTGCCCCTCGCCGGTGAAGTCCAGACTGACCACCCACTGGCTGGTCGTCTGGTCCAGCACACCGGCGGCGTCGTCGACGTCGGTCCCCTCCACCTTGGCGACGTCCAGCAGGCTCTTGGTCTGGCCGGCCTCACAGGCCACCACCTGCTCGTTCGGCTCCTTGATCGAGCCGGGCGCCCGCTGGTCGAGCTTCTCGCAGGTGATGGTCGGCACGTTGAACTGGACGCTGGCCGGCAGGACCCGGATCTCCTGCGGGGTCAGCTCGGCGAACGGCTTGAGCTTCTCGGCGAGCGCCGGGTCCGCACTGAAGTCCGCCGGCGCCTGGAGCGCGGTGGCCGCGGCCCAGGCCTCGGCACCGACCTTCTGCTCCACCGCCGCGCGCTGCTGCTCCAGCGTCATCTCGTCCGGGTCCGCCGGGGCGGCGCTGGCCGAGCCGCTCGGTGCGGGCGAGGCACTGCCGCTCGGCGTGGGCGTGGGCGCCGGAGCGCCGCCGCCCTGGCCGCCGGCGGCCGGCGACGAGGTGGCGGCGGGAGACGGGTTGCCGGACGGGCTGGCGCTGCCGGCGGGGGTCGGGCTGCCGGACGGGGCCGGGCTGGCCGACGCGCCGGGCGACGGTGCGGTGTTGACCGGGCCGCCACCGTCGGTCATCTTGAGCACCTTGCGGAACCGCAGCTCGGCCGGGGTGCCGACATCGTCGAGGTCGGCATTCTGCCCCGGCACCGAGATCACGATGTTTCGGTTGCCCTCGGTGACCACCTCGGCCTCGGCGACACCGCGGCCGTCCACCCGGGCCTGGATGATCTGCCGGGCCCGCTCCAGGGAGGCAGCCGGGGGCGCCTGACCGGCCTCGGTGGCCGCCTCCAGGGTCATCCGGGTGCCGCCGACGAGATCCAGGCCGAGCTTCGGCTCAAGCCGATCCGTCCAGCTGCCCTTGGCCCCGGCGGCGAAGAACACCAAAAGATAGAGGACGGTGAAGATCAACCCGAGCACGGCCAGCTGCCGCCCGGGTCGCATCTGTCCCTGAGGTGGTGCCACGGCTTTCCTGTCTCCCTGCGCGGTTCGGCCGCTAGTGGTGGGCGGCGGGTCGGACGCCGGAGGAGTCCGGCGAGATGCGTACCGCACCGGCGGGGGTCCCACCGGCCCGTTGATCTATTATGGTCGATGCCAAACCTGCCCCGTCGGGCGGGTCGGTCATTCCTTCGCGTCGACCTCTTCGGGCACCGACTCGACCCGCTCGACCTTCTTGACGACCCGGGCGATCGCCGGCCGCGCGTACCGCGTCTGCACGCCGGGCGCCACCTCGAGCATCACGGTCTCGTCGTCCACGCTGGTGACGGTGCCATAGAGGCCACCGATGGTGACCACCTCGTCACCGGTGCCGATCGAGGACTGCATCTGCTCGGCCTCGCGGCGCCGCTTCTGCTGCGGCCGGATCATCATGAAGTACATGACGACGAAGAGCAGGACAATCATGAGCAGCGGCATGAAGCTGCCAGCTCCGCCGCCGCCCTCTGCTGCCATAAAAGGCACTGTTACGACCTTCCCATCGGCCTCGCCCCGGCACGTGCGCACCGGAGCGGAGGCAGGAACTCACGTCCTGTACAAACCGCGGCGAGTCTAGTCCCTGCACCTGAGAACACCGAATGCGGCACAGATCACGAACGGATCACACCTCCTGGGAACCCGCGGAGAAGAGATCGGGCCCCGGAGACCCGCTCGAACCAAATGTACCATTTGGCGGAGTCCGTCCCAGGTGTCGCCAAGCGGCCTCGGTGGCCACCCGCCCCCGCGGAGTACGGGCCAACAGCCCGGCCCGGACCAGGAAGGGCTCGCAGACCTCCTCGACGGTGTCCGGCTGCTCCCCCACCGCCACCGCCAGGGTCGACAGCCCCACCGGGCCGCCCCGGAAGGAGTCGACCAGGGCCGTCAACACCGCCCGGTCGAGCCGGTCCAGCCCCAGCTCGTCCACGTCGTACACGCGCAGCGCCGCCCGCGCGGTCTCCCGGTTCACGGTCCCGTCCGCCCGTACCTCGGCGAAGTCGCGTACCCGGCGCAGCAGCCGGTTGGCGATCCGGGGCGTCCCCCGGGACCGGCCGGCGATCTCCGCCGACCCGCCCTCGGTGATCGGCACCCCGAGGATCCGCGCCGAACGCTGGATCAGCACGTCCAACTCGTCCGGGGAGTAGAAGTCGAGGTGCGCGACGAAGCCGAACCGGTCCCGCATCGGGCCGGTCAACAATCCCGACCGGGTCGTCGCGCCGACCAGGGTGAACGGCTCGACGTCCAGCGGGATCGCGGTGGCGCCCGGCCCCTTGCCCACCACCACGTCGACCCGGAAGTCCTCCATCGCGCTGTAGAGCAGCTCCTCGGCCGGCTTGGCGATCCGGTGGATCTCGTCGATGAAGAGCACGTCGCCCTCGGCCAGGCTGGTCAGGATCGCGGCGAGGTCACCGGAGCGCTCGATCGCCGGACCGCTGGTGACCCGGATCCCCGCGCCCAGCTCGGCGGCGACGATGTTCGCCAGGGTGGTGTTGTGCACGACCAGGTCGTTGACCGTGAAGGTGTGGTCGTCGGCGACGGTCAAACACCGGCACGGATGCAGGCCGGCGGGCTCGACCGCGACCACCCGGTCAGCGGCGAGACCCCGCGCGAACCGGTCCCGGCGCGGCAGGGCGCCCGGCGTCGCCGGGCCGGGCGAGCCGGGCGAATCGAGAGACCCCGGCAAACCGGGGGACCTGGGCGAGCCGGGGGATCCGGACGGCGCCCACTGCGCCAGCCGCCGACCGCGCTCGTCCAGCACGCCGGCCCGTTCGACGAACCGGGCGACGTCGTCCCGTCCGGTCACGCTCAACCGCCACGGCGCGGGCGGCCGCCCCTGGCCGTCTCGACCGGCCTCGATCCGGGACTGGACGCCGAGCCGCAGCAGCAGGTGCTGCACGTCCCGGAGCAGGCCGGACGAGGCGCTGTGGAACCCGACCAGCACGCCCGGATCGCGCCGGCCCACCGACCCGGCGACCGCGAAGTACGCCCCGAGGAAGGCGCCGACCTGCCGCTCGTCACCCCGGAAGACGAAGGGCGGGAGCCGGTGCGCCGGGCCCCCGACGCCGAGCAGGCGGCCGGCCGACCGGAACTCGTCGGTCGACTCGGCGGCGCCGGCCGTCAGCTCGGGACGCAACACGTTCGCCAACACGTCCCGGTCGGTCAGGTCGCCCGCCTTCGTCCACCCCTCGGTGGTCCAGAACGGGTGGTCCGGCGCCGCCACCACCTGCCGGCCGCTCGCCGTCCGGATCCGCACACAGTCGAGTTCGCCCTGCTCGTGCACGGCCTCGACCAGCGCCGGCCGCCCGGTGCGGGTGACGACGCGGTCCCCCGGCACGATCTCGCCCAGCCGGCGTCGGGTGCCGTCGGCGAGCAGCACCAGAGCCTCCACCGAGACCGGCTTACCCAGGCCCGGCGGCCCGGAGAGCAGGATGTGGTCCGGCGGGGCGCCGCGGCCCATGGCGCCGCGCAGCAGCAGGTCGAGCTGGTCGCGCACCCGGTGCTGGGCGATGAAGTCGGCGAGCCGCTTCGGGCGTACGGTGACCTCGGCGTCCCGCTCCGTGTCGCTCGCGTACGCCGAGACCAGCCCCTCGGAGTCGGTCACCGGGTCCGACCCAGCAGTCGGATGGCCTGCTTCAACAGCACCGGCACCGGCGGCACCTCACCGTCGACCGTCTCCGCCACCGCCGCCACCGCCTGCTCCGCCTGGGACGCCGTCCAGCCGAGCCCGACCAGCGCCTGCCGCACCTGCTCCGGCCAGGCGCCGGCGGTGACCCCGGCCGCGCCGTCCGGGCCGACCGGGATCGGACCGATCCGGTCGCGCAACTCCAGCACCAGCCGCTCCGCCCCCTTCTTGCCGATCCCCGGCACCCGGGTCAGGGTGCCGGTGTCGGCGTTCGCGATCGCCTTGCGCACCACGTCGGGGGCGTGCACCGCGAGGACCGCCTGGGCGAGCCGGGGTCCGACCCCGCTGGCGGTCTGGAGCAGTTCGAAGAGTTGCTTCTCGTCGTCGTCGGCGAAGCCGTAGAGGGTCAGCGAGTCCTCCCGGACCACCAGGCTGGTGGCGAGCCGGGCGGGCGAGCCGACCCGCAGCCCGGCCAGGGTGCCGGGCGCGCACTGCACCGCCAGGCCCACCCCGCCGACCTCGATCACCGCGCCGTCCGGGGACAGCCCGGCGACCACACCCCGGACACTCGCGATCATCCCGTTCCTCCCTGTCGCTTCGGGCCCGGCCGGGCCCCCCGGCGGGACGTACCCGGACGGGCGGCGTCCCGGGCCGCCGCCGGCGCCGTACGCTGCCGGGCCGCGCTGGCCGCCGCCGCGAGGCGGGCCCGGGTGCCACCGCGCCAGATGTGGCAGATCGCCAGCGCCAGCGCGTCGGCGGCGTCGGCCGGCCGGGGCGGCTCGGCCAGCCGCAGCAGCCGGGTCACCATCGCCATCATCTGCGCCTTGTCCGCCTGGCCGGAACCGGTGACCGCCGCCTTGACCTCGCTCGGGGTGTACGTCTGCACCGGCAGCCCGGCCCGGGCCCCGGCCAGCACCGCCACCGCACTGGCCTGCGCGGTCCCCATCACCGTCCGCACGTTGTGCTGGCTGAAGACCCGTTCCACCGCCACGGTGTGCGGCTGGTGCTCGGCGACCAGCCGGGTCAGCTCGGTGTCCAGGTGCAGCAGGCGCAGCGGCAGCTCGTCGGCCGGGTCGGTGTAGACGACGTAGTACGCCACCAGGGCGCACGGCCGGCCGGGTACGCCCTCGACCACGCCGACCCCGCACCGGGTCAACCCCGGGTCGACGCCCAGCACCCGCACGCCGCCCCCTCCCCGTGCCGCAGCACGTACGTGTGTTCGACACCCTACTGGCCTGCTGCGGAGCCGGAAACGCCGACACGCCCGTACCCGATCATCGCCGGCCGGGCTCGGTCGCCCGCCGGCGGTCGCCACATAGGCCGGTGCCGGAGTATGTGGCCGGCGCCCATGTGCCGCCGACCGGTTGCCTCGTAACTTTCTCGGCCATGACGGTAGAACCGGGTCGGGACGACCAGGCCGCGCGAGGGCGGCAGCAGGAGGCTGCGGCGCCGGCCGACGGCCCGACCGGTGCCCGCCACCCGCGGGTCGTCCGGCTCGACCTGTCCGGCAAGACCGCCCTGGTGACCGGCGGTGCCGGCGGCATCGGCCGGGCCTGCGCCGTCCGGCTGGCGGCGGCCGGCGCGAAGGTGATCGTGGTGGACCGGGACGCCGGCCGGGCCGAGACGGTCGCCGCCGAGGTCGGCGGCCGGGCGCTCGGGCTGGACCTCGCCGATCCCGGTGCCGTCGACCGGATCGACCCGGGGCTCGACATCGTGGTCAACAACGCCGGGCTGCAACACGTGGCGCCGCTCGACGAGTTCCCGCCGGAACGCTTCGACCACCTGCACCGGGTGATGGTCACCGCGCCCTTCCTGATCGTCCGGCGGGCGCTGCCGCACATGTACGCCGCCGGCTGGGGCCGGATCGTCAACATCTCCTCGGTGCACGGGCTGCGCGCCTCGGCGTTCAAGGCGGCGTACGTCTCCGCCAAGCACGCCCTGGAAGGGCTGTCGAAGGTCGTCGCCCTGGAGGGGGCGACACGCGGGGTGACCGCCAACTGCGTCAACCCGGCCTACGTCCGCACGCCCCTGGTCGAGGGACAGATCGCCGCGCAGGCCACCGCGCACGGCATCGCCGAGAGCGAGGTGGTCGAACGGATCATGCTGGCCCGGGCGGCGATCAAACGGCTGATCGAGCCGGAGGAGGTGGCAGAACTCGTCGCCTACCTCTGCTCCCCCGCCGCCTCCTCCCTCACCGGCGCCTCGATTCCCCTCGACGGGGGTTGGACGGCGAACTGAGTGGACGCCGACGCAGAATGAAGCCCGTGTCCTCGCCGATCGAGTTTCTGGAGCTGCTGGCCCGGGAGGCCGCTCCGGTCGAGTTCGAGGGGCCGCTGGTGGCCGCCCGGGCGGCCGGGGTTCCCGCCGAACGGCTCGCCGAACTAGAGGCGGCGAAGGTGGTGGCGCTGCGGGTACGGGCGCTGCTGGAACGGCGGCGGCGCCGCGAGGCGGAACTCTCCGGCCTCTACGACACCGCCAGCGACCTCGCCGGGCTGCGCGACTCGGACGACGTGCTGCGGGCGATCGTGCGCCGGGCCCGGCACCTGCTCGGCACCGACGTGGCGTACATGACGCTGGTCGACGACGACCGGGGCGACACGTACATGCGGGTCACCGACGGTTCGATCTCGGCCCGGTTCCAGGGGCTCCGGCTGCCGATGGGCGCCGGACTCGGCGGGCTGGTGGCGCAGACCGGCAGCCCGTACGCGACCGCGAACTATCCGCGGGACGCGAGGTTCCACCACACCGGGGAGATCGACGCCGGGGTACGCGAGGAAGGGCTGGTCGCCATCCTCGGGGTGCCGCTGCGGCTCGGCTCCCGGGTGATCGGGGTGCTCTACGCCGCGAACCGATCGGCCCGGCCGTTCGCCCGGGAAGAGGTGTCGCTGCTGCTCTCGCTGGCCGCGCACGCCGCGGTCGCGATCGACACGGCACGGCTGCTCGCCGAGACCCGGGCGGCGCTGGCGGAGCTGTCGGCGGCGAACACGACGATCCAGGCGCACAGCGCGTCGGTGGAGCGGGCCGCCGCCGCGCACGACCGGATGACCTCGCTGGTGCTGCGCGGCGGCGGGGTGGAGGACGTGGCGGCGGCGGTGACCGAGATACTCGGCGGCGCGCTGCTGGCGTTGGACGCCGAGGGCCGGACGCTGGCCCGGGTCGGCGAGATCGGCGAGCCCGACCGGGCGGCGCTGGACGAGGCGGTGGTGGCGTCGCGCACCGAGGGGCGCAGCGTGCACCGGGGCGACCTCTGGTACGCCGCCGTCGTCGCCGGTACGGAGAATCTCGGCGCCCTGGTCTCCCGCCCGGAGGAGGAACTGGTCGACGCCGACCAGCGGATCCTGGAGCGGGCGGCGCTGGTCACCGCGCTGCTGCTGCTGTTCCGGCAGACGGTCGCCGAGGCGGAGGGACGGGTCCGGGGGGAGCTGCTCGACGACCTGATCGCCCGACCGGTGATCGACGTCGCCGCGTTGCGCGGCCGGGCCCGCCGGCTCGGCGTGGACCTGGACGCGCCGCACGTGCTCGTGGCGGTGGCCGACGACGCGATGACGGGCAGTACCTCGGTGCGGCAGCGGGTCACCTCCTGGGCCAGCACGTACGCCTTGGCACACGGCGGGCTGGCGGCGGGCCGGGACGGGCGGGCGGTGCTGATGCTGCCGGGCGGCGACGCGGGTGCGGCGGCCCGGACCGTGCTCCGGGACCTGTCCCGGGCACTGGGCCGGCCGGTCACCGCCGGAGCGGGCGGGCCGGCGACCGGACCCGCCGCACTGGCCGGGGCGGCCCGGGAGGCGGAGCGCTGCCTCACCGCGCTGCGCGCGCTGGGCCGGTCCGGCGAGGGGGCCAGCAGCGCCGAACTCGGCTTCGTCGGGCTGCTGCTCGGCGCGGTCGAGTCCGGTGGCGAGCGGGAGGTGGCCCGGTTCCTGGTCGACACCATCGGTCCGGTGGTCGACTACGACGCCCGCCGGGGGACCGCGCTGGTGAAGACGCTGGAGGCGTACTTCGGGGTGGGTGGCAGCCTCGCCCGGGCGGCGGAGCTGCTGCACGTGCACGTCAACACCGTGACCCAGCGGCTGGATCGGGTCGGTCAGCTGCTCGGTGCGCAGTGGCAGAAGCCGGAGCGTGCGCTGGAGGTGCAGCTCGCGCTGCGCCTGCACCGGCTGCGCAGCTCATCCGGGCCGGCCGCAGCCGACGGCTGATGCGGTGTCCAGTAACGTTCGCCGGGTTTTGTCGTATCCGTGGCTCATTTGTCGTACCCGTGGCTCAACGGCGGACGGTGGGGCCGCCACCCGCGCTCAGCGGACGGCGATGCCGGCGATGACGGCGTCGACGACCCGCGCCGGCAGGTCGTGCTCGTCCAGGTCAGGCTGGGCGCGGAGCAGCCGCTGCATCACCAGCGGCGCGGTGAGCAGCGCGACGGTGAGCTCGACGTCGAGGTCGGCACGCAGCTCGCCGAGGTCGATCCCCCGGCGCAGCACCTCGCGGATCATCCGCCGTCGCGGCTCGACCATCTCCTGGTAGAGCCGGTACTGCTCGGGGCTGCGGCTGATCACGGGCATCAGGCAGGGCATGATCTGCCGCATCCGGGGGTCCGGGTTGTGCCCGGTGTTGCCGACCAGCGTGACCAGGTCCTCGCGTACGGACCGGCCGGGCGGTGGCGGTGGCGGCGGCTTCAGCCGGCGCAGGGCGTCCTGGAGCAGGGCCTCCTTGCCGGACCAGCGCCGGTAGATGGTCGCCTTGCCCACCCCGGCCCGAGCGGCGATCGCCTCGATCGACAGCGTCTCGATACTGCTGTCTCCGGCGAGCAGGTCGAGCGCGGCCTCCAGGATCGCCTCGTCCGCGCGGATGCTCCGCGGGCGTCCTGGCGCCCGCGGAGCATCCGTCGTCTCGGTCACGTCGCCCATTGTCCCCGGTCGCTCAGGCGGCGACCAACTCGGGATCGGCCACCGGCTCCGGCGGCAGCAACTGCTCCTCGGCCATGCGGCCGGGCAGCCAGCGGAGCACCACCAGGATGCCGAGCGCGGCGATCGCCGCCGACAGCCCGCTGGCCCAGTGCATGGCCGTCACGAAGGCGTCGTTGGCGGCGCTGGTCACGGCCGAGCCGGCCGGACCGAGCCGCTCCGCGACCGCGTACGCCCCGGAGACCGACTCGGACGCGGCGTCCCGGGCCGGCGCCGGCAGCGTACGGGCCGCCGGCTCGATCTGGTCCCGGTAGACCCCGCTGAGCACCGAGCCGAGCACCGCGACGCCGAGCGCGCCGGCGACCTGACGGACGGTGTTGCTGACCGCCGAGCCCACCCCGGCCTTCTCCCGGGGTAGCGCAGACATGATCGACTCGGTCGCCGGCGGCATGATGTTGGCCATCCCGACGCCCTGGACGAAGAAGATCAACCCGATGATCCAGATCGGGGTGGTCGCGGTGGCGAAGGCGAACGCCACCAGCGCCCCCGAGGTGAGGGCCAGCCCGGTCACCGCAACCGCCCGGCCGCCGTACCGCTTGACCATGGCGGCGCTGCGCGGTGCGAAGACCAGCTGGGCGACGGCGAACGGCAGCATCAGCAGACCGGTCTCCAGCGGGCTGTAGCCACGGACGAGTTGCAGGTAGAACGCACTGAAGAACATCACGCCCATGGCGGCGAAGAAGACCAGGCCGATCACCGCGACCGGGGCGGCGAACCGGGGTACCCGGAACAGGCGTACGTCCAGCGACGGGAACTCGACCCGGCGCTCCCAGGCCACGAACGCGGCGAGCACGGCCAGCCCGCCGACGATCGACGCCCAGACCAGTGGCCGGCCGAAGCCGTGCTCGCCACCGTCGATGATCCCGTACGACAGGGCGACCAGGCCGACCACCGAGAGCAGTACGCCGATCACGTCGATCCTGCCCGGCCTCGGGTCCCGCGAGTCGGGCACCAGCAGCGCCACCGCGACCAGCCCGATCAGCACCACCGGCACGTTGATCAGGAAGACCGAGCCCCACCAGTAGTTCTCCAGCAGCAGTCCACCCAGCACCGGGCCGATCGCCACGCCGAGACCGATCGCACCGGCCCAGACCCCGATGGCGCGGCCGCGCTCCCGGGGATCGAAGACGTTCGAGATGATCGACAGGGTCACCGGCATCACGGCGGCGGCCCCGAAGCCCATCAGGGCACGGGCGCCGATCAGTTGCCCCGGACTCTGCGCGTACGCCGACAGCAGCGATGCGAGGCCGAACATCGCCAGGCCGACGAGCAGGAACCACTTGCGTCCGTACCGGTCGCCGAGCACACCGAAGGTGAACAGCAGCCCGGCGAAGACCAGGGTGTACGAGTTGATCGACCATTCCAGTTCGCCCTGGCTGGCGCCGAGGCCGTGCACCGGGTCGGCCAGGGTGCGCAGCGCGACGTTCAGGACCGTGTTGTCCAGCACGATCACCAGCAGGCTGATCACGAGCACGCCGAGAATGGCCCAGCGCCTCGGGTGCCCGGTGTTTTCGGTTAACTCCATGCCTTGATGTCCCCCCGAAGCCCCGCGATCGCCGAATTCGGCCCGCGGGGAAGTTTTTGACCGCACCGACACTAGTCAGCCGAGAACCGAAACGGCACCGTTCCGTATCGTATTGTGAGGCGCCTCACCCCCTGCTGTCGTCAGCCCAGATCGACGACGGTGGGACGGCCGTTCCGAGGGCCGTTGACCTCAACCAGACCTCACCTGAGATATTCCCTGGATGCCCCCTCCGGCCCGGCTGGTCCCGGCCCCCTATCGGGCCGCGTTCGCCGAACCGGCCTTCCGCCGGCTGCTCTCCGGGCTGGTGGTCTCGCACCTCGGCGACGGGATGAGCGTGGTGGCGATCGCCTGGCTCGCGCTGCGGCTCGCCCCGCCGGACCAGGCCGGGCTGATCGTCGGCGCCGCCGTGACCGCGTACGCGTTACCGGCCGCCGCCGGGGCTCTGCTGTTCGCCCGCTGGCTGAGCCGGGCCGCCGCCCGCCGCCTGGTACTGGCAAACTCGGTACTCCGGGCCGGTGCGCTCGGCGCAGTGGTCGTACTGCACCTGCTCGACCAGCTCACCGTCGGGCGGTACGTCGCCCTGCTCGCGGTCTCGTCGCTGCTCGCCGCGTGGGGCACCGCGGGGACGTACACGTTGATCAGTGAGATCTTTCCGGCCGAGCGCCGGCTGCCGGCGAACGCGCTGGTCGGGACGAGCCAGCAGGCCGCCTTCGTGGCCGGCCCGGCGGTGGCCGGCCTGCTGGTCGCCACCATCCACCCGGCGCTGGTGCTCGGCCTCGATGCGCTCAGCTACCTGCTGCTGGCGGTACAGGCAGCCCGGCTGCGTCCACCGGCCGCCGGCGGCCGGCCGTCCGGCGCCCGACCGACCGGCCGGGGCTTCCGGATCCTCGCCCACCGCCCTGAACTGATCGGGTTGATCGCGGTCACCGCCGTCTTCTACTTCCTCTACGGCCCGGTCGAGGTGGCCCTTCCGCTGTACGTCGCCGACGAGCTGAGCGCCGCCGCCGGACTGCTCGGCGGCTACTGGACCGTGTTCGGGGTCGGCGCAGTCGTCGGCGGCCTGCTCGGCGGGATGCTGACCCGGGCCCGGCAGTGGCCGGTGACCATCGCGGTGATCGCCGGCTGGGGCCTGCTGCTGGTCCCGTTCGGCCTGGCCGCCCCGGTCTGGCTCACCCTGGCCTGCTTCGCTCTCGGCGGCCTGGTCTACGGGCCGTTTCCCGCGTTCAGCCTCGCACTGTTCCAGAACGCGGCCGACCCGGCGGACCTGCCCGCGGTGCTGGCCGCCCGGGGCGTGGTCACCGCCGCCGCGACACCGCTCGGCGCGGCACTCGGTGGTCCGCTGGTGACCGCGTTCGGTGCCGCCGGCACGCTGTTCGCCTCCGGGCTCGGCACGGTCGCGCTGGCCCTGCTCACCGCCGGCACGCTGCTGCTGCACAGCCGGGTCCGCCGTACCCGACCTGCGGCCGCAGACCGGTGATCTCGCCGTGCCCGACCGGCGGCCGCACACAGGTGAGCTCGGCGTGCCCAGCCGTCCGCACACAGGTGAGCTCGGCGTGCCCGACCGGCGGCCGCACGCCGGTGATCTCGCCGTGCCCAGCCGTCCGCACGCAGGTGAGCTCGGCGTGCTTGCCCGGCCCACGCCGGCGGGATCGGGGCATAGCGCCCGGACCTGTCCGACGTCGATTCGCCGAACGAGGCGTCCGATCACCGCCAGACGGCGGCCCGGCGCTCGCGCACGATGGTTCACATGAGTGAGGTTATTTCAGCAAAGAGCCGTGTTCTGGATGGAAAGGTAGCGTTCGTCACCGGCGGGAGCCGGGGCATCGGTGCGGCGGTGGCGGTGCGGTTGGCCGAGGAGGGCGCCGACGTGGTGCTGACCTACCAGCGCGACGCCGAGGCGGCCGGCGTCGTGCTGGACCGGATCAAGGAGATCGGCCGGCGCGGGCTGGCGATCCAGGCGGACAGCGCCGACCCCGAGGCGATCGTCTCGGCGGTGGACCGCGCGGCCGGCGAGTTCGGCCGGCTCGACGTACTGGTCAACAATGCCGGGGCGTTCATCGTCGGGCCGGTGACCGAGTTGGGGCTCGCCGAGTTCGAGCAGACCGTGGCGGTGAACGTTCGGGCACCGTTCCTCGCCGCACAGGCGGCGGCCCGGCACATGGTCGACGGTGGACGGATCATCACCATCGGCAGCAACATGGCCGAACGAGCACCGTTTCCGGGCTTCGCGCTCTACTCGATGAGCAAGACCGCACTGACCGGGCTGACCAAGGGACTCGGCCGTGATCTCGGGCCCCGGGGCATCACCGCGAACCTGGTCAACCCCGGCCCGACCGACACCGATGCCAACCCGGCCGACAGCCCCATGGCGGAGACCGTTCGCGGTCTCACCGCCGTCGGCCGGTACGCCGAGCCGGCCGAGATCGCGGCGGCGGTCGCCTGGGTGGCCAGCGCCGCCAGCTCGTACGTCACGGGCGCGACGATCGACGTCGACGGCGGCTTCAGCATCTGATCCGATTCGCCGGCCGGCGGAGGGGTCGGAACCGCGCCTGGACCGTCGGACGACCGGCGGTCCAGGCGACCGACCCACCACCGCGCCCACCCCACCGGCCCAGGCCGACGCCGACCCCCGCTCCCGGCGGTGGCCGGCCCCGGAACGCCCGGCCACGACGACTCAGGTCGGTACGCCCGGCCACGACGACTCGGAGCCGGAGCGCCCGGCCACGACGGCTCGCGGTTCGGCGTGTGTGCCACCGTCGGCGCGGGTTCTAAGGTTGATGCCCGGATCGGCGGGAAGGCGGCGGGACGTGCGGGTGACGATGGCAACTGCCGCAGCCCGCACCGGTCGCGGAAACGAGGACTTCGTCGGCGTGGTTCCCACGGCGATCGTGCTGGTCGACGGTGCCGGTGGGGTGTCCGGTGCCGAACTGGTCTGCCGGCACGGCCCGGCCTGGTACGCCCGCCGGTTGGGGGTGGAACTCCTCGGTCTGCTGTCATCCGACACGAACCGGCCCGTTCCGGCGCTGCTCGCCGAGGCGATCGTGCAGGTGGCGGACGCCCACGGTCCCGGCTGCGATCTCGCTGATCCCCGCAGCCCGTGGGCGAGCGTGGCGATCCTGCGCCTGCGCGACGGCCACGCCGACCACCTCGTGCTCGGCGACTCGTTCCTCGTCCTCGACCGAGCCGGCGACTCCGCCGGAGCGAGGGCCCCGCTCGTCGTCTCGGATCCCCGGGAGGTGACGCTGGCCCGGCCGTACCGGTCCGCGCTGGCAGCGGCGGTCGAGGGCAGTGCCGAGTACGAACAGGTCCGCCGCGACGGCATCGCCGTGCTGCGCGCCAATCGCAACCGGCCAGGCGGCTACTGGGTGGCCAAGGAGGACCCCCGGGCGGCGGCCGAGGCCGTCATCGGCAGCTGTCCCGTCTCCGAACTGACCGGTGCGGTGTTGCTCAGCAACGGCGCCAGCCGGATCGTCGACCGGTTCCGGCTCGCCGGCTGGCCCGAGGTGCTGGCGATGCTCGCGTCGAGCGGGCCCGCCGCGATCATCCGCCGCGTCCGCCAAGCGGAGGCCCAGCAGGCGGTGGCGGCGGACGACGCCACCGTCGCCTACTGCACCGACCTCGCCGAGGGCCCGGCGGCGAGCGTGCCGGGCAGCGGTTCGTGTGCTGTCGCTGCCCCTTGAGGGGCAGCAACAGCACACGAAGCGATCTCAGGGGTGGGGTGGCTCGTCGTTGACGATCGTGAGCGTGCTGCGGTACGCCACCGACGACGAGTCCCCGTCCGGCCCCCGGTCCGGCGGCTCCACCGAGCCTTCGCTCCAGACCTTCGTGGCCCGGTACGGGTAACCGTCCTGCCCCGGCGCCTCGACGCGGAAGAAGACCCGCTGCCCGGCTGACAGGCTGCGGTATCCCGGGGCGACGACGGCGGAGAAGTGCACCCAGCAGCCGCCTGGGGCCTCGACGGCATCGAGCACCCCCCACCCCCGGTCGGGGTCGAACTCGCGTACCACGCCGACGATGGGCTCGCCGGGGGTTGTCGGCTCACCCGAGCTCAGCCGACCGCCGCCATGACCTCGTCGGAGACGTCGAAGTTTCCGTAGACGTTCTGCACGTCGTCGGAGTCCTCCAACGCGTCGATCAACTTGAAGACCTTGCGGGCACCCTCTTCGTCCAGCGGGACGGTGACGCTCGGCACCAGGGAGGACTCGGCCGACTCGTAGTCGATGCCGGCATCCTGCAACGCGGTCCGTACGGCGATCAGGTCACCGGGCTCGGAGACCACCTCGAACGCCTCGTCCAGGTCGTTGACCTCCTCGGCCCCGGCGTCGAGGACGGCCAACAGCACGTCGTCCTCGGAGAGCCCCGCCTTCGGTACGATCACCACGCCCTTGCGGGAGAACATGTACGACACCGAGCCCGCGTCCGCCAGCGAACCTCCGTTGCGGGTCAACGCGGTGCGTACCTCGGTCGCGGCACGGTTGCGGTTGTCGGTCAGGCACTCGATCAACAGCGCGACGCCGCCCGGGGCGTACCCCTCGTACATCACCGTCTGCCAGTCGGCCCCGCCGGCCTCCAGGCCGGAGCCGCGCTTGACGGCGCGGTCGATGTTGTCGTTCGGTACCGAGTTCTTCTTCGCCTTCTGGATGGCGTCGAAGAGGGTCGGGTTACCGGCCGGGTCACCACCGCCGGTACGCGCCGCGACCTCGACGTTCTTGATCAGCTTGGCAAACATCTTGCCGCGCTTGGCGTCGATGACCGCCTTCTTGTGCTTCGTCGTCGCCCACTTAGAGTGGCCGGACATACCTGACCTCCATCGTTACCCGGCGTCTGTGTCGACTGCACCGCGCGTCATGTTCTCCACGAAGAACCGCCGAACCCGCGACAATCCTACCGACGCGGTGGTGGCGTACTCACGCGTGGCACGGGGTCGGATCGGTCGTTGCCGCCGGGCGGGACGGGTCACCGGCCGTCGCTAGGCGGAGACGCCTGCCTCCCGGACGAGATCGACGAACCAGCGGTGCAGCCGCCGGTCGCCGGTCAGCTCCGGGTGGAAGGCGGTGGCGACGGCGTTTCCCTGCCGGACCGCGACGATCCGCCCGGCCGCCGGGCCGCCGCTCACCCTGCCCAGCACCTCCACCCCGTCGGCGACCCGCTCGACCCAGGGCGCCCGGATGAAGACCGCGTGGAAACTCGGCCCCGGGATGCCGGCGATATCCACCGGCGCCTCGAAGGAGTCGACCTGCCGGCCGAAGGCGTTGCGCCGGACGGTCATCTCGATGCCGCCGAAGCTGCGCTGGTCGGGACGGCCGTCCAGCACCTCGGTCGCCAACATGATCATGCCGGCGCAGGAGCCGTAGACCGGCATGCCCGCGTCGACGCGCTTGCGGATCGGATCGAGCAGGTCGAAGGTCTCGGCGAGCTTGCTGATGGTGGTCGACTCCCCGCCCGGGACCACCAGTCCGTCGACCTGCTCCAGCTCCTCCGGCCGGCGCACCGGCCGCGCTTGCGCGCCCGAGGCGGTCAGCGCGGTCAGATGCTCTCGTACGTCGCCCTGTAGCGCCAGAACCCCGACGACCAACCCCGGCGCACTCGCGCGGCGAGTCCTCGCGGAAGCCGAGGTCACCAACCCCGCTCCGCCAGCCGGTGCGGCACGGGGATGTCGTCCACGTTGATCCCGACCATCGCCTCGCCGAGCCCTCGCGACACCTTGGCCAGCACGTCGGGGTCGTCGTAGAAGGTGGTGGCCTTGACGATCGCGGCGGCCCGCTGCGCCGGATTGCCGGACTTGAAGATCCCGGAGCCGACGAAGACGCCCTCCGCGCCGAGCTGCATCATCATCGCGGCGTCCGCCGGGGTGGCGATGCCACCCGCGGTGAAGAGCACCACCGGCAGCTTCCCGGTCTCGGCCACCTCCCGGACCAGCTCGTAGGGCGCCTGCAGCTCCTTGGCGGCGACGTACAGCTCGTCGCCGGGCAGCGAGCCGAGGCGGCCGATCTCGGCCCGGATCTTCCGCATGTGCGTGGTGGCGTTGGAGACGTCGCCGGTGCCGGCCTCGCCCTTGGAGCGGATCATCGCCGCTCCCTCGGTGATCCGGCGCAGCGCCTCACCCAGGTTGGTGGCGCCGCAGACGAACGGCACGGTGAAGGCCCACTTGTCGATGTGGTTGGCGTAGTCCGCCGGGGTCAGCACCTCGGACTCGTCCACGTAGTCGACGCCCAGCGCCTGGAGCACCTGCGCCTCGACGAAGTGCCCGATCCGGGCCTTGGCCATCACCGGGATGGAGACCGCCTGGATGATGCCGTCGATCATGTCCGGGTCGCTCATCCGGGAGACGCCGCCCTGGGCCCGGATGTCGGCCGGTACCCGCTCCAGCGCCATCACCGCGACCGCGCCGGCATCCTCGGCGATCTTGGCCTGCTCGGGGGTGACCACGTCCATGATCACGCCACCCTTGAGCATCTCGGCCATACCCCGCTTGACCCGCGCGGTACCGACCACTCCGGTGGCGCTGACGGTCGGCTCTCCAGCCGCGGTCGACTGGTCGGAACCGGACTGGGCGGTGGATTCGGACACGGCGTTCTCGCTCCTCGACAGTGGTGCGGGCGGGTGAGGTCGGCTCGGGTAGGTGAAGTCGCACTCGATGCTACGCGGGGTGCAACGCCGGACCGACAGCCAATCAGACCCCGGGTGGCCTGCCCTGTGGCCGGGCTCACCCTGCGGCCGGGCTCCTCTGCGGCCGTGGATCGCACCCGTCAGCCGACCGACAGTTCCGGGCGGCTGTTCAGGGTCGGGTCGTCGATGTCGAAGTAGCGCGGCAGTTCGTGCTTGCGGGACATCCGGAACAGGCGTACGACGGGGCGGCGCCGCAGGGACAGCGCGTCGCGTACCAGATCGGTGTGGACCTGACGGGCCAGCGCGAGCCGCCGGCTGGCACCGATCACCGCCGCCGCGGCCGGCTCCTCTGGATCCAGCACGCTGGACCGCAACTGCCGGGTGAGGTCGTTCTCCGCGGCCTCCCGCTCCTCACCCTCGGCGTCGAGGGCGATCCGGGACGCCGCGTACAGCTCCAGCACGTACCGCTCCTCTGCCAGGACCGCGGCGGCGGCCGCCCGGCGGAGCAGGTGCGCGTCCAGAGCCCGGGTGGCCGACCGCACCCGGGCGTGCATCCGGTCGACCCGGGCCGCGATCCAGACCAGGTACGCCGTCACCAGGACCACCGCCACGACGACGCCCACCACCCACCACATGCCCGGCATCGTAGTGCGGCCCCCATTCCCGTCTCGTCGGCACGTCACCGGCGCACCGCGGACCAGCCCGGCCAAACCGCCCGTACCACGCAGTCGGGCAGCACCGGCCCCGGACGGGCGGCGCGGGACGGTCGGTGTGCTTTCGCACCCTTCTGGACCGGTTCCGGGGCCAGTCAGCCGGGCCCGATCCACTCCTCGTCCAGCACCCGACCGTCGGTTGCCTCGATCGCCGTCGCGTACACCTCCAGAACCCGGCGGGCCACCGTCGGCCAGTCGAAGGTTTCGACCACCTCCCGGGCACAACCGGACAGCTCGGTCCGGCGCACCGGGTCGTCGAGCAGGGCGGTCAGGGTACGCCGCAGCGCCGTCGAATCCCCGGTGGGAAAGAGCTCACCGGCCCGGCCCCCGTCCAGCACCCGACGGAAGGCGTCCAGATCGCTCGCCACCACGGTCGCTCCGGCGGCCATCGCCTCGGTCAAGATCATCCCGAAGGATTCGCCTCCGGTGTTCGGCGCGACGTAGAGGTGCACGCTGCGCAGCATCCGCGCCTTCTCCGTTTCGGGGACCCGGCCGAGGAAGGTGATCCGGTCCCGCAGCCCCTCCGGTACGCCCTCGTGCAGTTCGGCCACGTCCCCCGGGCCGGCGACCAGCAGCCGCAGCCCCGGACGCCGCGCGGCAAGCGCGACGAACGCCTCCCGGAGCACGCCGAAGCCCTTCCGGGGCTCGGTGAACCGGCCGAGGAAGCCCAGCGTGCCCCCCTCGCCCGTCCCGCACGGGCCCGGCCACCCGGGCAGCGGCTCGGCATCGGCGAACTTCGCCACCGCCACCCCGTTGGGGATCTCCACCGCCCCGCCGCCGAGATGCTCGACCTGGACCTTGCGGGCCAACGCGCTCACCGCGATCCGGGCGGTGATCCGCTCCACGGCGAACTGCAACACCCCCTGGGCGGCGGCCAGCGCCCGGGACCGGGTCATCGCGGTGTGGAAGGTGGCGACCACCGGCCCTCGGGCGGAGAGCACGGCGAGCAGGGAGAGGCTGAGCGTGAACGGCTCGTGCACGTGCAGCACGTCGAAGCGGCCCCGGGCCAGCCAGCGCCGGACCCGGGCGGTGGAGACCGGGCCGAAACTGATCCGGGCCACCGACCCGTTGTACGGCAGCGGCACCGACCGGCCGGCCGACACCACGTACGGCGGCAGCGGCGAGTCCTCGTCCGCCGGTGCCAGCACGCTCACCTCGTGGCCGAGCCCGATCAGCGCCTCGGCGAGGTCGATCACGTGGTTCTGCACCCCGCCGGGGACGTCGAAGGAGTACGGACACACGATGCCGATCCGCACTGCGCCTCCCTCTCAGGCCGGCTCGGACATCGACGGGGCGCCCGGTGTGCCCGGCCCCGCCCCGGCCGGGCCCGCCGATCCGGCGGCCGACCCAGGCGTACCGGCGGAGATGCCGGGTTCGTCGATCCAGACCCGTTGCAGCATGTGCCAGTCTTCCGGACGCTGCGCGATGCCCTCGGCCAGGTGGTCGGCGATCCGCTGGGTCAGCGTCCGGACCCGCTGGTCGAGTGGGCCGGTATCCGCCGCCGGCACCTCCAGCGGCCCGGTCAGCCGGCCCCGTGGACCGGCCGGGTCGTACCAGAGCGCCGCCACGTAGAGCGGGGCACCGGTCCGGACGGCCAGCAGCGCCGGGCCGGCCGGCATCCGGGCCCGACCGCCGAAGAACCGCACCTCGACGCCGCGCGCCGACAGGTCCCGGTCGGCGAGCAGCGGTACCAGGTACCCGGCGGCGAGCCGCTCGGCCAGCACCTCGAAGGGTGCCCGGGCACCACCGTGGGTCGGCAGGATCTCCATGCCGAGCCGGCGCCGGAAGCCGACGAAACGCTCGAACACCCCCTCCGGCTTGAGTCGCTCCATCACGGTGGCGATCGGCCAGCCGTTCGCGGCGACCCAGGCGCCGGCGGCGTCCCAGTTGCCGGAGTGCGGCAACGCCACCACCGCGCCCCGGCCGGCCGTCATGTCGGCGGCGAGCAGCTCCTCGCCGTCGAGCCGGAAGTCGTCGCGGAGCTGCTCACGACTGCGGGACGGCAGCCGGAAGACGTCGAGCCAGTAGCGGGCGTACGAGCGCAGGCCCCGGCGGACCAGATCTTCAAGGCCGGACTCCGGCAGGTCGGGGCCGACCACCCGGCGCAGGTTGCCGGCGAGCCGGAGCGTCCCGGGGCCGCGCCTGCGGTACGCCTGGTCGGCGGCGGCCCGGAACAGCGCCGCCGCGGCCGGCCGGGGCAGCGCGCGTACCGCCCGCCAGCCGGCCAGATAGGCGAACTCGACCGGGGTCACCGGCCGGCCCGCCGCACTCTCACGCCGCCACCCGCCCGGTCACGCGTCCACGCCCGTCTCGGCGCGCTGCGCCTGCCGGTAGACGTGGGTCATCCGCTGCGCGACGGTGAAGACCGAGACGGCGGCGAGCAGCCAGAGCGCGGTGACCAGCGCCCAGTCCAGCCCGAGGCCGGTCAGCAGCCCGCCGACCCCGACGATGAGCAGCCGCTCGGTCCGCTCGGCGATCCCGACGTTGCAGGTCATCCCGAGCCCCTCGGCACGGGCCTTGACGTACGAGACGAGACCACCGACAACCAGGCAGATCAGCGCGGCGGCGACCCCGACGTGGTCGTCCTGGGTGGCCAGCCAGTACGCGACGGCGCCGAACACCGCACCGTCGGAGACCCGGTCCATGCTCGAATCGAGGAACGCGCCGAACCGGCTCGACCCGCCACGCATCCGGGCCATCGTGCCGTCGAGCAGGTCGGTGAGGGCGAAGAAGGTCACCACGAGCGCACCGGCCACCAGGTAGCCCCGGGCCCCGAGCGCGACCGCTCCGACCACCACGCCGAGCGTTCCGGTCACGGTGACGGCGTTCGGCGTCACCCCGACCCGCAGCAGGGTCCGGGCGATCGGTTCGACGACGCGGGTCATGCCGGCCCGGGCCGACACCTGGAAGATCTTCGCCATGGCCGTCCCACCATAACGGGCCGGGAACGGTGACGGTACGCGCGGTGGCGCATAGTTCACGCCGCAGGCTTGTGTCACGACTTGTACGGGTGTGAGATCGGAGCAGGGGACGTGACGCCGATCACCTGTCACCCGGCACGTCTCCGGCAGCACGGCAGGCCACCCGAGGATATCGCCGCGGAGTCGCCAGGGCAGCTCCCCCGTCGCGCGCGGCGGTCGCCACCAACCACCGGCTTAGGGAGGTGCGCCCCAATGGCGCAGAAGAGTTCGGAGAAAGGGGTCACCGGCCCGGCGCCGGTGGTGGACGAGCCTGGCAGGGTTCGCAACGTGGTGCTCGTCGGGCACTCCGGAGCGGGGAAGACGACCCTGGTCGACGCCCTGCTCGCGGCGACCGGCACGATCTCGCGGCCCGGTTCGGTCGTCGACGGCACCACGGTGTGCGACCACGACCCGGCCGCGGTACGCCAGCAGCGCTCGATCAGCCTGGCCTGCGCGCCCCTGCAGCACAACGGCATCAAGGTCAACCTGTTGGACACCCCCGGCTACGCCGACTTCGTCGGCGAGCTCCGGGCCGGGCTGCGGGCGGCGGACGCGGCGCTCTTCGTCGTCTCCGCCGTGGACGGGATGGACGGGGCGACCGCCGCGCTCTGGCAGGAGTGCGCCGCGGTCGGGATGCCCCGGGCCGTGGCGGTCACCCGGCTCGACCACCAGCGGGCCGACCTCGACGAGACGGTGGCGCTCTGCCAGCGGGTCTTCGGCGACAACGTACTCCCGCTCTACCTGCCGATGCTCGACGACGAGGGCGTGGACGTGGTCGGCCTGATGGGCCTGATCACCCGCCGGGTCTTCGACTACTCCGCCGGCCTGCCGGCGACGGTCCGGGACCCGGACCCGGAGCACCTGCCGGCGATCGGCGACGCCCGCAACGAGCTGATCGAGGGCATCATCGCCGAGAGCGAGGACGAGACCCTGCTGGACCGCTACCTCGGCGGCGAGGAGATCGAGACGCAGCTCCTGATCAACGACCTGGAGAAGGCCGTCGCCCGGGGGCACTTCTATCCGGTGGTGCCGGTCTGCGCGGAGACCGGGCTCGGTGTCGACGCCCTGCTGGAGCTGCTGGTCTCGGCGTTCCCGACCCCGCTGGAGCACGACCTGCCCACCGTCACCGGCGTCGACGGCTCGCCGCAGCCGCCGCTGACCTGCGACCCCGACGGACCGCTGGTGGCCGAGGTGGTCAAGACCACGATCGACCGGCACGTCGGCCGGGTCTCCCTGGTCCGGGTCTTCTCCGGCACGCTCCGCCCCGACCAGGTGGTGCACGTCTCCGGGCACGGCATGGCCGAGCGCGGCCACCCGGACCACGACGCCGACGAGCGCGTCTCGCACCTCTACTCGCCGCTCGGCGCCGCGCTGCGCGAGGTGCCGTACTGCGTGGCCGGCGACATCTGCGCGATCACCAAGTCGGGTACGGCGGAGACCGGTGACACCGTCTCGGCCAGGGAACACCCGCTGCTGATCGAGCCCTGGGAGATGCCCGAGCCGCTGCTGCCGGTGGCGATCGTCGCGAAGAGCCGGGCCGACGAGGACGCGCTGGCCAAGAACCTGGCCCGGCTGGTCGCCGGTGACCCGACGATGCGACTGGAGCGCAACCCGGAGACCCATCAGCTGGTGCTCTGGTGCATGGGCGAGGCGCACGCCGAGGTGGTGCTCGACCGGCTCCGTGGCGGCGGGGTGGACCTGGAGACCGAGCCGGTCCGGGTGGCGCTGCGCGAGACCTTCGCGGTGTCCTCGAAGGGGCACGGCCGGCACGTGAAGCAGTCCGGCGGGCACGGTCAGTACGCGGTCTGCGACATCGAGGTGGAGCCGCTGCCCCGGGGCGCGGGATTCGAGTTCGCCGACCGGGTGGTCGGCGGCGCCGTGCCGCACAGCTACATCCCGTCGGTGGAGAAGGGGGTACGCACCCAGATGGGCCGGGGCATCGTCGCCGGCTATCCGGTGGTGGATCTGAGGGTGACCCTGGTGGACGGCAAGGCGCACAGCGTGGACTCGTCCGACGCCGCCTTCCAGACCGCCGGCTCGCTGGCGCTGCGGGACGCGGCGGAGAAGGGGCAGGTCAGCCTCCTGGAGCCGGTCGACGAGGTGGTGGTGCGGGTGCCGGATGCCAACGTCGGTGCGGTGATGAGCGACATGTCCGGGCGGCGAGGCCGGGTGCTCGGCACCGAGCCCGATCCGGCCGGCGCCGACCACACCCTGGTCCGGGCGGAGGTGCCGGCGACCGAGCTGATCCGGTACGCCGTCGAACTCCGGTCGATGACCGCCGGTGGCGGCACCTTCCGACGCTCCTTCGCCCGCTACGAACCGATGCCCGCGCACCTCGCCGACCAGATCCGCAAGGAGCACGCCCCCCGCTGACGTGTAGGGAAGGCCCCCGCTGGGGCAGAAAACGCCAAGCGGGGGCCCTTCCCTGCAAGCAGGCGCTCCACCTCGGCGGACCCGGACCGGCGGGGCCGGCCGCTACCTGTTCCGGCCGAGGGAACACGAGGTACGCAGCCACCGCGCACACCTGCCGGCGGTGCGCCGGGTGGAGTCCTGGCCGGAGCTGATGGCGCTGATCGAGGGTGTCGATCAGACAGATGTTCGAATACCCTGAGCGTGGGTATCCGGCCGGTGAGGAGGTCGGGATGACACCGCTGCTGCGCGCCGCACTGGAGTACGCCGCTGCCGGCGTACCCGTGCTCCCGCTGCACTCCCCGACCGCGACCGGCTGCACCTGCCGGCGGCCCGACTGCGACCGCCCGGGCAAGCATCCCCGCTGGCACCGCAGCCTGCTCCGGCACGGCCTGCACGACGCGAGCGCCCGGCCGGAGGTGATCCGGCGGTGGTGGACCCGCTGGCCGGAGGCGAACCTGGCACTGCGCACCGGTGACCGGTTCGACGTCTGCGACGTCGACCCGCCGGACGGGGTCGCCGCGCTGCGTGCCGTGGTCCGGGGGCGCCGGATCACCGGGCCGGTGGTCCGGACCGGTTCCGGTGGCTGGCACCTCTACCTTCGCCCGACCGGCGCGGGCAACCGCACCGGACTGCTGCCCGGCGTCGACTGGCGCGGCGCTGGCGGCTACGTCGTCGCCCCGCCGTCCCGGCACGCCAGCGGCCGGGACTACCGCTGGATCCGCCGGCCGGAGGTCCCGCTCGCCGCCTGCCCGCCGGAACTGACCGCGCTGCTCTTCCCGCCGGCGCCGCCGCCCCGCCCGGGACTGGCCGGCCCGGGCGGCGCCGACCGGCTGCGGCACCCCGACCGGTACGCCGGCGCCGCGCTCGCCGCCGAGGCGAGCACCGTTGCCGGGGCGACGACCGGCACCCGCAACACCACGCTCTACCGGGCGGCGTACCACCTCGGGCAGCTCGCCGCGCTGGATCTGCTGGACGACCACGACATCACCGTCGTCCTCGCCGATGCCGCCCGCCGCAGCGGACTCGGCCGCCCCGAGATCGCCCGGACGATCCGGTCCGGGCTGCGCACCGGTCATCGGCAGCCCCGGCACGGCCTCGCCGCCTAGCTCCGTCTCCGGCCGCGCCAGACCAGATCGCGCGCCTGGTCACCGCACCCGGCGACACACTGTCGTGGAGGGCGACACCCTGCTGAGGAGACTGTCGAGCTGCCCCGCCCGTGCAGCCATGCCCGTCATCCGCCGTACGCTGTCCCGACAACCGGGTTTGGGGTATGCCCCACCTGTGCACCCAGCTCGACAGTGCGCGTGCCAGCTACTTGCCCGCCGGCTTCGTCGCTCAGCCGGCCGTTCGTCTCCCGCCGGCCTCGTCGCTCAGCCGGCCGTGCTCGCCCAGGCGGTGCCGAGCAGGGTACGGGTGTCGGCGAGCAGCTGCGGCAGCACCTTGGTCTGGGCGATCACCGGCATGAAGTTGGCGTCCCCGCCCCACCTCGGCACCACGTGCTGGTGCAGGTGGGCGGCGATGCCGGCACCGGCCACCCCGCCCTGGTTCATGCCGATGTTGAAGCCGTGCGCGTTGCTGACCCGCCGCACCACCCGCATCGCCGTCTGGGTGCAGTCGGCCAGCTCGGCCGTCTCCGCGGCGTCCAGCTCGGTGTAGTCGGCGACGTGCCGGTACGGGCAGACCAGCAGGTGCCCCGGGTTGTACGGATAGAGGTTGAGCACCACGAAGACCCGCTCGCCCCGGTGCACCACCAGGTTCTCCTCGCCCTCCCGCTCCGGAGCCAGGCAGAACGGGCATCCGGTCGGCTTCTCGTGCCCCTCCCCCGGCCTGTCCGGGCCGGAGATGTAGGTCATCCGGTGCGGGGTCCAGAGCCGATCGAGCCCGTCGGGCATGCCGAGTTCCGCGTGGGGCGCCGCGCCTGTCACGCCGACGATCCTACGACCCGGCCTCCCCACCGGTCGGTTCGGCGGTCGGACCGGTGTTGACCCGGGCTCGGACCACCTCCACGACGTGCGCCACCGCGTCGGCGAGCGGTACCCCGTTGCGCTGTGACCCGTCCCGGTAGCGGAACGAGACCGCTCCCGCCTCCACGTCCGCGTCCCCGGCGATCGCCATGAACGGGATCTTCTGCTGCTGGGCGGTACGGATCTTCTTCTGCATCCGGTCGTCCGAGGTGTCCACCTCGGCCCGGATCCCCTCGGCCCGCAGCGCGGCGACGAACCCGTGCAGGTGGGTGGCGTGCTCCTCCCGGATCGGGATGCCGACCACCTGCACCGGGGCCAGCCAGGCGGGGAAGGCCCCGGCGTAGTGCTCGGTCAGTACCCCGAAGAACCGCTCGATCGAGCCGAAGAGCGCCCGGTGGATCATCACCGGCCGCTGGCGAGTGCCGTCAGCGGCCTGGAATTCCAGGCCGAACCGCTCGGGTTGGTTGAAGTCGACCTGGATGGTGGACATCTGCCAGGTGCGCCCGATCGCGTCCTTGGCCTGGACGCTGATCTTCGGGCCGTAGAAGGCCGCGCCGCCCGGATCCGGCACCAGGTCGAGCCCGGACGCCTCGGCGGCGGTCCGCAGCGCCTCGGTCGCCTCCGCCCAGTCCTCGGCCGAGCCGATGAACTTCGGCGAGTCGTCCCGGGTCGACAACTCCAGGTAGAAGTCGTCCAGGCCGTAGTCGCGGAGCAGGTCGAGGACGAACGCCAGCAGCGTGGTCAGCTCGCCCGGCATCTGCTCCCGGGTGCAGTAGATGTGCGAGTCGTCCTGGGTCAGCCCGCGTACCCGGGTCAGCCCGTGCACCACTCCTGACTTCTCGTACCGGTAGACGGTGCCGAACTCGAAGAGCCGCAGCGGCAGCTCCCGGTACGACCGCCCGCGCGCCCGGAAGATCAGGTTGTGCATCGGGCAGTTCATCGCCTTGAGGTAGTAGTCCGCGCCCTCGAACTTCATCGGAGGGAACATGGTGTCGGCGTAGTACGGCAGGTGGCCGGAGGTCTCGAAGAGCTGCGCCTTGGTGATGTGCGGGCTGTTGACGAACTCGTAGCCGGCCACCTCGTGCCGGCGCCGCGAGTAGTCCTCCAGTTCCCGGCGGATGATCCCGCCCTTGGGGTGGAAGACCGCCAGGCCGGAGCCGATCTCGTCGGGGAAGCTGAACAGGTCCAGCTCGGCGCCGAGCTTGCGGTGGTCGCGCCGGGCCGCCTCCTCCAGCACCTTCAGGTACGCCTTCAGCGCGTCCCGGGTCGGCCAGGCGGTGCCGTACACCCGCTGGAGCTGCGGGTTGCGCTCGTTGCCCCGCCAGTACGCGGCGGCCGAGCGCATCAGCTTGAACGCGCCGATCAGCCGCGTGCTGGGCAGGTGCGGCCCCCGGCAGAGGTCGGACCAGCAGACCTTGCCGCTCTCGGCGTCCAGGTTGTCGTAGATGGTGAGGTCACCGGCGCCGACCTCCATCACCTCGCCGGCGTCGAAGCCCGTCCCGCCACCCTCGGACCCGGCCCCCTCGCCCTCGCTGCGCTGCCGGTCGCCCTTGAGGGCGATCAGCTCGATCTTGTAGGGCTCGCGGGCCAGTTCGGTGCGGGCCGCGTCCAGGCTGTCGAAGCGGCGCCGCCGGAACCGCTGGCCGGACTTGACGATCTCCTGCATCCGCTTCTCCAGCCGGTCGAGGTCCTCCGGCTGGAACGGGCGGTCGACGTCGAAGTCGTAGTAGAAGCCGTTGTCGATCGGCGGGCCGATCCCGAGCTTCGCCTCCGGGAAGGTGTCCTGGACGGCCTGGGCCAGCACGTGCGCGGTCGAGTGGCGCAGCACGTTCAACCCGTCCGGCGAGTCCAGCCGTACCGGATCGACGACGGTCTCCACCTCGGGCGCCCAGTCCAGGTCGCGCAGCTGCCCGTCGGGGTCGCGGACCACCACGATCGCCCCGGGGCCGGCGTGCGGCAGGCCCGCCGCGGCCACCGCCTCGGCCGCCGTCGTCCCGGCCGGGACGACAACGGGGTCGGCACCGACGGGGGTACGGGGTTGGGACACGGTGGCTCCTCACGATCATGGACGAATCGGGCGTGGCCGACGGGATCGGCTCGCCCAGATGTTATCGGTCCTGCGTTTTCCTCCTGCCGGCGCCGCTACCTCGGCGTTAGATTGACGCCGTGGCACCCGTGGACGCCGTGAGCGCACTACAGCGTAGATACCAGACCTTCTTCGGCACCGGGCCGGGCGTACCGTTCGCGGTGGCGCCGGCCGGTGGTCCGGTGCGGACCTTCGGCGCCGGGGCACCGCAGTTCACCATCGTGGTCAAGGACGAGCGGGGCGCGAAGGCGCTGGCCGCGCTCGACCAGTTCGCCGTCGCCGTGGCCTACCTGCAGGGATCGCTGGACGTCGAGGGCGACCTGGCGGCGGCGCTGCGGATGCGGTCGTTCTTCACCGACCGGCACCCGATCGCCTTCCTCGGCCGGTTCGTGCCGGCGCTGCTGCGCGGCCGTCGCGAGGACGACCGGCGGGCCATCTCGCACCACTACGACGAGGATTCGGACTTCTTCCTCACCTTCCTCGACCACCGGCACCGCTGCTACACCGAGGGGGTCTTCGCCTCCGACGACGAGCCGCTGGAAGACGCGATGACCCGGAAGATGGACCTGGCCCTGGAGGCGATCGGGGTCGGCCCCGGCGACCACGTGCTGGAGGTCGGCGGCGGCTGGGGGGCGTTCAGCGAGCATGCCGCCCGCAAGGGGGTACGGGTCACCACCACGACGCTGTCGGTGGAGTCGGAGCGCTTCCTCACCGAGCTGTTCGACCGCGAGCGGCTGCCGGTGCGGGTTGTCCGGGAGCATATCTTCGGCTACTCCCCGGGCGAGCGCTACGACGCGATCGTCAACATGGGGGTCACCGAGCACCTGCCCGACTACCGCACGACGCTGCGCAAGTACGCCGAACTGCTCCGTCCGGGCGGCCGGGTCTACCTGGACGCGCTGGCGATGCGCCACAAGCACATCGTCTCCACCTTCATGAAGCGGTACGTCTACCCGGGCGGTTCGGCCCCGCTGCTGCTGCACCAGTACCTGCGGCACGTGGCGCACTCGCCGTTCGAGCTGCTCAACCTGGTCGACGATCGGCACAACTACTACCTGACCTGCCGGGAGTGGGCGCGCCGGCTGGACGACGCCCGGGACGAGATCGTGCGGCGCTGGGGCGAGCCGCTGTACCGCCGGTTCCGGCTCTTCCTCTGGGGGTCGGCGGCCGGCTTCGACACCGGGATGGTCCAGGCGTACCGCTGGGTGCTGCAACTGCCGCCGGCCCGGTAAGGCAGGGCCCTTCTTATCGCGTTTCTGTTGTAGAAGGGCCCCCCTCCGTGCACCCGGGATTGCGGGTGGGAGCGCTCCTGCCTAGGGTTGAGGCCGAGCCGAGAACGACGATCGTCGATTGCTGCGGTCACCGTACGGCGGGGAGCGGCGCCGGCCGTGCGGGAACCTGCCGCCGGAAGGACGTCCCGTGCGTACCCGATCCCGCGCCGCGCTGCTCATCGCCGGCCTACTGACCCTGGCCGGCCTCGGCATCGGCCTGCCCGCCCCGCCGGCCGTGAGCGCCGCCGCGCTGCCCTACCAGGACTCGGCGCTGCCGGTCGCCACCCGGGTCGACGACCTGCTCGGCCGGATGAGCCTGGACGAGAAGATCGGCCAGATGACCCAGGCCGAACGCGCCTCGGTCACCCCGGCCGACATCACCGGCTACCGGCTCGGTTCGGTGCTCTCCGGCGGCGGCTCCGCGCCGACCCCGAACAACGCCACCAGCTGGGCCGACATGTACGACCGGTTCGCCAACGCCGCCCTCGGAACCCCGCTGGGCATCCCGCTGATCTACGGCTCGGACGCCGTGCACGGGCACAACAACGTGGTCGGCGCGACGATCTTCCCGCACAACATCGGCCTCGGCGCGACCCGCGACCCCGAGCTGGTCCGGCGAATCGGCCGGGCCACCGCCGAGGAGGTCGCCGGCACCGGGGTGAACTGGACCTTCTCCCCCTGCCTCTGCGTGGCCCGCAACGACCGCTGGGGCCGCACCTACGAGTCGTTCGGCGAGGACCCGGCGCTGGTCAGCTCGATGACCACCGTGATCGACGGCCTCCAGGGCGAGGCACTGGCCGGCCCCGCCTCGGTACTGGCCACCGCCAAGCACTACCTCGGCGACGGCGGCACCACGAACGGCACCGACCAGGGCAACACCCAACTCTCCGAGGCCGAGTTGCGCGCCGTGCACCTGCCGCCGTTCGCCGAGGCGGTCCGCCGGGGCGTCGGCTCGGTGATGATCTCGTACAGCAGTTGGAACGGGCAGAAGCTGCACGGGCACGACTACCTGATCAACGGCCTGCTCAAGGGCGAACTCGGCTTCGACGGCTTCGTGGTCTCCGACTGGAACGGCATCGACCAGCTCGACGGCGCCACCGGGTTCACCGCGGCCGAGGTCCGGCAGGCGGTCAACGCCGGCATCGACATGGTGATGGCGCCGACCGGCTGGCGGCAGTTCATCACCCATCTCCGGGCCGAGGTCCAGGCCGGCCGGGTCAGCCAGGCCCGGATCGACGACGCCAACCGGCGGATCCTGACCAAGAAGGTCGAGCTGGGCCTCTTCGAGCGGCCGCTGGCCGACCGGTCGTACCTCTCGACGGTGGGCAGCGCGGCACACCGGGCGCTGGCCCGGGAGGCGGTGGCGGCCTCGCAGGTGCTGCTGAAGAACGACGGCGGCATCCTGCCGCTGGCCACCGCGAACAACCGGATCTTCGTGGCCGGCAAGAGCGCCGACAACATCGGGTACGCCAGCGGCGGCTGGACGGTCTCCTGGCAGGGCGGCAGCGGGGCGATCACCCCCGGCACCAGCATCCTGCAGGGGATCCGGAACGCGGTCGCCTCCTCCAGCACCGTCACCTACCAGGCCAGCGGTACCGGCATCGACAGCTCGTACCGGGCCGCGATCGCGGTGATCGGCGAGACGCCGTACGCCGAGGGGCGCGGGGACCGGCCGAGCGGGATGGGTCTGGACGCCACCGACCTGGGCACGCTGGACCGGCTGCGCGCCTCCGGGGTGCCGGTGATCGTGGTGCTGGTCTCCGGCCGGCCGCTGGACATCGCCGGACAGTTGCCGGACTGGCGCGCCCTGCTCGCCGCCTGGCTGCCCGGCACCGAGGGCGCCGGGGTGGCCGACGTGCTGTTCGGGGTACGCCCGCCCACCGGCCGGCTGCCGGTGAGCTGGATGAGCAGCGCGAGCCAGCAGCCGATCAACGACGGCGACGGCAAGACGCCGCTCTTCCGGTACGGCTTCGGACTCGGCTACCCCGACCAGCCGCCGCCGACCACCCCACCACCAACTACCGCGCCACCGACCACCCCACCACCAACTACCGCGCCGCCGACCAGCCCGCCACCGACCACCGCGCCGCCGACCAGCCCGCCGGGCGGCGCCGGCTGTCAGGTGACGTACGCGGTCAACGAGTGGTCCGGCGGATTCTCCGGAAACCTCACGATTCGCAACACCGGTACGTTCGCGTGGACCGGCTGGACCCTCGGCTTCAGCTTCCCCTCCGAGGGGCAGCGGGTGGTGCAGGGCTGGTCGGCCCGGTGGACGCAGTCCGGCACCGCGGTCACCGCGACCAACGAGAGCTGGAACGGCAGCCTCGCGCCCGGCGCCTCCGTCGGGATCGGCTTCACCGGCAGCCACACCGGCAGCAACCCCCGGCCGACCGGTTTCACCCTGAACGGGCAGCCCTGCGGCACCGGCTGAGCCGCCATCGGTCCGCCCGGATCCGACCGACCGGCGATCCGGGCGGACCGCCGCAGCCGCCATCAATTCACCCGACTTGCCACGGGCAGTACGGTCATCAGGTGGCCACCGTCCTCCTGGTCGAAGACGACCATGTCGTACGCGGCGCCATGCTGCGCTCCCTGGCCGACCGCGGGCACGCGGTGCACGCGGTAGGCACGGCGCTCGATGCCCTCCGCCGGGTCGCCGCGGAAACCCCCGACCTGGTCGTACTCGACCTCGGGCTGCCCGACCTGGACGGCGCCGACGCGCTGCGGATGTTGCGCGGCATCACCGACGTACCGATCATCATCGCCACCGCCCGCGACGACGAGCAGGCGATCGTCCGGCTGCTCCGGGCCGGCGCCGACGACTACATGGTCAAGCCGTTCACCGGCGCCCATCTGGATGCCCGGATCACCACTGTGCTCCGCCGGGTCGGCCGGGCGAGCCGTGCCGTCGAGCCGGCCGTACACTCCGTCGGCGGGCTGCGGATCGACGTCGGCGAACGGAGTGCACTCCTCGACGGGGTGCCTCTGGCGCTGACCCGCAAGGAGTTCGACCTGCTGGCCTATCTCGCGGCACGGCCCGGCCGGGTAGTGTCCCGCCGGGAACTGTTGGAGGAGGTATGGCGGCAGCCATCGGTCGGCGAGGATCAGACCATCGACGTACATCTGTATTGGCTGCGCCGCAAAATGGGAGAGTCCGCGGCGAAGCCCCGCTACCTGCGCACCGTGCGGGGGGTCGGGTTCCGGTTGGTGGTACCGGACTGAGGTTGGCGCTGGCCTACCTCGGGGCCGGCATGACCACGATCGTCGCGCTCGCCTTCCTGGTCCCGCTCGGCACGGCGTTGCAGCGCGACGCCCGCGAGGACGCGCTCGGCGAGGCCGCCCGGCGCAGCGCGGTGGTCACCGGCGCGCTGGCGGTCACCGCAGACCCGGCGGCGCTGGGCCGGGTCGTCGAGTCGACCGCCGGCAACACCGGCGATCCGCCGGTCGTGCACGGACTGTCGCTCGGCGGCGAGCCACGGGCCGCCGCCGGCGACGTCGACCGGGCGATCCAGACCGGTGCACCGGTCGTCGCCGAGGTCTCCGGCGGCGTGGTCCGGCTCGAACCCGTACCGGTCGCCGGCCGGGTGCTGGTGGTCGAGGTCTTCGTCTCCGAGGCGGCGCTGACCGCCGGCACCGGTGGCACCTGGCTGATGCTGATCCTGGTGGCGATCGGCCTGGTGGTCGCCTCGGTGATCGTGGTGGACCGGCTCGCCGCCAGGGCGGTCGCCTCGGCCCGGGGCCTGGTGCAGGCGGCGCTCGCCGTCGGCGACGGCGACCTGGACGTACGGATCCAGCCGAGTGGCCCCCGCGAGCTGGCGGAGGCCGGTTACGCCTTCAACCGGATGGCGGACCGGCTGGTCACCTCCCGCACCGACGAGCGCGAACTCGTCGCCGACCTGTCGCACCGGCTGCGTACCCCACTGACCGTGCTGCGGCTGGACGCCGACGCCCTCGACTCCGACGACACCAGCGTCGGCTCGTTCAGCGCCGCCGAGCTGGACCGACGGCGGACGATCCGCCGGATCCGGCAGGCGATCGTGACGCTGGAGGGTGAGATCGACGTACTGATCAACACCACCCGGAAGACGGTCGCCCAGGAGGCCGCGCCGGGCAGCTGCGACGTCAGCGAGGTGGTCCGGGACCGGATGGTCTTCTGGTCGGCGCTGGCCGGCGACCAGAACCGGTCGCACCGGGTCATCGGCGCACACACCCGGATCCCGGTGCCGGTGCCCCGGGCCGAGCTGGCCGCCGCCCTGGACGCGGTGCTCGGCAACGTCTTCCGGTACACCCCGCAGGGCACCGCGTTCGAGGTCGCCGTCAGCCGCCGGGACGGCTACATCGCGGTCCGGGTGGACGACGCCGGGCCCGGCATCGCCGATCCGGACCGGGCGCTGCGCCGGGGGGCCAGCGACCGCGGCTCCACCGGGCTCGGCCTTGACATCGCCCGCCGGGTCGCCCAGCAGGCCAACGGCTCGGTCAGCATCGACCGGGCCCGGCTGGGCGGAGCGAGCGTGGTCATGCTGCTGGCCGACCCGGACGCGGCCCCCCGGCAGGTGAGCCGGTTCGGGCTGGTCGGCCGGCTGGCCCGGGAGAAGGACGCGGTCACCCGCCGCCGCTGGTCCCGGCCGCGCTCCTCCGGCGACTGACCGGATTCCCGATTGGACCGGGCGGCCCGGCAAGGAGTTTCTGGTTCCGTGCAAGTCTTCCTTAGGTCTGGATTAACGCCCGTCCGAGCGCCCCGCCTCGGTGGCAACATCGAACCCGATCCCATCCTGCTCCACCGGGTCACCTACCCACAGATGTTTCGCCCAGCCCGGCCCGTGGAGCCTGGCGCGCGGCGGAAGCACGGTCCCCCACACCTGGCTTCCGCCGCGCGCCGACAAGTTCGGCAGAGGTCGAGCCGGCGTGCCGCCGCCGCGATGCGCGCGGTGACGTACCGGTCGATCTCGGCCCCATGATCGCTGACCCGGCGCGGCCGCCCGCAGCACCCCGCGCCGGGTCAGCCTTTCTCCCAGTGCGTCGGCGGCTTTCTCACAGAGCTTCGGCGACTTCCGTCCAGCTCTTCGGCGATGCCCGGAGTCAGGACCGGTGTGCGGTCAGGTAGGCGTCAATCTCGGCGACCAGCTTGTCCCGCTCCGGCGGCGCCAGGAACGAGGCGGTGACGGCGTTGCGGGCCAGCCCGGCCAGTCCGGCGGCGTCGAGGTCGAGCAGTCGGGCGGCGATGGCGTACTCGTCGTTGAGGGTGGTGCCGAACATCGGCGGGTCGTCGGAGTTGACCGTCACCAGCAGCCCGGCCTCGACGAGCCGGCGCAGCGGGTGCTCCTCGATCGCGCGAACGGCCCGGGTCCGGACGTTGGAGGTCGGGCAGACCTCCACCGGGATCCGCCGCTGCGCCAGGTGTTCCAGCAACGCCGGGTCCTGCACGGCCGAGATGCCGTGCCCGATCCGCTCCGCGCCCAGTTCACGCAGCGCGTCCCAGATGGTCCCCGGACCGGTGGTCTCACCGGCGTGCGGTACGGAGCGCAGCCCGGCCGCACGGGCCTGGTCGAAGTACGGCTTGAACTGCGGCCGGGGCACGCCCACCTCCGGACCGCCGAGCCCGAAGCTGATCAGCCCGTCCGGCCGCTCGTCGAGGGCGATCCGCAGGGTCTGCTCGGCCGCCGGCAGCCCTGCCTCGCCGGGGATGTCGAAGCACCAGCGCAGCGAGACGCCGAGTTCGGTCTCGGCGGCCCGCCGCGCGTCCTCGATCGCCTCACAGAACGCCGGCGCGGGGATCCCCCGGTGCACGTGCGAGTACGGCGTGACCGTCAGCTCCGCATACCGGACCTGCTGGCGGGCGAGTTCCCGGGCCACCTCGTAGGTGAGCAGCCGGACGTCGGACTGGTCGCGGATCAGGTCGACCACGCTCAGGTAGATCTCGACGAAGTGGGCGAAGTCGCGGAACTCGAAGTAGCCGGCGAGCGCCTCCGGGTCCGCCGGCACCCGGGTCCGGCCCTCGTGCCGGGCGGCCAACTCCGCCACGATGCGCGGCAGCGCGGAGCCGACGTGGTGCACGTGCAGCTCCACCTTGGGCAGTCCGGCGATGAACGCCGAGAGGTCGGTCACGGAAACTCCCTACTGACGGGCGCCGGTGCGGGCGACGAAGAAGACGCGGTGGAACGGGAACTGCACCAGCCCGTGCCGGACCGGGTACGCCTCGACCAGGCGCTCGTTCAGCGCGGCCCGGAAGTCGTCCCAGTCCGTACCCTCGCCGCCCAGCGCGGCCTGGAACGGACGCAGCGCCGTACCCTCCAGCCAGCTCAGCACCGGATGGTCGGTGGCGCCGGAGGGGGCCGGGAGCAGGTGCACGTAGGTAGTTTCCCAGGCGTCGACGGCGCAGTTCGCACCGGTCAGCAGGTCGGCGTAGCCGGCCGCGTCCCGGACCGGTGCGGTCCGGCGCAGGTCGGCGACCAGGTGCCGCCAGCGTGGGGCCTCGGCCACCTCCCGCAGCGCGCGGTGCGAGGCGGCGTCGAAGTTGCCCGGCACCTGGACCGCGAGCCAGCAGCCGGGTTCCAGCTCGCGGGCCCAGCGCAGCAGCAGCTCCTCGTGCCCGGGCACCCACTGCAGCACGGCGTTGCAGACCACCACGTCGATGTCGGCTCCGGGCGCCCAGGTCCGGACGTCGGCCACCGCGAACTCGACCCGGGAGCGGGTGGCGGCGGCGAGCATCTCCGCCGAGGAGTCCAGCCCGACGACCCGGGCTGTCGGCCAGCGGGCCGGCAGGGTCGCGGTCAGGTGACCGGGGCCGCAGCCCAGGTCGACCACTGTCCGGGGGCGCTCGGCGGCCACCCGGGCGAGCAGGTCGTGGAAGGGGCGGGAGCGTTCGTCGCCGTACCGGAGATAGCTGGTCGGGTCCCACATGACTCCCCTTAAACCGTACGTACGTCTTGCTCAGCATAGCGGCGCCGCGCCGCCCCGGCAGGCCCGAATCCGCCCCGGGATAGGCTCCCGGGCGTGGAGAAGCGGAGATTCCCGCGGTGCGACCGCGAGGTCGGCGTCGTCGGGCTCGGCGCCTGGCAGCTCGGCGCCGACTGGGGCCAGGTCAGCGAGTCCGAGGCGCTGGCGGTGCTGACCGCCGCCGTCGAGGGCGGAGTCACCTTTCTGGACACCGCCGACGTGTACGGCGACGGGCGCAGCGAACAACTGATCGGCCGCTTCCTGCGCGAGCGGCCCGACGCCGGACTGACCGTCGCCACCAAGATGGGCCGCCGGGTGCCGCAGACCCCGGACGCGTACGTCCTGGAGAACTTCCGGGCCTGGACCGACCGGTCCCGGGCGAACCTGGGGGTCGACGTGCTCGACCTGGTGCAGTTGCACTGCCCACCCACTCCGGTCTTTTCCACCGACGCCGTCTACGACGCCCTGGACACCCTCGTCGCGGAGGGACGCATCGCCGCGTACGGGGTCAGCGTGGAGACGTGCGACGAGGCGCTCACCGCGATCACCCGGCCCGGGGTGGCCAGCGTGCAGATCATCCTCAACGCACTGCGGCACAAGCCCGTCGAGCGGGTACTCCCGGCCGCGCTCGCCGCCGGAGTCGGCGTCATCGCCCGGGTGCCGCTCGCCAGCGGCCTGCTCTCCGGCCGGTACGACGCGCACACCACGTTCCCCAGCGACGACCACCGCAACTACAACCGGCACGGCGAGTCGTTCGACGTCGGCGAGACGTTCTCGGGGGTGGACTACGAGACGGGGCTGGAGGCGGTACGGCGACTGCGTCCGGCGGTGCCGGAGGGTGCCACGATGGCGCAGTTCGCGCTCCGGTGGATTCTCGACCAGCCCGGTGTCACCGTGGTCATCCCCGGCGCCCGCAACGCCGGACAGGCCCGTGCGAACGTGGCCGCCGCGGCGCTTCCACCGCTGTCGGCCGAGGCGACCGCCACGGTGGACGCGGTCTACGCCGAACTGGTCCGCCCGCAGGTGCACAGCCGCTGGTAGGTCGATCGCCCGGAGCGCGCGACCGTCCCGCGAGGCGACGTGCGTTCAGCCCCGCCGTACGGTTGGCTGGTTACGACGGGTCCGTCGTCGCGGCGGACGCGACCGTTCGTCGTCGCGGCGGACGCGACCGGTTGGTCATCGCGCCCGACGCGACCGGTTTCATCGTGCGACGGACGCGACCGGTTCGGCGCGGACGTCATTGGTTCGGCGCGGACGCGCTTGATTCGGCGCGGGAGAGGATCGGCGATACTGATGAGGGGATGGCTCCCGCTCACGCTCGGGTTGCTGGCCGTCGTCGTCGGCGCAGTGTGGACGTTGCAGGGGCTGGGCCGGCTGGGCGGCAGCGTGATGAGCGGCGAACCGCTCTGGGCCGTGATCGGCCCGGTGGTGGTGGTCGCCGGGCTGGTACTGGTGGTGCTGGGCCTGCGCGCCCGCGGCCGGAGCAGGCCCTCCTGACCGGCGGCGGGCCGGCGCTGCCGGTCGGACCAGTCCTGACCTGCGCCGGACACTCGTCGAGCCCCTGCGCCGGACACGCGTCGAGCCCCGCGGGGCGCGGGGCTCGACGTGGATCCCAAAGCAATCGAAACTCGGGCCGGCGGGGGCCGGCCGTCACGGAATCAGATGGGGCGAACCTGCTCCGCCTGCGGCCCCTTCTGGCCCTGAGCGATCTCGAACTCCACCCGCTGGTTCTCCTCCAGCGTGCGGTAGCCGCTGGTCTGGATGGCCGAGAAGTGGACGAACACGTCAGCACCCCCGCCGTCGACGGTGATGAAGCCGAAGCCCTTGTCTGCGTTGAACCACTTCACGGTTCCCTGCGCCATGTGTATCTCCTTCTAAAACTGGCGGCCGAGCACGCCGTGCGGCCGGTTGGCCGTTTTCGAGCAGCGGCGCCTTGAGTCGGCCCCCACGAAGGAGGACTTCCCTCGACCCACGCCGTCTCTCAACAGCGTGGAACAGCAAACCACGTACGCAAAAACTTCGCATAGCCTACCCGACGAAATTCTCCGACATGTGACCTGAGAAGGCGGCCGGCGGCCCGAGGCATCGACGGTAGGGGACGGCGACGGCGCGGTCCACAGCGCACGGTAGCGCCACCGGCGGACCCGACACCGTCGAGCGGACCGAGCACGCCACCGCGGCGAGCGGCAGCACCATCCCACCCACCCGACGACCGGCCCGCACGGGATAGCGGTCGGGGTCGGGGCCTCGCCGGGAGCGATCCTCGCCCCGGGGCCTCGCCGGGATCGGCCGGTTCAGTCGGGCCAGCGGCCGGTGAGCCTGCGTACGCCGACCGCGCCGCCACGGTCCACGGCGGCCCGGACGACCGCGAAGATCGCCCCCTGCAACGCGGCGGCGGCCAGGATCTCGCCCCAGCCCCGGTCCTCGTCGACCGGGTCGGGCGCCTCACCGTCGCCGGCGGTCATCTTCCAGACCTGCCGGAACACCGCTCCGGCGGCCACCCCGGCGGCCATGCCCAGGAGGATGCCCACCGGCCGGTACGCCACCTTGCTGACTGTCCTGCTCACCCACGTCTCCCTCGTGCCACCAGCACCACGACCGCCAGCGCCAGGGCCCCGGCCGCGAACACCGCCCAGGACACCGGATGGCGCAACGCTACCGAACCTGCGTCGTGCACCGACGACCGGACGTTCGCGGTGGTCTGCCCGGCCCGCCGCTTCACCTGCTCCCGGGTCTGCACCGCCGAGCCCTTGAGCCGGGCCTTGACGTCCGCCTTGGCCGCCAGGGCCTGCACGGTCTCGCCCAGCTCGGCCCGGGTCTGCCTGATCTCCGCCCGGAGCGCCTCCGGGTTGCCGAAGCCGTTGCTGCGGGTCATCACTGTCCCCTGTCCCGGACCGCCGTGGCCACCGTGTTCACGTCCGCCCGCAGGCTGTCCGCCGTCGCGCTCGGCATCGGCGGCACCGCACGGCGTACCCGGCTCCGGCCGACCAGCGCCAAGCCGCCGGCCAGGATGAAGAGCGCCCCTGCGACGACCAGGGCGGCGGCCCATGCCGGGATCACCAGCGCCAGGCCCAGCACCGCGGCGGCGACCAGCAGGCCGAGCCCGCAGAGCGCCAGCACCGCACCACCGCCGAAGAGCCCCATCCCGATCCCGGCGTGCCGGCCCTTGTGGGCAAGCTCGATCCGGGCCAGCGCCAGCTCGTCGCGGGCCAGCCGCTTCACCTGCTCCTTGGCGCGCTGCATCAGCTCCGCGGTGGACTGCTCCGCGACCGGTCGAGCGGGGTCGCGTACGACATCGGCCATGCTGTCCCTCCTATCCCGGTTCCTGGGCTGTATGCCCCGGTCGCCGGTGGTTCAATCCTGCCGTCCGCCCGTGGCGCCCGATGTCCGTTCGCCACCGCCCGGCACGCCGGCACCCCGCACGGTGTCCGGTTCGGCCGCGCGGTGTCCGGTTCGGCCGCGCGGCCGAACGGTGCCGGGCGGGCGGCTGGTCGGTGCGACGGAGGAGACGCACCGTCCCGCCCCGCTGTGGTTAGTGTCCGCCACCGGACGGGCCGATGACGGCCGATCCGGCAGGTCAGCGGGGTGACGCCTCGGCCGGCTCGTCGGGGCCGACGAAGGCGCTGCTCCGGGCCTCGCCGTCACCGGTACCGCCGAAGAGCCGGGCGTCGTCCGGCGGCTCGTGCTCGGCCGCGCGCCTCTCGGCGGGGCGGCCAGGAACCGTCCGGTGCGGCTCGGTGGAGCGGCCGGGTGCCGTCCGGCGCGGCTCGGCCCCCGGCCAGGGCAGCCGACCCGAGGCGTCACCGATCTCGGTACGCAGCCGGGGCAGCGCGGTGGGCCGCTGGTCCCGCAGCCAGCCGACCAGGTGCTCGCGGACCAGGCAGCGCAGGTCCCAGAGCTTCGGCGCATCGGCGGCGCTGACCAGTGCGCGCAGCCGGACCATCCCGCCGACCGCGTCGGTGACCTGGAGTACGCAGGTCCGCCCGTCCCACAGCTCGGTACCCTCCACCAGCCGGCGCAGCTCCTCCCGCATCGCCTGTACCGGCACCGACCAGTCCACCTCGAACTCGGCGGTACCGAGCACGGCGGCCCGGGTGCGCGTCCAGTTCTGGAACGGCTTGGTGGTGAAGTACGACGTCGGCAGGATCAGCCGCCGGTCGTCCCAGATCTGCACCACCACGTAGCTGAGGGTCAACTCCTCGATCCGGCCCCACTCCCCCTCGACCACCACCACGTCGTCGAGCCGGACCGCGTCGCTGAACGCCAGTTGCAGCCCGGCGATGACGTTGCCGAGCACGCTCTGCGCGGCCAGCGCGGCGACCACACCGATCACGCCGGCCGAGGCGAGCATGCTGGCGCCGACCCCGCGCACGCTGGGGAAGGTCATCAGCATCACCCCGACCGCCAGCACCACGATGACCGCGATGGTGACCCGGCGCAGCATGACGACCTGGGTCTTGATCCGCCGGGCCTGCCGGTTGTCCGGTACGTCGGTCCGGAACCGGGCCAGCGCGGTGTCCTCGCTGACCAGCAGGAAGGAGGCGACCAGCCAGGCGATGGCGGCGATGACCGCCAGCACGAGCAGGTGCAGCAGGGTCCGCCGCCACGGCGTACCGATGCCGTAGCCGGTGCTGAACCGGACGCCGAACTGGATCGCCAGCACGGTCGCAGCCACCTGAAAGGGTCGGTGCGAATGCTCGGACAATTCGCTGAGCAGCACGGACCGCCGGCCGAGTCGGCGTACGGTCCGGTGCACCACCTCCACCACGACCAGCGCGAGCAGCGCCGCGCCCACCGTCGCGATGACCGTCCACAGATAGCTGTCCACCAATGTTCTTCCTTCCATGCCGAAGCCGGGTGCCGCCACGGGATGTCTCCCGAGCCGCACCCGGCGAGGGCTGCCGAGCATGCGGGGCAAAGAGTGCAGAATGCCCCAGAAAGCGCTATGAATCCAGGTCAGACCTTCCGGTACCTCGCCTGGACCACGCAGAACACGGCGAACGCGGCGATGCCGAGCGCCACCAGGGTGAGCAGGATCGAACCGTACGCCTGCTCCCGCAGGGTGTGCAGGGCGGCGTCCAGGCCGCGGGCCCGGTCCGGGTCGTAGTTCAGCGCGGCCGTCAGCACGAGCAGCCCGGCGATGCCGTACGCGACGCCCTTGGCGACGTAGCCGGCGACGCCGAGCCGGCGGGCGAGCTTGCGGGTCTGCGGGCTCATCTCACCGGTCTTCAGGTGCCGCTCGAACTTCTTCACCGCGCCGTACCAGACCAGCCCGGCACCGAGCCCGGCCAGCGCGAGCCCGGCCAGCCCCACCAGCAGCCGGCCGCCGGTCGAGGACATCAGCTCCTCGGTCATGGCCTGCTGCTTGTCCGCACTGGACGAGTTCGCCTGCTGCACCACCTGGTAGGCCGTCCAGGCGAAGTAGCCGTAGACCAGAGTCCGGCCGACCGAGGTGAGCCGCTCGACGACCCGCTCCCGGCCCCGGTACTCCCGGTGCCCACCGACCGCCTCGAAGGCCTGCCAGATCGCCATCGCGAGCAGGCCGACCCCGATCGCACCGACCAGGAAGCCGCCGAGCGGCTGCGCGGCCAGCGTGCGCAACGCGCCGGACTGGTCGCCGTCGTCGGCGGGCCGGCCGAAGGCGATCTGCAGCGCCAGCCAGGCGAAGAGCAGGTGGACGAGCCCGTAGCCGACGAAGCCGGCCCGGGCGAGAATTTCCAGGGGCTTGCTGTTGGCGGCCCGGGCCGCGCTCGCCCCGGCAGTTGAAGTCGCAGACATGGGCGTGTCAATGACCCATCGAGGAGATTTCCAAACGTCCGGATCACGGCTCAGCCGGCGTTGCGGCCGATCCGCACCACCACACGGTCCTGGTCGGCGCTCTCCACCGTCGCGTACATGCCGCCGACCTCGGTGGCCTGCTGGCCGACGGTCAGCGTCAGCTGCTCGCCGGCGACCTCGATGGTCACCCGGTCTCCGTCGACACCGACCAGCTTGGCCTCGACCCCGAGAATGCTGGTCCGGGCGTCGACACCCCGGTCGAAGGTCACGGTGCAGGAGTCCAGTCCGCAGTCCGTGCTGGCACCCTCGGAGCTACAGCCGGCGATTACGGCCACACCGAGGGCCAGCCCGGCGAAGAGACCGGCGGCACGACGGGCGATGGTCATCGGGCGGTACGGGGGATTCGTCACCCGACCCACGGTACCCGGGGTGATCCAGGCAACGACCCGGTCCAGTTGCCGGCACCGGCCGATATCGTGCCTGCCATGCCGTTCGAGATCGCCCGGGTCCGGGCCGCCTACCCCGCCCTCGTCGAGGGATACGCGCACTTCGACGGGGCCGCCGGCACCCAGGTGGCCGCACCGGTCGCCGACGCGGTGGCCGGCACCATGCGGACCGCGGTGGCCAACCTGAACAGCGCGCACCTGCCCGGTCAGCGCTCCGGCGAACTGGTGGCGGCGGCCCGGGCAGCCGTCGCCGACCTGCTCGGCGCGAGCCCGGACGGGGTGGTGTTCGGGCCGAGCGCGACCGCGCTGACCTACCACGTGGCCCGGACCCTGTGCCGGGGGTGGCGTCCCGGCGACGAGGTGGTGGTCTCCCGGCTCGACCACGACGCCAACGTCCGGCCCTGGGTGCAGGCCGCCGAGGCGACCGGCGCGGTCGTCCGGTGGGCCGAGTTCGACCCGGAGACCGGCGAGCTGCCGGCCGACCAGTACGCCGACCTGGTCGGCCGGCGTACCCGGGTGGTGGCGCTCACCGCCGGCAGCAACGCCATCGGCACCGTGCCGGACGTGGCCGGGATCGCCGCGACCGCGCACGCGGCCGGTGCGCTGGTCTACGTCGACGGGGTGCACGCCACCCCGCACGGTCCCACCGACGTCGCCGCGCTCGGCGCCGACTTCTATGTGACCAGCGCCTACAAGTGGTCCGGCCCACACGTCGCCGCCGTCGTCGCCGACCCGGCCCGCTGGGCGGAACTGCGCCCGGCCAAGCTGCTCCCGTCCCCGGACCGGGCGCCGGAGCGGTTCGAACTCGGCACGCCGAGCTTTCCGCTGCTGGCCGGGATCCGGGCCGCCGTCGACCACCTGGCCGCGCTGGACCCGGAGGCGACCGGTGACCGGCGGACCCGGGTACGGGCCGGTCTGGCCGCCGCGCTCGCCCACGAGGAACGACTCTTCGCCCGCCTGCACCAGGGTCTGGCCGGGCTGCCCGGGGTGACCATCCACGGCTCGCCCGGGCACCGCTGCCCCACCGTCTCGTTCCGGCTCGCCGGCCAGACCCCGCAGCAGACCGCCGCCGCGCTCGGCGAGCGCGGGGTCTGCGTCTCGGCCGGCGACTACTACGCGTACGAGTACTTCTCGGCGCTGGGGCTGCGGGACAGTGGCGGGGCGGTCCGGGCCAGCGTCTACCACTACAACACCGCCGACGATGTCGACCGGCTGCTCGGCGAACTCGACCGGCTGGTGGTGGGCGGGGTCACCGGCAACACCGGGCTGGTTGGTGGAGAATTGCTCCGATGAACTCTCTCGTCCAAGAAAACGCCGCCCGCCGCCGCTTCGAGATCCTGGTCGACGATGCCCTGGCCGGCTTCATCGGCTACCAGGTCGAGTCCGGGACGATGGTGCTGGCGCACACCCAGGTCGACAAGCAGTTCGAGGGCAAGGGTGTCGGCAGCGCACTGGCCAGGGGCACCCTCGACCAGCTCCGGGACCGGGGCGAGCGGGTCCGGGTCACCTGCCCGTTCCTGCTCGCCTTCCTCCAGCGGCATCCGGAGTACTCGTCGGTGGTGGCCGACGGCTGAGCCGCCGTCCCGGGCGCGACGATCGTGGGCCCGGTGAGCCGTCCCGGGGCGCGACGATCGTGGGTCCGGGCACGGGCTACCGTCGTACCCGTGGCGGAGCCGGGAGTGCGCACGACGGGCCGGGCGGGTCGGTGGATCATCGTGCTGGTCGCGGTGGTGGCGCTGGCCGCCGCCGGAGTCGGGGTCGGGCTGTGGCGGGGCTGGTTCGCCGACCCGTCGGTCTCGGACGCACCCCGGATCCGGCCCGGCACCGTGCAGACCCTGGTGGCGAACCTCGAGGCGCCGTGGGGACTGGCCTTCCTCCCCGACGGCTCAGCGCTGGTGACCGAGCGGGACAGCAAGCGGATCCTCCAGGTTTCCGGCGGTACCGCCCGGGAGGTGGCCCGGATCGAGGAGGCGACGCCGGCCGGCGAGGGCGGCCTGCTCGGCATCGCCGTCTCCCCCGACTACGCCACCGACCGCTGGGTGTACGTCTACTACACCGCCGCGGACGACAACCGGGTTGCCCGGCTGCGCCTCGGCGAGGGAAGCCCGGAGATCGTGCTGAGCGGCATCCCGCGCGGCTCGCGTACGCACAACGGCGGGCGGATCGCCTTCGGCCCGGACGGCATGCTCTACGTCGGCACCGGCGACGCCGGGGACCGGGACGCGGCGCAGGACCGGAACAGCCTGGCCGGCAAGATCCTGCGGATGACCCCGGACGGCGCTCCCGCCCCCGGCAACCCGTTCGGCGACACCCTGCTCTACAGCTACGGGCACCGCAACGTGCAGGGGCTCGGCTGGCACGCCGACGGGACGATGTACGCGGCCGAGTTCGGCCAGAACCACTACGACGAACTCAACCGGATCACGCCGGGCGGCAACTACGGCTGGCCGGAGGTGGAGGGCGACTCCGACGACTCCCGGTTCGTCGCCCCGGTCGCCACCTGGGGTACGGCCGAGGCGTCCCCGAGCGGGCTGGCGGTGGTCGGCGACCGGATCTGGCTCGCCTGCCTGCGCGGACAGCGGCTCTACCGGATCGGCACCGACGGGCAGGGCGCCGAGGCGCTGCTGACCCGCGAGTACGGCCGGCTGCGGCATGTCGCACCGGCGCCGGACGGGTCGCTGTGGGTGCTCACCTCCAACCGCGACGGGCGCGGATCGCCGGAGGACGACGACGACCGCATCCTCCGGCTCGTCCCGTGAAGGCGCGGTCCAGACTCGTCCCGTGACCGGGCGGTCCGCACCCGTCCCGTGACCGTCCGAACTCGTTCCCTGACCGGGCGGTCCAGATCGGTTCAGATCGCGTGTTCCGGGGCGGGTAGCTCGGTGAACGGGAAGCGGAGCCGGAAGTCCGGCCAGGGCACGCTGAGCCGCAGCCAGTCGCCACCACGACCGTCGTCGACGACCAGCTCGGCGATCTGACCGAGATCGGCGAGCGAGCGCCGGGCCTGCTCCTCGGTGACGCCGGCCGCGCCGGCCAGGCTGGTCAGGCTGGTACTGACCACGCGGCGTCGCCATCGCCGCCGGGTGCGCTGGGCCAGCCGGCGAATCGCGATGGCCACCAGCACGGCCTGGTCGTCCCGCTGGGCCCGCACCTCCAGCTCCCGCTCCGCCTCGGTCAGCGGCAGCAGTTCCAGCGGATCGCGGTCCAGCCGGGGCGTGACCCACGGATCGTCACCGTCGAGATCGGTCAGCTCGAAGAGGCCGAACTCCGCCAGGCAGAGCAGTAGCTCACCGACGGTGTGCGGGACCGGCAGGTCACGCCGCCGGCACATCTCGGCGAACACCTCGATCCGGGTGGCGCGGATCCGGACCATCCAGGCGTAGTGCTGCCGGGCGTGCAGCTCGGCGTCCTCGGCGTCCCGGCCGGCGCGACGGCGGCGGGCCCGCGCCACCCAATCGTCGACGCTGCCGGGATCACACCACGCCGAGCCCTCCCACGGGACGATCGCCGACCAGGCCGACCGGGGAAACTGGGACTCCCCCGGCACGAGGGTGAGGTAGACGAAGGCGCAGGGTAGCCACCGGGTCCAGGACTGGGTGAGGGCGGCCCGCTGCCAGCGAGGGGTCACCGGACGAACGATACAGCGACTCGGCGTGAACGTGGGGGCACCCTTTGTGACAGCGATGGTACGAATAGCGGGCTGCTGGTGCTGTCCGACCTCGATCCGGACGCGGTCGACCCGACCGTCCGATCAGGACCTGCCGGTGAGCAGCTCGGCGGCGGCCCGACCGGCGAGCACCTCGGCTGCGGCCCGGCCGGCGGCGCGGGTGGCGCCGTAGGTGGCCAGGTGCACCCGGCCGATGACCATCGAGGGCAGCCCGAGTTCCACCACCACGGCGTCCGGACGGTCGGCCAGGATCCGGCGTACCGCCGCCGTCATCCAGTCGTGCCGGTGCAGGTCGCGGACGACCAGCACCAGTGGCCGCCCGGCCGCCGCGGTGAGCGCCCCGGCCGGCGGGGCATGCTCGGTGCTCAGGTCGTCGGCGGCCAGCCGTACCGTCGTGGTGCCGGGGAGCAGGGCGGCCAACGGGGCACCCACGCCCCACGGCGTCTCGGCACCGATCGCGATGTTCCGGGGCGGCTCGAACTCCAGCACCTGGGCCGGGCCGGTCAACGGCAGCACGGCCGGGCCGGCGCCGTGGCTGACCCGGACCGCCCGCCGGGCGGCGGCCAGGCCCAGCGGGGAGCCGTCCGGACCGGCGGGTGTCCATCCGGCGCGGTGCGTCCGGGCGGCACTGCTCCACTCGGCCAGCTCACCGACCCGCTTGGCCGCCTCGACCAGGCGCTCCTCCGGCAACACCCCGGCGAGCACCGCGTCGACGATCGCGTCCCGCAGCCGCAGGGCGTCCGCCTCGTCGGCGTGCTCGCCCCCGACACAGATCGCGTCGGCCCCGGCGACCAGGGCCCGGACGGTCGCTCCGGTGAAGCCGTACCGGTCGGCGACCGCGCGCATCTCGATGCCGTCGGTCACCACCACACCCTGGAAGCCCAGCTCCTCGCGGAGCAGGTCGGTCAGCACCCGCCGGCTCAGCGTCGCTGGCCACTCCTCGTCGACCGCCGGGACCAGCAGGTGGCCGGTCATCACCGCCTGCACCCCGGCGTCGATCGCGGCCCGGAACGGCGGCAGCTCGCAGGCGTCGAGTCGGGCCCGGGAGACCGCGATCCGGGGTACGTCGAGATGCGAGTCGACGCTGGTGTCCCCGTGCCCGGGGAAGTGCTTGGCGCAGGCGGCGACCCCGGCCGACTGGAGGCCGCGTATCCAGGCGGCGGTGTGCCGGGCGACCAGCCCCGGATCGGCCCCGAAGGACCGTACGCCGATCACCGGGTTGTCGGGGTTGGCGTTCACGTCGGCGTCCGGGGCATAGTTCAGGGTGATGCCGGCGGCGGCCAGCTCGGCGCCGAGGTCGCGGGCGACCGCCTCGGTCAGCTCGGGATCGTCGATCGCGCCGAGCGCCAGGTTGCCCGGCCGGGAGCTGCCCAGCCGGGACTCCAGCCGGGTGACGTCGCCGGCCTCCTCGTCGATCGCCACCAGCACGTCCGGCCGTTCCGCCCGCATCGCGTCGGTCAGCGCGGCGACCTGCTCTGTGTCGACCACGTTGCGGGCGAACAGGACCACCCCGCCGAGCCCTTCACCGAGCCACCGGCGCACCCAGTCCGGCGGCCGGCTGGTGCCGACGAACCCGGGCTGGAGCACCGCCGCCGCCAGGCTGGACAGGTTGTCCGTCGTTCCGCTCATCCCGCCGGTTCCCCCGCATCTACTGTGGACGGCCGCCATCCCTGGTAGTGGCGGGTGCAGCCATGGTCACACCACCTCAGCAAATAGTCAAGAAACCTTCCTATTAGCCGGAACGGCTGCGTCGCTGGGAGCTGACCGGGACGACGTGCGACAGTGCTGGAATGCAGTCCAGCATCCCGGAGACCACGGCACGGCTCAGCGAACTGCCGCAGCGCCTGCTCGCGGCCCAGGAGACGAGCTGGTTCGACATCCCGGGCGTCCGGATCGTCGGCGCCATCCTCGGTACCGTGCTGCTGCTCGCCGCGCTGCGCTCGATGTTCGGCCGCCGCTAAAGTAGCCGCTACCAAAGCCGGGGCGGATCAGCACTTGGCGATGGTGACCTGGATCGAAGCACCTACCACCGCCACCCGACGGCAACGACGCCTCGGCAAGCTCGCCTCGATCGATCACCTCGGACGATCAACAAGGCCTAGAGAACCTCGATGACCATTCGGACAGGTCATGCCCGCCCTGCTACCTCCGGCCAGTTCCCGGGCGACGGCGCGAGCGGCCCGAAGCCGCTGCAGGGCCGCCTCGTCGATACCGTCGAGGATCCGCCACGCGGTGGCGTCAGAGGCTATCGTCCCGAGCAGGCCTGGCTCCTGCCGCAACACCACCAGGTCCGCGATCGCCTCGCCGCCGGTCAGCTCGCCCCTTCCGATCGCGGCTCCTGGCCAAGACCAGCGGGAGGTACCGGAAGCCGAGCCACGTGCCCCAGCCGAAGGACGCGAACGCCGCAAGCCCACAGATCAGCGCCAGCACACCGCTCCCGTGTCCCATGCCCTGAATCAGCAGGAGTCCCAGACCAGGAAGCGCGAACATCGCGCCGGCATGGCGGATCGGGCCAGGAAAATCCGGCATATGACCGGTCAACACGATCGTGAGGCCCGCGCCGACGAGGCCGCCTCCCATGACGAGCCCGGTAACAGTTGCCAGCGTCGACATCTTCACATCCTCACGTTTGCTCCAAGGCTACAAACCCCACCCGGCCGGCGCTGCTCCAAACAGGAACGTTCAGCGTCGACGGACACCTACGGTGGAACGGTCCGAGGTCGTGGCGAGCCACTAACGAGCACGCCAAACTCATCGCGCGTTAGGCAACACTAAGAGGCGTTGACCTCCGAGCCCCACGGACCTCACGCAATTCACACGTGACGACCCCGAGATCTTCTGGCACGGCTCACTGCGGCCTGCCCCGAGATGACCCACCTGGCCGCCGTTGTCGCCGGCTTCGCCGAACTCCTGACGCCCAAAGCGGGAAACACCGACAGGCTCTCGCTCTGGATCGCCCCGGTCCACGCGGCCGATCTACCCCACCTGCACGCCTTCATCCGAGGCCTGGAACAGGACCGCGACGCTGTGAACGCCGCGCTCACGCTTCCGTACAGCAACGGCCCCACCGAAGGCGTCAACACCAAGACCAAACGGATCGCACGCCAAATGCACGAACGAGCAGGCTTCACCCTGCTCCGCCACCGCATCCTCCTCGGACAGCAGCACTCTCCGTCACCACCGAAAGCGACACACAGCAAATGCGAGTTCATGCAGCTCGCACATCGAGATTCATTTTGAATTTCTAGCGACGAACGCCGCCCAAATGGCCTGTAAACTGCCGGAACCTCGATCCAACAAGTGCGACTGGAGTACTATTTCTCAGGTTCTGGCCTCCACGCTACGAGGGGAAGGGCACTAGCGCAGGAATCAGCAGCGCCAGCATAACCCAGATGCCGAGGATCCAATACGTATGGCGCCGCCATGGGAACGCGGGAACAGCACCACCGCCAGCCAGCGCCGGAACGACTTCTCCAGCCCGGGCCCGTTCTATCTTACGCGCTGCCCGGCGTGCCCCAGGATAGCCCAAAACACGTCCGACAAGCGACGCCTGGAAGGCGTAGCAGTCAATTTCACTGCCCCCTTCGGTCCTGACGACGAGACCCCGCTCAGTCGAAACCCCACTGACTTCTCCCCAAGAAATGCGGTGAGTCGATCCTGGATTAACGACTACCAGGCCGACGGCAGTCGCTTCTACATAAGAGAACATCGTAAACAGCGCTATAAGATAGCAGACGACGGTGAGGAACGTGGCGACAGTCACGAGCTCGGCCCAGCTGTTCGCCGGATTCAGGCTGAACATCACCATCATAAAGACGCAGAGCAGACAGAGCAGGAGCCCACCCGCCCAGTTGGTCCAACTCCTCATTGCCATCCCATCGTCACCAACGGTCAGGGCCGTTGGTCGCGGCCCACATGTTCGCGTTACCAGACAGAGCTGGAAGTGTAGCAACCGGATCGAAGGTGTTGATCAGCTGCTTGGACCTAGTGGACGCATAACTCAGAGCCGGAATTGAGTGAATTACATCATCCGTTACGTACCCTGCGTTGATCACCGATATTGGGGCCCTGGCCCTGACCGCGTTGCCCATCACAGTCGTGCGAGTCGGCATCTTCTCGGCTAGGCCCGGGTTGAATTTCCAGGGGGTGTCCCGCAGGTACGCACGTCCGGATCCAGCCGCCGCCCGAGCCAGTCCAGCACCGGCGATAATGAAGGCAGCGTCAGTAATGTGCCCGCGCCAGTTCATTTCGGAAAGATCCCAGTCGTTTTTGTAACCGTCCACGAGAACGCCGCCAACAAGGGCCGCTCCGGCGACGACGGTGCAAGCGCCAGCGGACGCGACGATACAGACGACACCTCCTACCACGATCAAGCCCTTACTGATGCCAAGACCATCGGCTGACACCCAGCCAGCAATGAAACCGAACGGGTGGTGCCGGCAATCCCTCGCCAGCACCACCCGTTCAAAACACATCACCCGACCGTCGACCTACTCCCACACGCCCCGCGACGCACCCCCGGACCGGCCGAGCCGATGCCGGCCGCCGGCCGGCGGCGCGGCCGTCGTTTCGGTGTGGGATGCGCTGGGTACCACCGGCGACCGATGAAGCTGACACCCCTGCACGCCAGCCGGCTCCGCCGTACCGCACGGCACCGGTTCGGTTGGCGATCGCTGCGCCCCGACCAACTCACCGCGATGCGTGCGCTGATGCGCGGCCGGGACGCTCTCGTCGTACTGCCGACCGGGGCCGGAAAGTCGGCCGTCTACCAGGTACCGGCGACGCTGTTGCCCGGACCGACGGTGGTGATCTCGCCTCTGCTCGCCCTCCAGCAGGACCAGATCACCGCGCTCAACGACCGTGGCCGACCGGAGCTGCGCGCGGTACGGATCAGTTCGGCGGAGAGCCCCGGGCAGCAGACCGCCGCCCTGGACGAGATCCGGTCCGGCCGGGCCCGGTTCCTCTTCACCACCCCCGAACAGCTCAGCAACCCGGACCGGCTGGCCGAGGTACGCGCGCTGCGCCCGGCCCTGGTCGCGGTCGACGAGGCGCACTGCATTTCGGCCTGGGGGCACGACTTCCGTCCCGACTTCCTGGCGCTGGGGCACCTGATCCGGGAGCTGGGCCGCCCGCCGGTGGTCGCGCTGACCGCCACCGCGTCGCCGCCGGTCCGGGACGACATCGTCAGCCGGCTCGGCCTGCGCAAGCCCCGGGTGGTGGTCTCCGGGCTGGACCGCGCCAACCTGTTCCTGGAGGTGGCGAACTGCGCCACCGAGGACTACCGGTGGCGGCGGCTGCTCGCGCTGCTCCGCGCCGAGTCCCCGCCCGGGATCGTCTACGTGCCGACCCGCCGGGCCGCCGAGGAGTTGGCCGAGCGGCTGACCGCTGCCGACTTCCCGGCGAAGTACTACCACGGCGGGATGCCGGCCGGGGCCCGCGAGGACCTGCACGAGGAGTTCCTCGCCGACCGGGTACCGATCATGGTCGCCACCTCGGCGTTCGGGATGGGGATCGACAAGCCGAACATCCGCTGGGTGGCGCACATGGCGCTGCCGGACGCGCCGGACAGCTACCTCCAGGAGATCGGCCGGGCCGGGCGGGACGGCGAGCCGGCCCGCGCGCTGCTGCTCTGGCGGGCCGAGGACGTCGGGCTGCGCCGGTACTTCAACGGCGGCACCCCGGACCCGGAGGAGCTGCGTGACCTCGCCGCGCTGCTCCGGGAGGGGCCGACCACCCGGAAGGCGCTGCGCGAGCGGACCGGGCTCGGTGCCCGCAAGCTCGGCCAGCTCCTCGCCCTGCTGGAACAGGTGGGCGCCGCCGACACCCGGGCCGACAACCGGCTCGGCAGCCCCCGGTACGCCCCGAAGCCCGTCGACGCGGCCACCGCCGCGCTGGCCGAGACGGAACGGCAGCAGACGGTGCAACGCTCGCGTACCGACATGATGCGGGCGTTCGCCGAGACCCGGAGCTGCCGGGGGCAGACCCTGCTGGCGTACTTCGGCGAGCGGCTGCCGAAGCCCTGCGGTCACTGCGACAACTGCCACGCCGGACGGGACGCCACCGGCTTGGACGCCACCGGGTCGAACGGCACCGGGTCGAACGGCACCGGCACGAAACGGCGCCGCCCCGGCCGGCGTGCTGCCCGAAACGCCTCCAAAGCCAGCGAACCCTTCCCGGTGCACAGCACGGTCCGGCACACCGAGTGGGGTTCCGGAATGGTACTCAGCTACGAGGGTGACCGGATGACGGTGCTCTTCGACGAGGTGGGCTACAAGACGCTGTCGGTGCCGGTGGTCAGCGAGCAGGGCCTGCTGGAGCCAATTGACGACTGAGCTGCGGTGTCTCGGGGTACGGAGCACAGGACGCCGGGACGCCCGGGACGTCGTACGGCGATTCGGTTTGCCCTCGGGCCCGCCGTGCCGTGGGATGTGATGGTTTGTTCTCAGTGGAGGGAGGTTGCCGTGACCGAGCAACCGCTGTATGCGAGCGAGTTCGGATTCTCCGACGACGAGTGGGGTCTGCTGGTCGGCCTGCCGCAGTCGGTGCTGACCGCGGCGAGCGCCGCCGAGTCGGACGGTGGCCGTCGGACCCGGACGGAGAACGCCGCCGGGCTGGAGAGGATCGCCGCCGGACGGGAGTCGGCCAGCCCGCTGGTCGCCGCCGTCGCCGGAGAGCTGATCATCCGCATCGGTGACCCGGAGGTGGGCGAGGAACTGCCGGTGATCGAACCGGACGACCCGAAGGCGCTGATCGCCGACGTGCTGAGCCGGGCGCGGAGCGCCTCGAAGCTGCTCGCCGGCCGGGTCTCCGAGGGCGAGGCCGGGGCGTACCGGCACTGGCTTCTGACCATCGCCGAGTACGTGGTGACCGCCGCGTCGACCGGTGGGGTGCTGGGGCTCGGCGGCGACGAGGTGACCGAGTCGGAGCGGCGCTTCCGCGACGAGCTGGCGCACGTACTCAACGACTGAGTGCCGGGTACGGCGGTGCCCCGTACCGCGACGGTACGGGGCACGGGTGCTGCTGCGGTCAGCGGGGCGTGACGTCGCGGACGAACGCGCGCCAGGCCGTCGGGCCGAAGGTCAGCACCGGTCCGGCCGGGTCCTTGCTGTCCCGCACGCCGACGATGTCGGGAAGGTTCTTCGCCACCTCGACGCAGGTGGATCCGCCGTTGCTGCTGCGGGTCGACTTCCGCCAGATGGCACCGGTCAGGTCTGCCATGTCGCCGCCACTTCCTTGATCAGTCCGAGGGTCTGCTCGGTGGGCAGGGCTACCGCCCGAATGGCCTCCCACGCCTCTTCGAGGGTATCAATCTCGTCCTGCTGGCTGACCACGTGCGCGCGTAGCCGGTTGTCCAGGTGCGCCGCCGCCCCGGACGGTCCCTTGGCCAGGATGAATCCTCCGGCGAGGCCGACGTGTCCCCCGGCGGTGGCGGGGACGACCTGGATGTGGATGTGCGGGCGCTCGGCGAACTGGACGAGGCGTTCGCACTGCTCGGCCATGATCGCCGGGCCGCCGACGCAGCGGCGCAGCACCGCCTCGTCGACCATGACGAAGAACTGTGGCGGCTTCGAGCCGGCGAGGATGCCCTGCCGCTCCATCCGGGACTGGGTGCGCTGCTCCACCTCGTCGGCGGTCATCAGGCCGCCCCAGCCGAGCACCGCCCGCGCGTACGCCTCGGTCTGCAACAGGCCGGGCACCAGTGCCGGCTCGAACCAGCGGAGCAGCCGCGCCTCCCGTTCGATTTCGAGCCACTCGCGCAGCCAGACCGGCTCGCGGCGGCGCAGTACGTCCGGCCAAAGGTCCCCTATGTCCCGGCCGACGGCCGCCGCGACCTGGGCACGATGTCGAGTCTGCGGAATCCGTCCAGGGGTCACCCACCGTGCCGCCGTCTTGGGGTCCACGCCGATCTGACCCGCGAGCGATTCGGCCGTCTGACCGGTTTCGGCCATCGCGACTTTGAGGGCATGGTTCATTCCAACTCCTTATCGGACGTACCCGGCGATCGAAACCCAATCCGTGGCGCGGTGTGATTGTTCCATCACTGGGCGCAGGCTTCAATCCATGCACCGACACAGGCACCGGCACAACCGCCGAGCCGGCCAGGCAGGCCCGCGAGCGGCCGAGCCAGACCCACAAACGGCGCAGGGCACAGCACGCCGCCCGCCACGTCGCGCTCTGGGCGCGGCGTGACGGGCGGCAGGCCCTTGAGTGGGCGGCTTCCCCTTTCTTGCGAGCGATCAGCGTCGGGTGGTCAACCCGTAGGCGTTGTGCAGCGTCTGCACGATCCGGTTACCCGCGGCGTCCCACGCCTCGGTCCGCAACTTCACGGTCTCCGAGCCCGGCCGCCTCGGGTGGTCCGCCTGGACCCGGTACGTCCCGTCCGGCAGCTGCCTGACGTGCAGCTTCGTCCAGGTCCGGCCGTCGTCGTAGCTCGCCTCCATCCTCAGGCCGGCGATCTTCGGCAGCGCTGCGGTGGTCGGCTGCCGATAGGGCTCGACCGTGAACACGTGCTTGCGACCAGCCGGCAACCGGTTGTCGAGGTTGAGGTCGAGGTCGTACCGCAGGAAGATCAGCGGTTGCACGCCACACTTGTCCACGCAGAGGTCGAGCCCGTCGTAGCCGCGCGGGATCTCCTTGCCATCCGGAGTCTGCGACCGGAAGACCCACTCGCTGTCCACCTTGGTGCCGTACCCACCGTGCGGCGAGATGTCCTCGAAGTGCTGGGTCATCCGGTACGAGGTGGGTCGGTCGGGTAGCTCGTAGTACGGCATCATGCCCGGGATCCCGACCAGGCTCTGCTGGGGCAGCTCCACGCCGTCGGCGTAGAGGTGGATCTCGTCGACCCCTTCGATGCCCTCGAACTCCTTCGAGTTCGAGTAGGTGGTCGGCTGGTCGTAGTGTCCGTCCTCGTCGGCGGTCATCGTGAAGATCGGCATCATGTCGCCGGAGAACCACCCGGTGTACCGGCAGACGGCGCACGGCGGACCCTCTGACAGTACGGCCATCGTCTGCTGGTCAACAGCCAGTGAGCTCGGCGGGGTGGGTCCCTCGCCCCAGGTTTCCACCCCGTTGTGCGGCCGGGTGAAGACCTGGTAGTCGTACATCCCCCCGAGCTGGTACCAGGGCTGGTGACCGGGGCCCTTGACCAGCCACTCCGCCAGGTCGGCGGTGACCACCCGGCGGAACCAGAGGGTGGTGTCGGAGACCGGCCCGATGTGCTGGGTGCGGGCGGTCGGTCCGACCGTCTCCTCCAGGGTCAGCAGGGAGAAGGACGAGGCGAGGGCGTCGACCGGGACCAGGGTCGGCCAGGACGGCAGCGCCCCCAGCTCCTGCGCGACCGGCCGGTCGGCGTGGTACTCCTGCCGGAGGTTCACCAGGTCCCTGTCCCGCACCCGGTTGGTCAGGGAGCGGGGGATCTGGTTCTGCTCCAGGTAGGACAGCGTGTAGACGTCCGGGATGGACGGCTGGCCGTGGTAGTGGAAGGTGGCCTTGCCTCTGGCCGGTCCGTTGCCCCTGGCCCCCTTGCCCCCGGCCAGCCGGGCCTGGATCGCCTTCCCCTCCGCCGCCGGGACCGCGATGGTGGGCAGCGGGAAGACGCTGTACGGCAACTGGAATCCGGTCAGCCGGGGCATCCCCTCGTTGCCGTAGGCGAGCACCGCGGCGGCGCCGGCCCGCGCGGCCCGGTTCAGCGCCGGGAGTACGCTCTCGGCGCCGAGGGACGGGACGACCGACCGGTCACCGACGGCCAGTAGCGCGACCTTGCCGCGCACCTTGGCCCGGGCGAAGTCCGCCTCCTCGCCCGCGCCGACATCGACGATCGGCAACCGGCCCTTGCCGTCCAGCCGCTGCACGCTCGCCGAGTAGTGCTGGTATCGCGGATGCAGGTTGCCCTGTCCCTTCAGCTCCGGAACCCGGGCGGTGAGCACCGGGGTACCGAGCAGGTGCCCGTGTTCGAAGAAGAACTTCCCGACCGTGACCCGCTCGGTCGGCAGCGCCCAGCCCTTGACGCCGTAGGGCGCCTGTCCGGTCACCTCGCCGAAGCCCATCGGTGAACCGTCCACCTGGTGCCAGAAGTTGAAGCTGACTCCGTACTCCTCGGTCGGCCGGTCCGTGCGGACCTCCATCGGTACGGCCCGGTTCATGTCGAGCGTGATCGTGGTGTCGGCGGAGAGTTCCACCTGCGGGTCGGCGAGCGCCACCGCGTTGTTCAACTCGTTGGTGTCGTAGTCGAAGAGGGCGACCGAGGTCACCGCGTAGACGCCCTCGTCCAGGTGTTCGCTCACTGTCGCGGCCGCCGGCAGGATGATCCACTCGCCGGTGTCCACGTCGGTCCGCCGGATGATGACCGAGCCCCGCGCCACGGCGGCGGCGTCCGTCCGGTCCACCACCTTCACCGTCAGGTCGTGACCCAGCGACTCCTTGTAGGCGCCGACCGGCGTCCGCAGGGTCAGGTCGCCGGCCGTGGCGACGATCTGGCCGGAGTAGAGCCCGGCCGTACCCTTCTCCGTGTCGAGCGCCACCGTCACGTCGGCGGTGCCGCCGGCCGGCACCTGCACGCTGGACGGCGTCACCGTCAGCATGCCGGCCGGTGCCGCGCCGTCCGGATTCGCCAGGGCCGCCGTAAGGGCGAGCGTCACCGGCTCGGATCCGGTGTTGCGGTAGGTCACCGTGCGGCTGGCGGAGCCCTGCTGGGGGTACCTGAGCCGACCGAAGTCCGCCGCCGAGGTCGTCGGGACCACCGTCGACCGGACGGCGGCGGCCACGTCGAGCTGGCCGGAGCCGGTCTGGTAGACGGTGAAGCGGTCGTCCTTCGCCGTACCGATCAGCGCCGCCTTGAGCTGGGCCGCGGTCCAGTCCGGGTGCTGCTGGGCCAGGATCGCCGCGGCGCCCGCCACGTGCGGGGTGGCCATCGAGGTGCCCGACATCGGCTGGTGGCCACCGCCCGGCTTGGCCGCGACGATCTCGAAGCCCGGCGCGGCCAGTTCCGGCTTGAGCGCGTAGTCCCCGAGCCGGGGACCGTTGCTGGAGAAGTTGGTGAGCTGGCCGGACTTGTCCACCGCCGCCACGGTCAGCGCCGCGTCGGCCGCCCCGGGCGAGCCGACGCTGCGGGGCGCTCCCTCATTGCCGGCAGCGATCACGAACAAGGCACCGGTGCTGGCGGTGAGGGTGTTGACAGCCATGCTCACCGGGTCGGTGCCGTCGGTGGGGTCACCGCCGAGGCTCATGCTGACGATGTCGGCGTCCTGGTCGGCGGCGGCCCACTCCATCCCGGCGATCACGTCCGAGTCGTAACAGTTGCCGCCGTCGTTGCAGACCTTGCCGACCAGCAGGTTCGCTCCGGGTGCCATGCCCCGGAAGCTGTCGCCGGTGCTGGCGATGGTGGCCGCGACGTGAGTACCGTGCCCGTGGCCGTCGGCGACCGTCTGCCCCTGCACGAAGCTCTGGCTCGTCACCACCTTGCCGGCGAGGTCCGGGTGCTGGGCGTCGATGCCGGTGTCCAATACCCCGACCCTGACCCCGGTGCCGTCGAAGCCAGCCGCCCACGCCTGCGGCGCACCGGTCAACGGGACGCTGACGTCCAGCGACACCCGGGCCGTGCCGTCCAGCCACAGCCGGTCCAGGCCGGCACCGAGCTGCCCCGGCCTGGGCGACACCTGCGCCCAGAACGCTGCCGCCTCGTTCTTCGCCACGTCCAGCGCGGCACCGTTGATGCTGTCGAGGGCCCGCACCTCCCGGCTGCCCGGCAGTTCGTCCGCCCTGGCCCGCAACGTCTTCTCGGCCGTCGCCCTGGAACGGGCCGACCGCAGGTCCGGGCCAGCCCCCTGATAGCCGACGACGACCGGCACGGTGGCCGCCGAGCCGTCCGTGCGGTTCTCCGCGATCAACCGGCGGACGTCGAAGAGCCGCCGGTCCAGCCGCCCGGCCGCGACCAGCTCCGCCGCGTCCGACGGCAGCACGTAGAGGTTGTCCTGGTCGACCAGCGCCCGGACGAGGACCTGCCGGCCGTCCGGGCGGGCCGACACCTCCGTCTCGACCTGGGGCTTGCCGGAGGCGGGGATCGTCACCTGCACCCGGTCGCCGGTGACCAGCGTGATGTCGTGGACCTGCGGTGCGCCGCCGGCAAGCTCCCGCAGTGCCGGGATGACCGGCCGGGCTGCGGGTGGTTCGGCGTTCGCCGGGGCGCTGGCCACCGCCAGCGGCAGCGCCACGAGCAGGGCCGTGGCGAAAGCGGTATATCGACGGTATGGGTGCATCTGCTCTCCTACCTGATCTGTGTGCCGCGGATTGTGATCCCCCGCCGTCCCGGCCGCCTCCGCCGTGCCCGCGTGCCAGGGGTCGCTGGCGAGCAGGAGCGGTCAGATTCCCGATCGCTCACAACGGCAGCCAGTCTTCGTCAGTCTGTCCACTTTGGGGCTTCTCCGTCGGATCGTCGTCGTCGTCGACGGCGGCGGTGACCGCAGACGGTGAAGGACCCGGATTCGGATTCGGCTCCGGGGCCGGGGGCAGCTTCGGCCCTGGGTCCGGATTCGGATTCGGGGCCAGCTTCGGCCCTGGGTCCGGATTCGGATTCGGCTCCGGGGCCAGCTTCGGCTTCGGGGCCGGCTTCGGGTCCGGGTCGACGTCGGGCGGGGATGCTCCGGCATTCACGCTTGCAGCGTGCGCAGGTCAACGCGGCGTAGCAATGGCGGGAAGACCGCCAACTAATTGGTCGGCGTACCACCAACGGTGGCGGGTGCGCCGCGCATCCGGTCCCGGACCTGCCGGCGGGATCCCGCATCGAGCTTGCGGGTCACCGCCGCGACGTGCTTCTCGACGGTACTGACCGACAGGTACAGCGCGTCCGCGATCTCCTGGTTGGTCCGGCCGTCGGCCACCAGCGCCGCGACCTCGCGCTCGCGCGGCGAGAGCTGGTCACCATAGCCGCGCCGCCCCCGGCGGTGCCGGGCCGGGACGGCGACTCCGTACCGGCGGGCGGAGCCGGCGGCCCGGTCGAGATCCCAGCTGGCGCCCAGCCGCTGGTACGTCGCCAGCGCCGTACGCAACGACTCACCCGCCGCCGCCGGGTCCCCGCCGGCGAACTGACTCCCGGCCGCCCGCTCCCAGGCCTGCGCCGCCTCGTACGGGCAGCGCAGCCGGTCGTACTCGGCGGCGGCGGCGAGCAGTCCGATGGCGGCGGACCGGTGCCGCCGGCACGCCGCCGCGAGCACTCCCCGGGAATGCCGCAGAGCAGCCCCGGCCAGCGGGACGTCCAGGGCTCGCAGTTCCCCGGCCGCCTCGGTGAGCAGTTCCCGAGCACCCGCCAGATCACCGGCGAGGACCAGCGCCTCGGTCATCGCCGGCAGGCAGCGGGCAACCGGAGCCCAGATGCCGCGTCGCCGGATCACCGCGATCTGCTGCCGGGTCATCTCCGCGGCTGCCGCCGAGTCGCCGTCGGCGAGCGCGAGACGAAGCGCGGCGGCGGTGCCGAGGCCACCGTGGCTGAGCACGGCCGAGCCTTCCGTGGCCGGCGCACCCAGCCGTTCCCGTGCCTCGGCCAACTCACCCCTTGCCAGCCGCAGTCCACCCGCGATCAGCTCCACCTCGGTACGCGCCGGTACGAAGTCGACGAGTTCGGCGAAGAGCCGCTCCACCCTGGGCAGCAGGCCGTCCCACTCGCCGGTGCAGTAGTCGAGGAGGGCCCGGGCCGACAGCAGGCTGGCGGCGCGCTGCGGCAGCTCCCAGGCTCCGGAGTACGCCAACGCCCGGGCGACCAGCTCGGCGGCCCGGTCGTGGTGGCCGGCATAACACGCCTCGACCCCGATCGCGTACCACGCCCACGCCTCGACCCGGTGCTGCCGTCGCGCCGCGCCCGGGTCGGCCTCGGCGATCCGGGCGAGCCGGTCCAGCAGCTCAAGCCACTGCCGGTCACCGTTGAGGACCTGCACCATCGCCACCTTGCCCAGCATCCGGATCTGGTCCTCCACCACGGCGACCCGCGCCAGCTCGGCCAGGGCCCGTTGTTGCCAGTCCCGGTACTCCGCCAGGGGCACGTCCAGGTCGAGCGGGATTCCCAGGCAGGCCATCGCCCAGGCCCGCAGGTCGTGCCGGTGGGGATCGAGATGCTCCACCGCCACCCGGCACAACTCCCGCTGCCGGTGCAGATCGCTGCGACCCGCGTCCATCGCTATCGCGGTCAACAGGGACAGCTCGCCCCGGACCGGCGAGCTCAGCTCCCGGTCGAGAACCCCCAGCAGCAGGTCCACGATCTCCTCGTCACCGCTGGTGTCGGCGGCCAGCGTGCGGCCGAGGGTCACCGCGAGCCGCCCCGCCCGGTCGGCGTCCAGCGGTGCGTCCCGGAGCACCTCCTCCAGCAGCCGGACGGCCTGCGCGCCGTGCCCCACCGCCAGCGCCTGCTCGGCGGCGCGCTCGGCGGCATCCACCCAGGCATCCGTCCGGCTCCCCCGGCGCAGATGCGCGGCGATCCGGCCCAGCGGTGGCGGGTCCAGCAGTTGCAGCGCGTCCGCCGCCTGGGCGTGCAGCCGGGCACGCCGGACCTCGGGGATCGCGTCGTAGACCGCCTGGGCCGCGAGCACGTGCCGGAAGCCCACCCGGTCACCCTCCTCCGCCAGCACCCCGGCGGCCAGCGCCTCCTCCACCGCGCGCCACACCCGCGGTGCGGGCAGCCGGCAGGTGTCGGTGAGCACCTCCAGCGGCACGAAGCCCTGCAGGACGGCCGCGCCGGCCAGCACCGACCGGGTTTCGGGCGCGAGGTGGCCGATCCGTTCGAGTACCTGGTCCCGGATCCCGGCCGGTACGTCCAGGCGGTCCAGCGCACGACGGGCCCAGCCGCGCTGCCGGTACATGATCTTGCCCTTGGCACGGAGCAGCGCCAGCAGTTCCTCGATCGCGAACGGGAGGCCGGAGGCCCGCTCGCAGAGATAGCCGGCGAAACCCTCGGAGATCCGGTCGATGCCGAGGATGGCAGCGGCCAGGGCGCCGGTGCCGGCGACGTCCAGCGGCGCCAGACGTACGTGGGCCTGGTGCACCACCGCCGGCAGGCGGGCCGGGATCGCGCGGACCTGCGCGGCGACCTCCTCGTCCCGGTAGGTCAGCACCAGCGACAGCTTCGGCGGCGGATCGGCCAGCAGGTAGCGCAGGAAGTCGGGGGTGTCCGCGTCGGCCCAGTGCAGATCCTCCAGCACCAGCACCAGCGGCCCCGCCGCCCGAAGCAGCTCGACCAGCGCCCGGAAGACGCGATGCCGCTCGACCCGCCGGTCGGAGGTCGGCTCCGGCAGCGGCGGCAGCACGTCGGTCAGCTCCGGCACCAGGGGGCGCAGGGCGCCGGTCACCGTGGACAGGGTGGCGCCGCGCAGTGGTCCCCGCAGCTGACGAACGGCCTCGATCACCGGAAACAGCGGGAACGGGTCACTCACCCGCCGGCACGCCGCCACCACGACCGGCGCCCGGGCGTTCCGCTCACCGGAACGCAACTCGTCCACCAGCCGGGTCTTGCCGATGCCGGCCTCGCCCTCCACCACCACGAGCGAGGGCGGCCGACTCGTCGCCTCGACCAGCGCCGCCAGCTCACGGTCCCGACCGACCAGCGCCACCGCGGAGATCGCGGCGGGCTCGCCGGATACGGAGGAGGACGTCGCCGCCGTGCTCATGGCGCCTCCCGTCGCTAGCCAAGATTGCTGGCATTGTGGCACGTCAGCAGGCCGCTCAGGGTTTTCCGGCCGGGGCGTTTGCCGGCTCGACGCGCGGCGTGCCCGGCGGGTGGATCCGATCGATCGACGCGGGTCGCTACCGGGCGAGCAGCGCCAGGACGGCGCGTTCGGCCTCGGCGTCGGTGCTGCCCGGGCCGACCTCGGCGACGGTGCCGCTCCGATAGAGGTCGATCAGACGAGGGTCCACATAGGAGGCCCGAGCCACCGCCGGGGTGTTGCCGAGCCGCCCGGAGACCCGGCGCATCACCTCGGCGATCACCCGGCGCCGGGCGGTCACCGACTGCTGCGGCCCCGCCTCGGCGAGTGCCCGGGACGCCCACAGGGTCGCGTGCCAGGTGCGGAAGTCCTTCGCCGTCATCTCGCCGCCACTCGCCGTCCGCAGGTATTCGTTCACCTCGTCGCTGCGTACGTCCCGCCAGCCGCGGCCGTCCCAGTACCCGAAGAGTCGCTGGGCGGCCCGCCGCCGCCGGCGCAGTTCCCGCAGCACCCGGCAGGCCTCGGTGTCGTCGATCCGCAACACCTGGTCGATGCCACCCTTGGCCGGAAACTCGAAGACCACCGCGCCGTGCCGGGTACGCGTGTGCTCGGGTCGGAGCGTCGCCACCCCGTACGTCGGGTCGTCGCCGGCCGCGTACTGGTCGCTGCCGATCCGGAAGGTGCCCATGTCCAGCAGCCGGGCCACCGTCGCCAACACCCGGGGACGGCGCAGTCCGCGCCCGGCCAGGTCGGCGCAGACCTGTTCGCGCAGTACCGGCAGCCGGGCGGCGACCTCCAGCACGTGGTCGAACTTGGCCTGGTCCCGCCGCAGCCGCCAGGTCGGGTGGTAGAGGTACTGCCGGCGCCCGGCCGTGTCGACCCCGACCGCCTGGATGTGCCCGGCCGGATGCGGACAGATCCAGACGTCCTTCCAGGCCGGCGGGATCACCAGTTCGCGGAGCCGGGTCAGCTCGTCCCGGTCCCGGATCGGCCGCCCGTCGGTGTCCAGGAAGACGACGCCGCGACCGTGCCGGCGCCGGCCGTAGCCCGGGGCCGACAGGTTGCTACGCCGTAACCGCACGGTGGCCCCGCCCCATCCGGTCGACCTCGCCCGCGGCCGCCAACACCTCGTCCACCTCGATCGCCGCGAGCGCCGGATGGACCCGGGACGAGTCGTCCGGGTCTGCCTGGCGCGTCGGCAGCGGGCCCGGCGAGCGGTGCAGGGCCCGATGCCATGGCCGGTCCGGCGGCGGGCCCCAGAGCTGCGGCCGGATCGGTCCGAACAGCACGACCGATGGCGTCCGGTACGCGGTGGCCAGGTGCGCGACACCGGTGTCCGTACTCAGCACCAGGCGGGCGTGCGCGACCACGGCGGCCAGCTCGACCAGGCCGAGCCGACCGGCGAGCACCGCCGTGTTCGGCAGTCCGGCCCCGGTGGCCACCCGCCGCACCAGGTCCCGCTCGTCCGGCGAACCGGTCACCACCACCCGGTGCCCGGCCCGGGTCAGCTCCCGGGCCAGGGTGGCGAACCGGGTCGCCGACCAGCGGCGCGCGGTGCCCTTCCCGCCGGGGTGCACGACGGTCACCCCGACCGGTACCCGCCGGGGCGCCGGGCGGCGCAGGTCCAGGTCGTCCGGGTCGCACTCGACGCCGTACCAGCCCAGCAGCCGGCACCAGCGGCGTACCTCGTGCTCCTCGGCCCGCCAGTACGGGCCGTCGAGGTGACCGGCCTCGGCGCAGTGGAAGCCGCAGAGCCGCCGCGGACCGGCGGAGGCGAGCAGCCGGTGCGACTGCGGCCCCCGGCCGTGCAGGTTGACCGCCCAGTACGGTGCCGGCCCGGCCCAGCGGACCGGGTCCAGCCCGTCGGTCGGCAGCACGTTGTCGACGTCGCCGACCAGCTCCACCAGTGGGGTGAGCCAGCCCGGGGCGGCCACCGTCAGGGTGTGCTCCGGGAACGCGCCGCGCAGCCCGCGCAGCGCCGGCACCGCCGTCGCCAGGTCACCCACCCCGAGCGCCCGCAACACCAGGATCACGGATAGGACGTTTCCCGGTCGGCGCAGACCACCATCTCCCGGATCGCGCACCCGGGCGGCTGGCGCAGGGCGAAGAGTACGGCGTCGGCGACGTGCGCCGGATCGTTCAGCACCGCGTCGGCACCCGGCCGGTACCGCGGGTCGCGCTCGTCGAAGAAGGCCGTACGCATCCCGCCCGGCACCAGCAGCGTCACCCCGACCGTCCCGGCCAGTTCGGCGGCGAGTGCCCTGGTGAAGCCGACCACCCCGAACTTGGCCGCGCAGTACGCGGTCGCGTCCCCGACCGCCTTGACACCGAGGGTCGAGGCGACGGTGACCACGGTGCCGTGCGAGCGTTCCAGGTAGGGCAGCGCGGCCCGGATCACCGCGGCGGTGGCCAGCAGGTCGACGGTGACGACCCGCTCCCAGGTCTGCGCCGGCACCTCGGCCAGCCGCCCCGGTACGTCGACTCCGGCGGCGGTGACCACCCCGGCGAGCCCGCCGGCCTGCTCGGCGAGTTCCCGGGTGGCCGCCTCGGCGGCCCGGGTGTCGGAGAGGTCGCAGTGCACCCATGGCACGGCCCCGGTCGGCGCCTGCCGGTCGAGCACCAGCGGCCGACCGCCCGAGTCGGCGATCGCGGCCACCACCGCCGCGCCGAGCCCGCTGGATCCGCCGCTGACCAGGACCGCCCCGCCGAGCCCTCCGGCGCCGCTGCCGGTGGCGGCCGGCAACTCACCCGGCGGGGGCGCCAGCGCGCCGCCGGCCCCGTCGAGACCGCCGCTCACCGGGCCCGTCCCACCGGTCGGCGGCCGGCCCGGGCGGCGGCGATCATCCCGGTGGTCGAGCGCCCATCCAGATAGGGCACCACCACGGTGTGGCCGCCCCAACGCTGCATGATCTCGGCCTCCGGCAGGTCCGGCCCGTCGGCGCCGGTGCCGTAGTCGCCGCCCTTGACCCAGATGTCCGGCCGTAGCCAGGACAGTGCCGCGTGCGGGGTCGACTCGTCGAAGACGACCACCGCGTCCACGCAGCCGAGCGCCGCCAGCAGCCGGGCCCGGTCGGCGTGCCGGACCAGCGGCCGGTCCGGGCCCTTCAGTCCGGCCACGCTGTCGTCGGAGTTGACGCAGACCACCAGGCAGTCCCCGAGTTGCCGGGCCGCCTCCAGGGTGGCCACGTGTCCCGCGTGCAGCAGGTCGAAGCAGCCGCCGGTGGCCACCACCGTGCCCCCGGCCGCGCGGACCCGGGCGACCACCTCACCGGCGGCCCGGGGGCCGATCCGGTCGCTCCAGTCCACCGCCGTGATCCGCACGGTGTCGGTGTGCTGGGCGCCTCCGGCACGGCTCGGGTCGACCGCACCGGACCGGCCGACCGCACCGGAGCGCCCGACCGGGCCAGCCCCGCGCACCGCGCCGGGCCGGGCCGCCGTCGTCCCCGCGCCGCCGGCCACCGCGACCCGGGCCGGAGCCGCCGGTACGGCGTTCGCCACCCCGCCGGCCGCCACGTACCCGGACGCCTCGGTCACGGCCTGCTGCACCGCCTCGGAGACCAGCGCGCCGTCGGCGAGTGCCACGGTGGCGGCGGCGGCGAACCGGTCACCGGCACCGCAGGTGTCGCCGTCGGCGCAGGTCGGCGACGGCACCACCAGCGGGGTGGAGCCGGCGTGCGCGAGCAGGGCACCCTCGCCGCCCATCGTCACCGCCACCGCGCCGACCCGCCAGCGCTGGCGCAGCGCCTGGGCGCACCGGGCCGCGCTGACCAGTCGGGAGCCGCCGGTCGTCACCCCGGCGAGTTCCCGGGCCTCGACCTCGTTCGGGGTGGCCAGCCGGACGCCGGGCGTCGCCACCGGACCACGCGGATGCGGGTCCCAGACGATCGGCGCGGCGGTGCCGGCCAGCGCGGTACGCAGGGCCGGCAGCCGGGCCACGCCCCGGCCGTAGTCGCTGACCAGGATCCCGGCCGCCCCGGCCAGCAGCTCGAGTACCGCCTCGCTCGGCTCGCCGGGCGGACCGGCCGGCCCGCCCCGGTCGTGCCGGAGCAGCACCCGGCCCCGGGTCCGCAGCCGGACCTTCTCCGGCGTCGCCCCCGGCAGCGCCAGCCCGTAGACCTGCACCCCGGCGGCGGTGAGCAGGTGGCTCAGCCGGGCACCGCCCTCGTCGTCGGCGAGCGCGGTGACCAGGGCGACCTCGTAACCCCGACCGGCGGCGAAGAGCGCGGCCAGCCCCGCCCCGCCCGGCCGGTCGACGCTGTTGTTCTCGTCCAGCACCGGCACCGGCGAGTCCGGACAGAGCCGGTTCACCACGCCCTCGACGTCCCGGTCGAGCAGCGTGTCGCCGACGACCACGATCCTTCCGGTCACGGCGCCTCCTCGGACCCGCCCGGCCGGAGCGTTCCCGGCACCCGCAGCACCAGTTCGTCCTCCACCCCGGACGGGCGTACCGGTCCGGGGCGGCCGGCCGGGCCGGTGGCCGGCGACGCCGCGCGGGCCACCGCCGGGGCCGGGCCGGCATGGCTGGCCGGGCCGAACGGCACCGGCAGGTACGCGTCGACGTAGCCGCAGAGCACGTGCGCCGAGACCAGGTGGAGTTCCTGCACCACCTGGCTGTCCGGGCAGGGTACGGCGAGCACCTCGGTGCAGGCGTCGGCGAGCGGGTTCGGCGTCGGGCCGGTCAGCGCCCAGCAGCGCATGCCCAGCTCCCGACCGGCCCGGGCTGCCCGGACCAGGTTGGCGCTGCGCCCGCTGGTGGAGAGGAGCAGCAGGACGTCGTCGGGTCGGCCGTGCGCGCGTACCTGCCGGGCGAAGACCTCGTCGAAGCCGTAGTCGTTGCCAATCGCGGTCAGCGAGGAGGTCTCGGCGCAGAGTGCGATCGCCGACAGCGGGGCCCGGTCGTCGCGCAGCTTGCCGACCAGCTCGGCGGCGAGGTGCTGCGCCTCGGCGGCACTGCCCCCGTTGCCGGCGACCAGGATCCGGCCGCCGCCGGCGAGCAGCCGGGCCAGTTCGTCGCCCCAGCGGGCCAGCCGGGCGGCCTCGGTCCGGTATGGCACCAGCGCGGCGGCGAGCCCGGCCAGGTGGCGGTCCAGCACCTCCATCGACCCGGTCATCCGGCGACCACCCCGCTCGGCCGGCGCACCTCGCTGACCGCGGTGTAGACGGCGACGATCTGGTCGGCGGTACGCGTCCAGGAGTACCAGCGGCGGGCCCGGTCCAGCGCGGCGGCGGCGTACCCGAACCGGCGTACCCGGTCGGCCAGCAGGTCCCGGACGGCGGCGCCGAGCGCCTCGGGATCGCGCGGCGGCACCAGGTCCCCGGTGCGCCCGTCCACGACCGTGTCGGTGAGCCCGCCGACGGCGGTGCCGACCACCGGTACCCCGCAGGCCATCGCCTCCAGCGGGGTCAACCCGAACGGCTCGTACCACGGCGCGGCGACCAGCACGTCCGCCGACCGGTACCAGTACGGCATCTCCTCGCGGGGCACCGCGCCGATCAGGCGTACCCGGTCGGCCGCCCCGACCTCCTCGGCGAGCGAGCGCAGCCGGCGGACCTGGGGGTCGTGGTCGACCTCGCCGGCCGGTGGCCCACCGACCACCACGCACTCGGCGTCCGGGACCAGCGGCATCGCCCGGATCACGTCCTGGTAGCCCTTCCGTTCCACCAGCCGCCCGACGGTGAGGATCCGGGGCCGGCCGGGCACCCGGGGCACGGCCGGACCGTCCGGCGAGAAGGTCTCGTCGTTGACCCCGGACGGGATCACCGTCATCCGGGCCTGCGGTACGCCCATCCGGACCAGCTCGCGGACCTCGTCCTGGCTCTGCGCGATGACCCGGTCGACGGCCCGGCCCAGCGCCCGCTCGTAGCCGACCCGGCGGGCCGGGCTGGTGTCGGCGGCGCCCTGGTGCCGCCGCTTCACCGTGCCGAGCGCGTGGTACGTCTGCACCACCGGGATCCCGGTCTGCCGCCCGGCGGCGATCCCGGCCAGCCCGCTCATCCAGAAGTGCGCGTGCGCGACGTCCGGCACCCACTCGTCGCCGCGCCAACGCGCCACCAGCCAGCGGCTGAAGTCCTTCATGAACGGCAGCAGCTCGTCCTTGGCGATCGGCTCCGGCGGCCCCGCCGGTACGTGCACCACCTCGACCCCGTCGCGCAGCCGTACCGCCTCCGGCGCGTCGGCACTGTCCCGCCGGGTGTAGACCCGCACGTCGTGACCGGCGTCGGCGAGCGCGGCGGAGAGCTCGGCGACGTGCGTGTTCTGGCCACCGGCGTCCTCGCCGCCGAGCACCGCGAGCGGGCTGGCGTGCTCGGAGATCATCGCGACGCGCATAGTTCCTCCTCCAGCAACCGGTCCCAGTCGGTGAGGAACCGGTCCAGGCCGTACCGGGCCTGCGCGACCTCGCGGGCCCGCCCCCCGAGCTGGCGGGCGGTCTCGGGCTCCGCCACGAGCTGCCGGGTGGCGGCCAGCAGGGTGTCGAGTCGGGTGGAGAGCACACCCGCCCCCGGCGGTACCGCCTCGACCGCCTCGGTGGCGGCGAGCACCACCACCGGCATGCCCATGGCCATCGCCTCGATCAGGCTCAGCCCCAGCGACGTCCACCGGCACAGGTGCAGGTACGCCCGCCGCCGGCCGATCTCCGCCTGCATCCGCCCCTGCGGCAGGTCGTCGTAGACGGCGAGCCGGTCGGCGGGGAGTCCCAGCCGGTCCGGCAGCCCGGCGACCCCCATGCCGAAGACGTCCAGCGGGGCGATCCCGGCGAAGAGTGGCAGCAGGTCGGTGCCGGTGACCCGCCAGCGGCGCACCGGCTCGTTGACCACCACGGCGAGCCGGTCGAGTTCGCCGGTGTGCTGCGCGGTCGGTGCCACGATGCCGTGCTCGACCACGGTGGTCCGGGTGGTGCCGGTGTCCCAGTACAGCGCGTTGAAGTGCGTGACGTGCGCGATCAGCAGATCGTCCCGGTCGGCCAGCGGGTGCCGGCTGTTCGGCACGTCCCCCTGCTTCGGGGTGTTGTGCTCGACGAAGACCGCCGGAACGTCCCGGCCGATCCGCCGGCCCAGCCACTGCGCGACCAGGTCGACCTCCTCCGGCCGTTGCAGGATCACCAGGTCGACGTCGGCGGTGGCCAGCTCCTCCGGGGTCACCTCGTCGACGGTGTCCGGCCACCGGTAGGTGCGGGCCCGGCCCAGGCCGTACGGGCCGCGGTCCGGGGTGACCGGGACGAGGTACCGGTGCTTGCCGTGCACGAAGGCGGTGGTCCAGGAGCCGTGCACGTGCCAGAGCAGGATGTTCACCGCCGCACCTCCTCCGCGCCGGCCAGCGCCACCGCAGCCGACGGCGGCGGGCCCGGCGGTGCCGTCGGGGCGGGGCGAGCCAGGCCACCGCGTCGGGCGGCGGCGCCGAGCAGCCGGACCGCCTCGACCACCTCGCGCGGCTCGATGTCGGACAGGCACGGGTGTCCGGGCACCGGGCAGGTGGTGGCCCGGGTGTGCCGGCAGCCCGCGGCGGCGACACCGAGCCGCACGGTCGGCACCCGGTACGGCCCCCACTGTCCGAACGGGACGGTCGGGGCGAAGAGGCTCACCACCGGTACGCCGAGCGCGGCGGCCAGGTGTGCCGGGCCGGTGTTCCCGACGACCAGGCAACCCGCCCGGGCGATGATCGCGGCCAGCCCGGTCAGCGAGGTCTGCCCGCCCAGGTCGATCCCGGTACGCCCGGCGACCCGGGCGGTCAGCGGCCGCTCCCCGGGACCGCCGGTCACCACCACCCGATGCCCTGCGCCGGTCAGCGCCGTGACGATCTCGGCACACAGTTCGGGCGGGCAGGCCCGGGCCTGCACCGACGACCCGGGGTGCAGCACGACGTACCCCGGCTCCGGCAGGGTGCCGTCGGCGGGCGCCGCACCCGCCTCCGCGCGCAGCCGCAGCACCGGCTCGTCCCCGGGCGGCAGCACGAAACCGGCCGCCGCCGCCAGCGACAGCGCCCGCTCGGCCTCGGGGACCCCCGGCGACACCCGGTGCCGCACATCGAGCAGCGAGCCCGGGTAGTCCGGGCTGATCGCCGAGATCCGGCCCACCCCGGCCATCCGCAGCACCAGGGCGAGCGGCAGCGCGGACTGGTGGAACGAGGTGAACAGCACCGCCTCGTCGGCCCCGGTGTCGGCCAGCCGGGCGGTGAGCCGGTCGACCTCGGTCCGGTCGACCGGGCCGGGTTCCGGGTCGATCCAGGGCAGCCGCCACTCGACCAGCTCGTCGATTCCCGGCAGCAGTTCGGCGGCGGCCCGGCCCCGTGGCCCGCAGAGCAGCACCACCCGGTCGGCACCGGCGGCGACCGCCCGGATCGCCGGGCCGGTCACCAGCACGTCCCCGGCCGAGTCCGGCCGGGCCACCAGCACGCAGCGGGGGCGTCGGGGCGGGGCGCCGGGAGCCGCGCCGCCCAGCGTGGAACGGTGCCGACGGAGGATCAGGTCGACCGCGCCGCGCAGGTCACCGGCGACGGCGGGCGCGGCGGCCACCTCGTCCGGCCGGGTGGCTGGCGTCGGTACCAGTACCGCGCTCGCGCCGGCCGCGCCGGCAGCGGTCATGTCGGCACCGATGTCGCCGACGAGTACGCAGCGGGTCGGCTCGGTGCCGAGCGCGCGGGCCGCGTCCAGGACCATCCCGGGTGCGGGCTTGCGGCAGTGACAGCCACGCGCCCCCGGGGCCGGTTCGGCGTGCGGGCAGACCTGCCAGGTGTCGAAGGGCCCCAGAAGTTCGTCGACCCGGGCATTGACCCGGGCCAGATCGGCGGAACTGAACCGGCCGCGGGCCACCCCGGACTGGTTTGTCACCACCCCCAAGCGCAGCCCTGCGGCACGGAGCCGGTCGAGCGCATCCCGGGCGCCCGGCATCGGCCGGACCAGGGCCGGATCCCCGTTGTACGGCACGTCGTGCACCAGCGTGCCGTCCCGGTCGAAGAGCACCGCGTCGAACAGACCAGCCCTGGCCCACACCCCGGCCGGGCCACCGTGCGGTGCCCCTGACCTGCACTGATGCGGGTCGACCTGGTCGTTGCGCACGGCCGCGGGTTCCCGGGAGCAGGAGGAGTAAACATCAATTCGTCCCGGCCCGCGGGCGCGCCGGACCCGTCCGACGTCCCCGTCGGGCCTGCGGTCCGCTCTGGTCGTCGTCGCGGTCCGCTCTGGTCGTCGTCGCCAGTCGGCATACCCCGGGTGGGTCGCCGCTATCCAGAGCCGAACCGTTACCCGGCCGCCAACCCCGGATTTTCGGGCCGCCAGGTGAGGTTCACCGAGGTGCGGGCCGGTATGCCCCTTCCGGCCCGTGTTGCGGCCCGCGCGTTGTGTCAAGTTAGGCTTTGCCCCTGACCGCTGTCGGCCAACCGAGGATGCCCCGATGATCGAACCCGTGCAGCTGCCATCTCCCTGGCGGGACGTTCGCCTGACCGTCGTCGTCCCCACCTACAACGAGGCGGGGAACCTGCCTGTGCTGGTCGAGCGACTACTCGCATTGCCGCTGCCCGGGCTGCACATCCTGGTCGCCGACGACAACTCCCCGGACGGCACCGGCGAGGTGGCGGACAAGCTCGCGATCGAGCATCCGGACCGGATCCAGGTCCTGCACCGCGCGGGCAAGGAGGGGCTCGGGCGGGCGTACGTCGACGGGATGACCCGGGCTCTGGAGTCCGGTGCGGAGTACGTCGCGCAGATGGACGCGGACCTGTCCCACCCGCCGGAGGCGCTGCCCGGGATGCTCGGTTCACTGCTCTCCACCCGGGCCGGTGTGGTGATCGGCTCCCGGTACGTCCCCGGCGGGCAGCTCGACGAGGCGTGGCCGCTCTACCGGCGGGCGCTCAGCGGTTGGGCCAACTTCTACGTGCACACCCTGCTCCAGGTGCGGATCCGGGACCTCACCGCCGGCTTCAAGATCTGGCAGGCGGACGCGCTGCGCGACATCGGCCTGCACCGGGTGCAGTCCAACGGATACAGCTTCCAGGTCGAGATGCACTACCTCGCCACCAAGCTCGGGCACACCATTCTCGAGGTGCCGATCCGGTTCCAGGAGCGCCTGGACGGCGACTCGAAGATGACCACCGCGACCAAGATCGAAAGCGCCCTGATGCCGTTCAAGCTGCGCGGACGGCACCGCAACATCACCCGGTCACCGAAGGCGCCCTCCATGGTCGGGGACCCGGCGTCGACCGAGGTTCCGGCATCGACCGTGCCGCCGGCACCCGCTCAGGTCACGGAGCCCGCCCAGGTCGCGGCACCCGCCAAGGTCACGGCGCCCGCCCAGGTCACGGAGCCCGCCCAGGTCACGGAGCCCGCAGAGGCCGTGCAGCAGCCGGCCGAGGTCACCGATCAGCCTGCCAAGGCGAAGCAGTCGACCAAGGTTACGGAGGAGGCGGCCAAGGCGGACGAGCCGGCCAAGGTTACGGAGGAGCCAGCCAAGGTTACGAAACCGGTGAAGGCGACGAGGCCGAGGGCCACGAAGTCGACCGACGGCACGAAGCCGGCGAAGGCTACGAAAACTACGAAGGCAACAAAGGCCACGAAGGCCACAAAGGCTACGAAGGCTACGAAGGCCTCGAGTGCTACTAAGGCAACAAAGGCAGCGAAGGCGGCAAAGGTCGCCGAATCGGTGCAGGTGGCTGAGCCGGTCGAAGCCATCGAGCCGGCGCCGGTCGGCGAGCCCGCGACCGTGGCGGAGCCGGTAACGGCCAGCGAGCCGGCAACGGTCGCGGAGCCGGCCGTGGCTGCCGCGTCTGACGAGAGCGGCCCCGCCGACAAGGTACCCGCGGCGCCGAGGCCGACCCCGGGTAAGCGCGGGTCAGGGGTGAGCGGCGCGGATCAGGCGTAGACGGCGCGCTGGGCCCGGGAGAGGACGGCGGCGTACGCCCCGCCGGTCAGGGTACGATCCCGGGCCAGTGCCGCTCGCGCCGCGTTCGCCCCGGGGCCGCCGTGCACCCCGCCGCCCGGGTGTGCCGATGCACTGGCCAGGAACAACCTGTCGATCGGGGTGTCCGCCCGGCCGAGCCCGGGCACCGGGCGGAGGAAGAGCTGCTGGTACGCGGCGGAGGTACCTCCGCCCACCGCGCCGCCGACCAGGCTCGGGTTGCCGGCCGCCAACTCGGCCGGCCCAGCCACGTGTCGTGCCCTGACCAGCCGTCCGAAACCGGGGGCCGCCCGTTCCAGCACCGCCTCGATCCGCTCGACGTGCGCCCCGACCTCCTCCGCCCGCCAGCCCCGCCGGAACGGCAGGTGGGTGTACGCCCAGAGCGACTCGGTACCGGCCGGCGAGCGGCTCGGGTCCGCGACCGTCATCTGTCCGGCCAGCACGAACGGCTCGGCCGGCACCTCGCCCCGGTGCAGCGCGGCCGCGTACCGGCGCAGCTCGGTGACGTCGCCGCCGAGGTGCACGGTGCCGGCGCCGGCCACCGCCGGATCGCGCCACGGCATCGGCCCGGTCAGTGCCCAGTCCACTTTGACCGTGGAGCCGTCCCACCGAAAGTGCGCCAGGTCGTCCACCAGCCGGGACGGCAGCCGCCCGGCACCGACCAGGTCGAGGAAGAGCGCCGGGGCGGGCACGTCGGCCAGCACGGCGCGGCGGGCCCGCCACAGCAGGCCGTCCGCCGAGCGCACCCCCACGGCCCGGTTCCGGGCCACCAGCACGCGGTCGACCGGAGTGCCCGTACGCAGCCGGCCGCCCCGGTCCCGCAGTCGGGCCAGTAGCGCGTCGGTGATCCGCTGTGCCCCACCGACCGGTACCGGCCAGCCGACCTGTTGGCCCAGCATGGCCAGCAACCAGCCGTACACACCGGAACCGGGCTCGTCCGGAGTGAGATCGGTGTGCAGCGCACAGCCGGTGAGCAGGGCCGGGCCGCCCGATCCGGTGAAGAGTTCCGCCCCGAGTCGGGCGCTGGGCAGCACCAGCCGGCGGGCCAGCCGGAGCATCCCGGCCGTACGCAGCCGGCGGGCGAGCGCCAGGCCGCCGCGTACCGGCGGGAACGGCGTGAAGAGCGCGTCGAGCAGGGGCGCGGAGATCTGCCGCCACTGCGCGTACGCCTCGATCCACCGTTCGTCGTCCCCGGCGCCGAACCGCGCCAGCGAGGCGGCAGTGACCTCGGGATCGCGGTCGAGCAGTACGGCGTCGTCGTCGGGAAACAGGTGCGCCAGCACGTGCGGGGCATGCCGCCAGGTCAGTCCGTAGCCGTCCAGGCCCAGCCGGCGCAGCACCGGCGAGGCGTAGCCGAGCGGATAGAAGGCGCTGTAGAGGTCGCTCAGGTAACCCGGGGCGGTCACCTCGGCCGACCGGACCGCGCCACCCGGCTCGCCGGTCGCCTCCAGGACCAGCACGTCCCACCCGGCATCCGCCAGCAGATTCGCGGCGACCAGGCCGTTGTGTCCCGCACCGACGACGACCGCGTCGGCGGTTTCCCCCAGCGCCGTCACCCGAGCACCCTATCCCGCCCGGCCTGCCCGGCCGGCTTGATCACCCGCCGGAGTGCCGGTGGCGGGAATGGTTTGGACCCCCCGGACCGGGGCAAACTGCGCTCCATGTATCAGGTGCAGCAACTCGTCGCCGGGGTGTGGGACGGCAGTGGCGATGCGGGATGGTTGACCGTGGTCGATCCGGCCGACGGTACCCCGGTCAGCCGGGTCCCGGTGGCCACCGGGGCCGAGGTCGAGGCGGCGGTCAAGGCGGCCAGGTCGATGGCCCCCCAGTGGGCCCGGACCACACCCGCCGACCGCGCCGCTGCGCTGCACCGCGCCGCGGACGCGATCGAGGCGTGCGCGGAGCGGCTCGCCGAGGCGGAGACCGCCGAGATGGGCCGACCGCTGGCCGCCGCCCGCGCCGGAGTCCAGGCCGGTGTGTCGACGCTGCGCCAGTACGCCGAACTCGCCCCCGTGCGGGGCGGTCGCACGCTCGACGGCGACCCCGACGCCATCGATCTGATGGTGCCGCAACCGCGCGGCGTGGTCGCCGTCGTCACGCCGTGGAACGACCCGGTCGCGGTCTCCTGCGGGCTGCTCGGCGCGGCCCTGGCCACCGGGAACACCGTCGTCTACAAGCCGAGCGAGCGGAGTACGGCCAGCGGTTGGCTGCTCGCCCGGCTGCTCGACGAGCACCTGCCGTCCGGGGTGCTCTCCCTGCTCACCGGCGATGGATCGGTAGGTGCCGCGCTGGCAGAGCAGAAGGTCGATGTCGTCGCGCACGTCGGTTCGAGCGCCACCGGACGGTCGATCGCCGCCGCCTGCGCCCGCTCCGGCGCCAAGGCGCTGCTGGAGAACGGCGGCAGCGACCCGCTGATCGTCGACGGTGACGTCGACCCGCTCTGGGCCGCCGAGCAGGCCGCGACAGGTGCCTTCGCCAACGCCGGGCAGCTCTGCGTCTCGGTGGAGCGGATCTACGTCCTCCGGCCGGTCTCCACCCCGTTCCTCGCCGCTCTGGTGGAACGGGCCGGGGCGCTGCGGCCCGGACCGGGCCGCGACCCGCAGCACGACCTCGGGCCACTGGTCGACCGGCGACACCGTGACCAGGTGCACGGGCAGGTCGAGGCGGCGGTGGCGGATGGTGCCGGGTTGCTGTGCGGCGGCACCGTTCCGGACGGGCCCGGTTCCTTCTACCCGCCCACCGTGCTCGCCGACTGCACCGACCAGATGGCGGTGATGCGGGAGGAGACCTTCGGCCCGGTCGCCCCGGTGATGGTGGTCGACTCGTTCGACGAGGCGCTGTCCAGGGCGTCTTCCTCGCCGTACGGGCTGGCGGCGACAGTGCTCACCGGATCGATGAGCCACGCGCAGCGGGCCTGGCGGGAGCTGCCGGTCGGGACCGTGAAGATCAATGCCATCTTCGGCGGGGCACCCGGCGGCGCCGCCGAGCCTCGGGGCTGCAGCGGTCAGGGCTTCGGGTACGGCCCGGAGCTGCTGGACGAGCTGATCGCCACCAAGGTCGTACACATCGAGGGACCGGGTGGGGAAGGCGGCCGGTGGTGAACCCCGCGGCCCCGCCGCGCCCAGCGCCCGTGCCCCTCCCCGAACCCATGCCCCTCCACCGCTGATCCGCCCTGCGGCTCAGCGGCGGTTCCGGCTCTTCTCCCGCCCACGGGAGGCGGTGGTCTTCCGGTTGTTCGCCTTCTGGATCGCGTCGACGAGTTCGGCCTTGGTCATCCGGGACCGACCCTTGAGGTCGAGGCGCCTCGCCACCTCCATCAGGTGTTCCTTCGGGGCGTTGGCGTCCACCCCACCGGCGGTCGGTGCGCGCCGCGCCGGCCCACCGCCGGCCGCCTGCTCGTCACTCGGGCCCTTGCGCCCCTTCGGCTCCCAATGGTCACCGACCTTCTCGAACGAGTGCTTCAGCGCGGCGAACGCGGTCCGGTGCGACCGCTGCCCCTCGCCATAGGTCTCGACCGCCGAGTCGTGGGTCTTCGCCCAGGTCCGCTGGGCCTTCTGCGGGGAGCGTCGCAGGGTGCTGGGCAGAACCTCGCGTCCGGGCATGATCTTCCTCCTCCGGATCGTTCCTGTCTCTCGTATCGTCGACTGTCTCCGTGCTTCGGTTTCCCGAGCCACCGCCGACAAACCCGAACCCGACCAGCCGACAAACCCGAACCCGACCAGCCGACAAACCCGAACCGGACCCCCGCCCGGCCACCCGCTGTCGGTCCCCACGGCACCGGAAGTTTGTCCGATTCCCGCGCTGGGTACCGGGCAGCCCAACCCGGCCGCGACGCAAGCAGCCCAGCCGCGACGCAACCAGTCGGCTTGGCCGACAACGCAGACGAGGGGGGAACATGACGTCGACCACCGAGCCGGTCCCGGCGGTACGCGGTCGGGACCGGCGCATCCCCCGCCGGCTGCGCCAGTTGCGCTGGTCGACCTGGCGCGGGGTCCTGGTGCAGAGTGTCCGGAACTTCCTGCGGGACAACTGCGCGGACTGGGCCGCCGCACTGACCTACTACGGGGTGCTGGCGCTGTTCCCGTCCGCGATCGTGATCGTCGCACTGGTCGGCCTGGTCTCCAACGGCGAACGGACCATCGACACCATCGCCGGGCTCGCCGAGGACATCGGCGCCGGCTCGGTGGTGGCGAACGAGGGCGTGCTGAACGTCCTGCGGGACGTGGTCAACAGCCAGGGGTCGGCGAAGGTGCTGCTCGGCTTCGGTGTGCTGGCCGCGCTCTGGTCCGCCTCGGGCTACGTCGGCGCGTTCACCCGGGCCTCCAACGCGATCTACGGGGTCGCCGAGGGGCGCCCCTTCTACCTGCTGCGTCCGTTGCAACTCGGGCTGACCGCGATCGCGCTGATACTGCTGGCGGTGGTGGCCACCGGGCTGATCGTGAGCGGCCCGGTCACCGAGGCGGTCGGCGACCGGCTGGGGATCGGCGACGCCCCCCGGACCGCCTGGACGGTGGCGAAGTGGCCGGTCCTGGTCGCGATCATGATGCTGCTGCTCTCGCTGCTGTTCTGGATCGCCCCCAATGTCCGGCAGCCCCGGTTCCGCTGGCTCACGGTCGGCGGTGCGGTGGCCCTCGTCGCCTGGGGCGTCGTCTCGGCCGGTTTCGGCTTCTACGTCTCCCGGTTCGACTCCTACAACGTCACCTACGGCAGCCTCGGTGCCGTCATCGCCTTCCTGGTCTGGCTCTACCTCTCCAACTGCGCGGTGATGCTCGGCGTGGAGATCAACGCCGAGTTGCAGCGTGGCCGGGCCCGCCAGGGCGGCGCGGAGGAGCCGGTGGATCCCGCACTACCGCCCAGGTCACCGGCGGACGAGCCGCGGTGAGGCCCCGGTATTCCGTTTAGCGCGATTCCCCTCGGGTAGCGGATTAGACATGGAACGTGGGAACAGCAAGCACGGCCCCCGGCTGGACGAGCAGTTGGACCGGGAGGTGCAGGGCACCGTACAGGGCTCGGTCGGCGGCCGCGCGCAGGAGTGGCGCGACCCCGAGCCGGCCGGCGAGGACCAACCCGGTCTGACCAGGGCGCCCAGCAACGACACCAGGTCCGGCGCTCCGCAGGGGATGACCTCGGAGGAGGTCGAGCAGCGGAGCCGGCTGGGCCGGTTCATCCCGCTCTCCGCCCTGCCTGGTGACCGGGAGGGACTGCGCCGTAGCGCCGAGGAGAACGAGGCGCCGGACGAGGTCCTCGCCCAGTTGGACCAACTGCCCCCGGATACCCAGTTCCAGACCGTATCCGAGGTGTGGGCCGCGCTCGGACACGCGAACGAGACCCATCGCTGGTGACGTCCCCGGGCTCACCGGCCCGGTGGCGCAGGAACAGACCGACCGACAAGGAGGATGCCAGATGAGTGGCGTGACCAAGTCCGTCGATGTGGCGGTGCCGATCCGGACCGCGTACGACCAGTGGACCCAGTTCGAGGACTTTCCGCAGTTCATGGAGGGCGTCGAGGAGGTCCGGCAGATCTCGGACACGATGACGCACTGGAAGGTCGAGATCGGTGGGGTCAACCGGGAGTTCGATGCCAGGATCACCGAGCAGCTGCCCGACGAGCGGGTGGCGTGGACCTCGACCGACGGGACCCGGCAGGCCGGCGTGGTGACGTTCCACCGGCTCGACGAGAACCACACCCGGGTCACCGCGCAGATGGAGTTCGAACCGCACGGCATCACCGAGAAGGCCGGTGACAAGCTCGGCATGGTGGACCGGCGGGTCGCCGGTGACCTGAACAGGTTCAAGGAGTTCATCGAGCGGCGCGGCACCGAGACCGGTGCCTGGCGCGGCGCGGTCGCCCGGCCACAGCCGTAACCCCGGTCCGGGTACGACGCCCGGTGGCCGCCGGAAGGGGTACGCCCCCGCCCAGCGGCCACCGTCGTCCGCCCGGGCGGACGACGCCGTTCCGCCCGGGCGGCCGGACGCCGTTTCGTCCGGGTGGACCCGGTCCGGGTACCGGAGGTTCGGCGCGACCGGCGGTGTTTGCCCCTCGGGCGGGCCGGGTAGGGCGACAGGCATGACCGACAGGGACAGGCACGCCTGGCGCGACGAGGACCGGTTGCCGCTACGGGATCTGGAAGGGGCGATGGGTGCGTCGACGCCCGACGGGCAGGTCGACGACGTGACCGGCAACGACGCGGGCGCCGAGTCGGCGTTCGGGCACGGCGCGGAGGCGGACGACCCCGACGGGTCGTACGACGAGGAGCAGGCCGCGCAGCGGACCGACGACCAGCGCCGGTACCGGCCGTCCACCACCGGGCGCAGCGGGCCGCACTGACCCGGCTCAACCGGCCGGTACGGGGTGCCGGGCCGCCCGCCGGTTGGACGCCCAGTACAGACCGATCATGGTCAGCGAGAGCAGTACCAGCGCCGGTCCGAGCACCGCCACCGAGGTACGCCCGATCAGCACCCCCAGTGCGCCCGGGATCAGCGCCCCGCCCAACCCGGAGGCCCCGATCTGCAACCCGATCGTCCGATCCGCGTGCTGCTGCCCCACCCGATCGGCGGTGGTCAGGGTGAGCAGCGGGAAGACCGCCGCCGCGCCGAACCCGACGACGGCGAGGCCGGACACCGCCAGCCAGCCCGGCCCGGGGATCGCGACGAGCCCGGAGCCGGCCGCCATCGCGTACATGCTGCCGCGCAGCACCGTCCGGGTGCCCAGCCGCTCGGCGATCAACCCCTGCACCACCCGGCCGACGAAGAGGCTGCCCCAGTAGAGCGAGACGCAGAGGCCGGCCACGGTTCGGCTGACCCCACGGTCCTCGGTGAGCAACAGGAAGGCCCAGAGTCCGGCACCCACCTCGATCGCCACGTACACCGCGAAGGTCAGGGCGCCGAGCCAGACGGCCGGGATGGCCAGGGTGGCACCGATGCGTACCGGCTCGGCGGGCGCCGCCGGTTCATCGATCGCCTGGTCGGCGGGACGCCGGCGCTCCCAGGTCCGGACGGTCAGCACGAAGGCCAACGCCAGCCCGGCCTGGGCGGCGGCCACCATGCCGTACCCCCAGCGCCAGCCCAGCCCGACACCGAGCGCGGTGGTCATCACCAGCGGCCCGATCGCGACGCCGAGGCCGAAGCAGGCGTGCAGCCAGTTCATCTGGCGCGGTCCGAACGCACCGGCGGCGTAGGCGTTCAGCCCGGCGTCGATCGCGCCCGAGCCGAGGCCGAGCAGCAGCGCACAGCCGATCATGACCGGCAACGCTGGCGCAGCGGCATAGCCGGCGAGCGCCAGGCTGGCCAGGGCGGTGCTACCGGCCAGCAGCCAGCCGACACCGACCCGGGCGATGCTGAACCCGGCCACCACACTGGAGACGAGGTAGCCGACCGTACCCGAGGTGAGCAGCAGCCCGACCACCTCGGTCGGCACCCTCAGCTCGACGGTGATCGACGGCCAGCCGACCCCGAGCAGGCCGTCCGGGAGACCGAGGCTGACGAAGGCCAGATAGGCCAGAACGAGTACGGCGAGACCCGTCCTGCGACGGGAGGGAGTGGACACGTCCGCCGATCATGCCGGACGGGCGGACCCCGGCCAACGCCCGACCCGCGAGGAATGCCTACCGGCCCCGCAGAGCCGGATCAACGGGACACGTGCCCTGAATTCGTCCGAACGGACGACCGGCAGCCGGGATCCGGCGAGGCAGAATTTCGGGATGCGTCAGGCTCCTGGTTTCCTCTCCGTCCGTCAGCGTCGCCTCGCATGGCTCGCCTTCCTGATCACCGCGGTGCAGGCGCCGGTCTCGGCCGGCCTGGTCGACGACGGCTCCTGGTTGTTCAGCCTCTGCGTCTCGCTGATGGTCGCCACCGTGATCCTGGCCGACGATGCCATGCGGCGCCGGCCGGCGGACGCCGGCTCGATCGAGTAGGTCAACCAACCACCGCCCGCGGCTGCTCCAAGCCGGGCGGATCACCGCGCGGGCCGTGCCCGGACCGCGTCCGACGGGCGGATTCGGCGGCTCCGGTTAGGCTGCTGGCATGCCAGGCACGGTCGGGCGGGTACCCGCTCCCCCCTCCACCGTGGCCGATGCGCCGCCGACTCCGGTTCCCGCCGTCGGGCCATCGGCCGACGGCCGCTGGTCGGACACCCCGCTGGGCCCGCCCGCCCGCTGGGATCCCGCGCTGCGGGCGGCCGTCGACCTGGTGCTCTCCGCCCCGGTGCCGATGGCCCTGGCGTACGGTCCGCAGCTCGCGCTCGTCTACAACGACGGCTTCGCCGACCTCATTTCGGCCCGGCACCCGGACGCGTTCGGCCGGCCGGCGGCCGAGGTCTTCGCCGAGGTCTGGCACGTGCCGGGCGTCGGCGACGTGATCGAGCGGGTCTACCGGACCGGGGAGCCGTTCCTGGAGCGGGACAGCCCGCTACCACTGGTCCGCGACGAGCTCGGCATCTCGGAGCAGTCCCTTCCGGTTCGCGGCCACTCGCCGGTCCGGGACTCCACCGGCACCATCGTCGGGGTGCTCACGGTGGCCACCGAGGCAACCCAGGTCACGCAACGCCTGCAGAACCTCAGCGAGCTGGCCTCGGCGCTGGCCGGGACACTCACCCTCGACGACGTCGCACGGGTCACGTTGCGTAACGCCAGCACGGCGTTCGTCGCCGACCAGGTCGAGTTCGGGGTGGACGACGGCAGCGGCTGGCGGTTGGTCCGGCGGGTCCGGGGCGAGGTGCTGGACGAGGCCGACGAACGGCTCCCCCCGTTGTGGCGCCGGCACGGTGCCGACTCCCGCGCCCCACTGGTGCGCACCGCCGACAGCGGTACGCCGAGCTTCGCCAGTGACGGCCAGCCGCTGCTGGACAGCGCGGTCGACCGGCACGACGAGAAGATCAGAGCACTGGCCGCGCTGCCGCTGCGTACGCCGGCGCTGCGCGGCGGGTTGACCGTCGGCTACCGGCGGCCGCACCGTTGGCCGCCGGCCGAGCGCGCCCTGCTGGCCGCCTCGGCGGAGTTGGTGGCCCAGGCCGCCGAGCGGGCCCGCCGGTTCGAAACCCAGCACGGCACGGCGCAACTCCTCCAACGCAGCATGCTGCCGGAGCACCTGCCCGACCTGCCGCTGCTGCGGATCGCCGCCCGGTACGACGCCGGGGTCGACGGCAACGCGGCCGGCGGCGACTTCTACGACGCCTTCGCGCTGCCGGACGGGCGGTTGGCGGTGGTCCTCGGCGACGTCGCCGGGCACGACGTGCAGGCAGCCGCGCTGATGGGGCAGGTACGCGCCGCGCTGCGGGCGCTGGCCCTGAGCGACCCCGATCCGGTTCCGGTGCTCGCCGGGCTCGATCGACTGGTGGCGAGCCTGAGCGCGGAGGCGCACAGCGACGAGCTCTTCGTCACCGTGGTCTACGGTCTGATCCAGCCGGAGACCGAGCGGCTGACGATCGCCAGCGCCGGCCATCCGCCGCCGCTGATCCGGCGCGGCGCCCCCGGGAAGCCGGGCACCGCCGGGTACGTCGAGGTGCCGCCCGGGGTGCCGCTCGGACTGCACGGGCACCGGACGGCGGTGACCGTGGACTTCCCACCGGGCGACACGCTGCTGCTGTTCAGCGACGGTGTGGTGGAGCGGCGGCAGCGGAGTCTGACCGACGGGTTCGCGGCGCTCGCCGGCACCGTGGCCGGGGCGGCGACCGGTGACCCGCGTACGCTCTGCGCGCTGGCCAGCGGCGCGGTGCCGGGCAGCACCGAGGACGACGTCGCGGTCCTCGCCGTCGAGCACGCGAGCACGCCCAGCCGGTCGGCGAGCATGGAGGTGCCGGCGGAGCCGACCGCGCCGGGCCGGGTACGGCACTGGATGACCGGCCAGCTGAACCTGTGGGGGGTGCCCGAGCAGGTGGTCGGCGCGGCGGTGCTCTGCACCAGCGAGTTGACCACCAACGCGCTGCTGCACGCCGGCACCGCCGCCCGGGTGGAGATCGACCTCAGCCCGGAGCGGTTGCTGGTCTCGGTCGCCGACAGCGGCACCCGGGGCGCGGTTACCCGGGCCCGGACCGAGAAACTGAGCAGCCGGGGCCGGGGTCTCGGGCTGATCGAGCAGCTCAGCGACGCCTGGGGGACCGATCCGACGGTACGCGGCTCGACGGTCTGGTTCGAGATGATGATCCCCCCGACGGCCGGTGCCTAACCGGTCGGCGGCTGGGCTCGGCGGTCCATGTGCAGCCGGACGGTGGTCGAGGTGCTGTCGGTGTGCACCTGGACCAGGTCACAGAGGTAGTTGACCAGCAGCAGGCCGCGCCCGGTGTCGCTGACCGGCGACGGCGGGAGGCGACCGGCGAGCCGGTCGGTCAGCACGCTGGAGCCGGTGATCTCGCAGACCAGTCCGTCTCCGTCGGGCCAGACCCGGACCACCGCCGGCCGTCCGGAGTGCACCACGGCGTTGGTGGCGATCTCGTTCGCCGCCAACCGCAGGTCTTCGACCTGATCCCGGTCGAGCCCGGCCTCACGGGCCAGCGCGGCGACCATGGCCCGCATCCCGGAGAGGCCGGCGGCCTCGAAGAACAGCGTGGAAGCCGTCGACGGCGGGGCCGGAAAGGGGAGGTTCAACGAGTCGACCACGCCCTCCGGGCGGCCGTATCCGGCGCTGGCCCGCCGGTCACCGTCCCGGATCAGGAAGGGGTGGGTGCTCGCCGCGTCGGCGATGACGTCGGCGTCCAGCCGCGCCGCGTCGTACGGGCAGAGCACGCTGGCCGCCCGGTCGGCGAGGGCGATGTTGATCAGGGCTTCGTGCTGAACGCACCGGGGGTAGGCCAGCGCCGAGCGGCCGGGCCAGACCGGCTCCCCGACGACGCGTACCCGGGCCGGCGCGTGCTCCTCGACGAAGGCGTGCAGCACACCGGGGATGATCCACCCCGGGTTGCGCCCCTCGCGGGCCATGTCCACGAAGCGCAGCTCGGTGCCGGCGCCGAGGGTGGCGCGCAGCAGGTCGAGCCGGATGCCGGGCACCGCGACCAGCACCGGTTCCCCGGCACCGAGCCCGGCCTCCACGAAGGATCGGATGCCGCTGACGTAATCGTCGTCGGTCCGGTAGAACAGGGCGTCGTGCCGCAGGGTGCCGGCCTCCGGCCGGGCGGCTCGTTCGAAGTTCATCGCCCACCGACCGTACGCGACACGTCCACCACCCACCTCCGTGCAGCAGCGTACGCGGCACCGGCAAATTCCGGCCACGCAGAGTCAACGGACCGGTTCGCAGGGGTGTGCCGGCGCCGTGCCGAAGTGCCGCGGACTGCCGATGCGGCCACCGGGAAGACTCCGGGCACAAGCCGCTGACCTGCGGTGATGACGGACGACGGAAACCGGGGCTTCACACGGACGCAACATGGCCTTACCGTTGTCGATGTCTATGGGAGCGCTTCCAGTGATGCCCCTCGATCTCCCACCACCTCGAAGGGAGTACCGCATGCACCTCAGACCCGCGCTCGCCGCGGTCGGTGCCGTCGCCGTCACGGCACTCGCCGTGACGACAGCGGTCGGTGTCGGCCTGTTGAACCCTACCCCGGCCAAGGCCGCCGACTCGGCCTTCTATGTCGACCCGGACACCAGTGCCGCCCGCTGGGTCGCCGCCAACCCCAACGACTACCGTGCCGCCGTCATCCGGGACCGGATCGCCAGCGTCCCGCAGGGCCGGTGGTTCACCCAGAACAACCCCGGAACCGTACGCGGTCAGGTCGACGCCTTCGTCGGCGCCGCGGCCGCAGCCGGGAAGATCCCGATCCTGGTGGTCTACAACATCCCCAACCGGGACTGTAGCGGCGCCAGCAGCGGGGGTCTGCCCAGCCACACCGCCTACCGACAGTGGATCGACCAGGTGGCCGGCGGCCTGAACGGGCGACCGGCCAGCATCATCCTCGAACCCGACGTACTCGCGCTGATGTCGAACTGCATGAACTCCTCCCAGCAGGCCGAGACCCAGGCGTCGATGGCGTACGCCGGCAAGGCGTTCAAGGCCGCCTCCAGCCAGGCAAGGGTCTACTTCGACGCGGCGAACTCGGCCTGGCTCAGCCCGTCCGCGATGGCGTCCCGACTGGTCGGGGCGGACATCGCCAACAGCGCGCACGGGATCTCGGTCAACGTCTCCAACTACCGCACCACGGCCGAGTCGGTCAACTATGCCAAGGCGGTGGTCGCGGCGACCGGCGCACCGAACCTGAAGATCGTGGTGGACACCAGCCGGAACGGCAACGGCCCGGATCCCCGGAGCGAGTGGTGCGACCCGGCGGGTCGGGCGATCGGCACCCCGAGCACCACCCAGACCGGCGATTCGGCGGTCGACGCGTTCCTCTGGATCAAGCTGCCGGGCGAGGCGGACGGTTGCATCGCCACCGCCGGCCAGTTCGTCCCGCAGCGCGCGTACGACCTGGCGATGGCGGCCCCCAACCCGCCCACCACGCCGCCGACGACCGCACCCCCGACAACGGCGCCGCCGACGACCGCGCCCCCGACGACCGCGCCGCCGACAACGGCGCCCCCGACCACCCCGCCGGCCGGTACCAGCTGCCAGGTGACCTGGACGGCCAACGCCTGGACCGGCGGATTCACCGCCGAGATCCGGGTGACCAACAACGGGCCGGCGATCAACGGCTGGACCCTGACCTTCACCGTCGGCTCCAACGTCCGGTACAGCAACGGCTGGAACGGCGCCTGGAGCCAGTCCGGCACCCAGATCAGCGTCGGCAACGCGGCCTGGAACGGGTCGCTGCCGACCGGCGGCACCACCAGCGTCGGTTTCCAGGGCACCTACAGCGGCACCCTGGGCACCCCGACCGGTTACACCCTGAACGGCAACGCCTGCACGAGTTGACCCCCGCCACCCCCG
>NZ_JBEEAC010000059.1:0-13353 GCF_040120695.1 Plantactinospora sp. B6F1 | reverse complement strand
GGCAGCAGCAGCCGCCTTCGATCCTGTAGTCCTCACAAACACATGATCAACAGGCGGCTGCGTCCACGTTACACACCCCCACCACATCCCACGAGGTCAGACCGCCAATGGCGGCTGCCGTACTAGGCACCACGCCGGCTGACCGAACGGCGAGCGCAATCGACCACGCCGAGCAGGTGGCCTCACGACGCTTCCCGTCGACAGTCGTGGTCGCGGCGCTGCGCCGGGCGCTGACCGCCGAGAGATAGAGCCTCTGGCCGCCTGAGCTGAATCTTCCCGGTGAACGCGGCCGGGACAGAGAGCAGGACGACCTCCGCCCAGCACACGCATCCAGCAGGTGCCTGCCAGTACACCGCTACCAATGAGGGATGCCGAGTGGACGTGGGCGGCGGACCGATGTTTGCGACGGGATCGGGCCGCCGCCAAGGGCTGACCGTACAGCACCCCCTGCGGCAACGGGTCGGACCTTCGGCCTGGGTACCCGAACACGCCTTCAACCATCGGCGGACACCGCGCCGCTGGCCGGCCGCGTCGAGTTGGTGCCGATCCGGTTTCCGAACGACAGCCGGCCGTTGTCCGGCTGCGACGCCGGCACCCTGATCTACGTCTTCGCCGACGGCGGTGTCGCGGTCTGCCCGTACCTGGTCTTCGCCGCCCGGACACCGCAGTCCCGACACACCGACCGGGAGTTCCTGGTCGGCAACATCCTCGACGACGAGATCGCCGACACCCTCGACGCCTACCGCTTCCACGACCGCTACCAGGTCGGAGCCAACGCGACCTGCGGCGCGTGCACGTTAAGCGGCTCCTGCGGCAAGGGCTGCCCAGCAGCGGTGGTCGCCGCCGGCCGCCGCATCGGCGAACCGGACACCGAACAGTGCCCGCCCGAAACCGTCCGGCTCCCACTGGGTCCGGTCCAACCCGTCCGGGCCTGACCTGCCATGCTGATCGTGATCGAGGGACCCAACGGCGTCGGGAAGACAACCGTCGCAGCGCTACTGGCCGAGCGACTGCGCCACCGCGCCGGCCAGCCCGTGCATCTGACGACCGAACCCACCCGCACCCGGCTGGGCGAGCTGCTTCGCGAGGCCGAGGCCATCATCCACGGCCGGGCCCTCGCGCTCGCGATCGCCGCCGACCGCACCATGCACGTCGAGGACGAGATCATTCCCGCGCTCGACGCCGGCAACATCGTGATCAGCGACCGCTACGTGCAGTCCTCGCTGGTGCTGCAACGGGTCGACGCGGTCGACCTACGCGAGATCTGGAGCTACAACCGGTACGTCCTGCAACCCGCGATCTCCATCTACCTGGTCAACGACCCGCACGTCATCGCCACCCGCCTCGCCGCGCGTCGACGTCTGAGCCGGCTGGAAACCACCGGCACACCCGAGCGCGAGCTACGGCTCTACGACCAGGCGTTCGACTTCCTCGGCCGCCAGTCATGGCACCAGGCGAAGATCGACTGCCGGGAACGGGACCCGGACCAGGTCGTCTCCGCGATCCTGGACACGCTGACCCCCTTGCTCGCCCGCCGACCAGCAGCCTGAAAGCCTCACACCGTGTTGTCGATCCTGACCCTGAACATCCAGGCCACCTCCCGGCGACGCGCCGAACCCCTGCTGCGGTGGCTCGCCGACCGCCCCGAACAGATCCTCCTGCTGACCGAGACCAGCGCCGGCGACGGCACCACCTACCTGCTCGACCAGTTCCGCCGCGCCGGCTGCCAGATACAACACCCGCCCCTGTCCGGTGACCGCGGCACAGCCATGATCAGCCGCGTGCCGGTCACCGCCCGCCCGGACATCACCGATCGGCTGAGCATCCCCGGCCGAGCCGTCGCCGCCACCGTTCACACCGACCCGCCCGTCACCGTCCTCGGCGTCTACGTACCGTCCAGCGACCGCGCCCCGGCAAAGGTCGAACGCAAGCGGACCTTCCTCGCCTCCCTCGTCGACACCCTCCACCGCCTACCGGCCGAGCAGCGGGCACACCTAGTACTCGGCGGCGACTACAACGTGATCACCCGCGACCACCAACCGCCCTACCCCGGAGTGTGGCTGCCGTTCGAGTACGCCCTGTTCGACGCGCTGGCTGCGGCCGGCCTCACCGACGCGCACCACCACCTCACCCCCCACGTCCAGCAGCACAGCTGGTTCGGCCGGGCCGGCAACGGCTACCGCTTCGACTACCTGCACGTCGGCGCCGCGCTGCGCGACCTGCTCCGCAGCGGCAGCTACCTCCAAGAGCCCCGCGAGCAGCACCTCAGCGACCACGCTGCCGTCACCCTGGACCTGGATCTGCCGGTGGACACGCTCGACATACGCCCCCTGCCGGCAGTGGCAGAGCCGGCGACCCTGTTCTAGATCGTTGCCACCTGCGCCGCGCGGATCAACGAGTCGTAGGTGTCGCGCGTGCGCTGCAACGGCACCCCCAACGTGACGGCGAACCGGTCGAGTTCGGCCTGGACCCGCTCACCCGCCTCGCCCGGTGGAACGATCCGCTCGATCTCCAGGAACGCACCGAGCCCGTCCACCTCGTCCACACATAGCGACATCAGTCCGAGCATGGCCATGCGGCGCGTCTTGCGAATCCTCACGGTCGGGTAGAAGCCCATCTGCTCAATCGCGGCGTGCATCTGCTCCCGATCGGCCACCTCGGTCTCATGCTCGACACACGACTGCTCATTGACCACCGGCGTCTTGACCGTCAGCAGGTGCCGCCCCCGCTCGGTACGCAGGCGCGCGAACGGAACTCCGATCTTGGACTGGCCGTACTCCCAGCCCACCCTCGCATAGGCCTGATCATCCTGAACCACCGGCGCGGACAAAACAACGCCACCCGCGACCAGAGCCGCCTCCAGCGCCGCGAGATCAGGGACCCGGTACTTGACCTCCACCTCGCAGACGGCCGCCTCGGTGGTCATACCTGTTGGTTGGGCAATGTCGGCACCCGTCACGTCGCGGCAGCCTACGACCCGGCCCGGTGAAACGGCGCCTCGCCGCGCCCGAACAGCCCAAGGCCCAGGTCGACGGACGGCGTCCTGGTCCCAACCGAACCACGCCCACGGGCCTCCCGGCGGCGTACGGGTCGGAATGCAGAGGTAGGTACGGCTGCGGCGGCCGAGCTCGGCCTGCATCCGGCATATTGGCCCCTCGACCTGGCGACGAGCCAAGTCGGTGACGTTGTGTAACAGGTGTTGCTGAGCCTGCCGTTCCCTCGGCTTCCGCTCATGCCGATGAGCGGACATCCGATCTTCCGGGGGCGCTGATGGCGGAGGGGCCACATTCTGGCGTCCCATGCCGAGCACCTCCTCGCGGTGGCGGTGCCGTCCCAACGGACCATCGCCATGCGCGGGGTCTGGGCGCAACGTAAACCGAGTGATCCGACTCGATGCGTACGCCAAGGTTGTGATCCTCGCCCGGCGCGAGCACCGGGCGCAGCGCCGGAAGCGGATCGACCGGATCGCGCTGCCCCGCAGTCGCGCCTCCGCCGCCGTTGGCCAGCCGACGAACCAGTCCGGGTCCGTGGACCAGGGTTCGACAGTACGTACAGTTAGGGCCGGCTATGCAATATGTCACAAAGCTTTGCAGTTGACAAGATTCGCGACCTCAAAGGAGCAGGCAATTCTCTGGATATTCGGCGTCGCATGCCCGTGCCAGATACGGCATAGGTAACAGACGGCAACACGGGGGTCGACGCGACTCGGGTCACCGTTGATACTTCATCTACCTTGGCCCATTAGTAATCGGCGCGCTTGTGGGGATGCGAGCCGATTATTCGGCCGACCCATCCTGATGCTGGAGGTTTCAGCGTGCGTTCCAAAAAATGGTGGGCCGTCCCACCCATCGCGGTCACGATCCTCCTCGCCAGTGGCCCGACCATGGCCCACGCGGCGCGGCCGATCGTCGACCAAGCCTCGAAAGCACAGACTCTTATCGGCGCGACTGCAGATCTAGCAGCGACCGCCAAACACCGCTGTAAACTTGGTCCGTCGTCGATGGCCGCCGGAGAATGCCCTCGACGCGGACCGGTGTCGGCCGAGGCGATTGCGGCCGCACGGCGTGTCCAGAAGACATCGACCGGACAGGCGGCGAAGATCCAAGCGGAACCAGACGGAATGGTCGCCGTCTCCACACCGCCGCTGATCCCGACGTGGTGTGACCTCGAGCAAGAGGCGACCAATCTGCGAATGAACGATTGCTTCATTCAAACGAGCTACGTGGTGTTCTACCGGGTTCCGAACGGAAGTATGACGGGGATCGCCACAGTCACCTACTTTGAATGGGCAACCCTCAACCCCGATTCCCGGTCCTGGGACCACCATCTCGCCATGTACGTGAGCGATGCCTTCGATGACGCGTTGAACAGCACGTTCATTGCCACCCCTTGGTGCAACGCCGCGTGCGGGGTGGCAAATCCGACTACACCCACCAGGCTCACGACCAGGGTCAACCAATGGTACAAGGGGAAGTGGACCCTGTCCTCGCCCGGGACGGCGACAGTCTATCCCGAACAGAATACCGATCTGTACTTCACCAGCACCGTGACACCCGACCGGCAAATCTACGACTTCACGCCCCCCATGGGGTATGCGCGCTGCGACAGTTCGTCCCTCATCGCCGACACCCCGAACGGGGGATGCAGCTATTACAAGGTCGCCCCGCGACACGAGTTAAGCCCGCACGACTGGCGATACGGACGGCATGCCGCATTCGTCGCGACAGCGCAGGTGGAGCTTCCTGACGGGTGGGGACTCCCCAGATATCCGCCACTCACCCGGATGTACGACCCGGTACTGGAGGCCAACAACCACGCCACCAGCTGCGCGGGCTTCCTCCCCACCGGGCCCATGGACAGCTGCGATGTGTACCCGTTCGCCGGCACCTATCAAGGCGCGGCCATCATCGGTAAGTCCCGCACAGCCGTCGGTCACGTGCCTGTAGACCAGCGGGCGGCCGGAAACGCTGCCTTCGCCACATTCGTGAGCAGCAATCGGATTCTCGACGGCGACACGTTCTCGGTGAACGCCGGCGTCCTGTCCGTCGACCCCCGGACGCGGCACACACCGAACACCAATCTCCCCGACTATTCGAAGGACTAGACATGCGAAAAGGTAGACGAGCGGTGTTACTCACCGTCGTGACCTTGGTAACCATACTGGGTCCGGTACCGGCATATGCCGACAGCCCGACCGACGAGACGACCATCAGGTCGAGCGTCACGCTTGTTCCGATGGGGGGTAAGTCAAGCAGTCGGACCCTTCCGCAGGAACAGCGCGGCGTGGGCGAGAGCGCGCAGGCCTACGAGGAACGGCGGGCCAAGCCGTACCTGCCGTTGCAGGAGGCCCTCGCCGAGCAGCGCGCCTCGAACCAGTTCCACGACGTTTTCCTCAGGGAGGAGAGCGGCCTTGCCGCCGCTGACCCCGTCGAGGATTGGCCTACGAAGGAGGAGTGCATCCAGGCGTACGCCCCGCGTGACTTCGAAGGTGAATGGCAGCATCGCAACAACTACTCCGCCTGTCAGGTGTACTTCGTCTACTTCAACTTCTTGGAATGCCAGCCCACGACGCCGCCTGCCTGTGCCCCGGTCGGCCAGACCGAGGCGCGGGCGGTGTTTCTCGGCAAGGGCTGGGCGACCGCCCGGAACGTCGATTGGGACGTCCACCTGGATAGCTGGCGCCTAGTGTGGGGGCGGGAAGAACCGACCCAGCTGTTCAAGATCGACGTCGAGTGCGCGAGATACACGACGACCGACGAGTGCGACCTCTCCTCGTCGCGGAACACCAGGACTTTAACCGAGTGGAAGGCGAATGGCCTGCACAACGTCTTCGGCACCACGGCTACTCCAACGCCCTGGCCAGGTGATAAGAAACCCCAAGACAAACGGGCGTACTTCCAGTTCACGCCTAAGATCACGGCGATGAGCACGGGGATCTCGACACCCACGTACTGGGTCGTGAGCAGGTGCGACAACGCCGCCTACGTCACTGGGGCCGGCTGTATCTTCCTGGGTTCCTGGTCGCGTTTCGTGATGGACTATACCTACGCCAACTACAAAGAGTCAGTGGAGTTCATCTGGACCGCCATGACCGATTTGGAAAGCGTCAAACCAGGTTCGGTGGGCCTCTACGTTCCCGGCAACCAGCACGCGATACCCTCGCAGCGTGTGCCGCTCACCCGGAACTACTACGGCACCCAGAGCCGGACAAAGGTGCAGGCTGAGTGCGTCCGACTGTTCGGGCCCAACTACACCGTGGGGCCGAACGGTGTGATCCGGGACTGCGATGAGTATCCCTTCGCCTCGACGTATCAGAGCGCCAACTTCGACACGGTCGGCACCGCGACAACATGGGCGGTCAAGGCCCTGGACCGCAGCCACAACCGCAGTGCCGGGAGCATCCTCGGCGAGTACTATGTCCTGGATCACAGACTCGACGAGGACCCCTTCTTCGTGGACATCATCAACACACCGTAAGAATCCGGTACAGGATTGATGGTCGCTGAGGGGCCGGTGCCGCAGCCGGCCCCCAGCGGTGGAGGGAGCAGCCCATGTCGTTGACCATCAGCCTGGCCAGGCTGGAGCGGTGGCTTCGGGAGAACTCGCCGACGACCTGGGAAGCACTCCGCCCATCCGCAGCGCTCGCCGACATCGACTTGGCCAGCCACCGGTTCGGCCTGCGCCTGCTACCTGATCTCAAGCGTCTCTGGCTCTGGCGCGACGGCAGCGCGGGCGGCATCCTCAACGGGCTGCCCTTGCAGCCCGGCCACTACTTCCTCGGCGTGGGCGGCGCACTGGATGAATGGCGCAGCCGCACCGACGTGAGCCGCAGCCACGGTGACTCTCGTTCGTGGAGCCCGCAATGGATGCCGATCACCTCCGACGGGGCGGGGAACCATCTCGTCGTCGATCACCGACCCGGTGCGGATTCCGGTAGCGTGTTTCTGGCCGACCTGCAGAACGGCCCGATGAGTCATCGCAGCTGGTCGTCCCTCGGTGACCTGGTCGACAGCCTGTGCGATGCCCTGGCCGAGGGCACCGCAGTCGACGGACATCGCCGGGAGATCACCGAACAGGGCCGGCTGATCTGGAACCTCCTCCCATCCGAATCCACCCGTTACCGAACGTGACTGCCCCGGGTTTGTCACTGGTCGTCAGATTATGGCATTGAGCTGCGCGAACACGGCTAGTAGTGCTTTGTCATGATCGGAGTCGATCTCGGGGCTTTCGTCTTGTGGGGAAACGGGTCTCGCAGGTGGGACAGGCGCCGACCAGCCTGGCCAGGAGGGCTTGTAGTTCGCGGAGTACGGCGTAGAGGGTCAGGCGGGCGCGGGGCCTTTTGGGTCGAGGCGTTGCAGGGTGCAGAAGGCGTGGGCGGCGGAGACGAGGGTGCCATGGTGGTTCCAGCCCTGCCAGGTGCGGCCCTCACCGGTGAACTCGGCCAGATCGTCGCCCAGACGCTCTACTTCCCGAGCATCCACACCAGCGCTAACGACTCACCACACCAAGCACGCGCGGCGGCCGCTTGTGCACGGGGCACAGAGTGTGGCGGCGTACGGCTGGTGCGCGGCTCTGCGGACCGTGGCCGTCGAGAGGACTGGGTGTCTGCCATCATGGCCGAATGTTCGAACCGGGGTCGCGATCCAAGCAGGTGAGCCTGTTCATGCTGCCTGCGGACGAGGCAGCGTTTGACGATGCGCTGGCACCCGTGACCGCCGACATCGCGCGATGGGAGACCCACGACCAGCGAGCCCGGACCATCGGGCCGCACGACTCGCTGCCGGCTGCGTTGCACCACGAGCGCACGCAGGCGTTCTCGCGACTGCGCGGCCGTGACGGCGGCACCGTGGGGCCTCTCATCCAGTACCTGCGCACCTCGGTGGTGATCACGGACGAGGCTGTGCCCAGCAGGTTTGGCTAGCGCAGGTAAGCGGATGTCCCGGAGTTCGTTGGAGTGTCATGATCTGTGGTGATGGACAGCGGTCGTGGATCCGATGTCGTTCTCCGTGAGGCGCGTCAGCACCACTTGGCGCAGGTGAACCGCGTGCTTCGTCGTCCTGGGATGTATGGCGGAAGCGAGCTGGCCGAGCGGCTCCTGCTGGAGGCGATGGCCGCCGTGGATGGAAGCCTGGAGCGGTGGTGGGCGGAGTGTGAGGGACTACGCGAACGCGACGCGTTCGCGGCGACGGGTGTGGTGGGCGCATACGGCCAGATCCTGCCCGCAGACGCCCTGCGCGATGCCACGGCCTCCGTCTACGCCGAGATCGCTCATCGGCTCGGCTGGCTCGAACTGGACCGGGTGTTGTCGGAGGTGGAGTTCCAACGGTTGCGCACCGAGATCGGCGGGTGGGTGACGCAGGACCGGACCTTGCCCGAGGTCATCGCGGCGTTCGGGCCGCCGTCGTTATGGATCGGCGGAACCAGCCCTTTCTATTCCAAGACCCTCGCCTACACCATCGTCGATCCCGACTACGATCTGATCTGCTTCCACCTGTGGAACGCTTTCGCGAACACCGGTGCGGAGACGGGGCTACAGGGCGTGTACCCCGAACCGGTAGTTCTCGCCGTGCGTCACCAGCCAGGCACATTTCCCAACTCGTTCTCGTTTACACCGGAGGGCCTGCGCCGCAGACCCGCTGGGGACCAGCGGAGCCCGGTGGTCCACCGTCTGGATCTTTCACGGTGACCGCGCCCGCTACGCCTCGGGTGTGTTCGACACCCTTGATGCCGGACTCGCCTGGACGGCCGAGTGTCAAGCCCCGGGTTTGGTGGATCAACGGGCCACCTGGGCACCACGGCCATCCACGAACGAACGAAGGTCATCGACCAGGATGATCGTTCGGCGGGCCTCCACACGATGATGATGCCCGGCAGCATCGTGATGCGACATCCGGATTTGCCGCTCTCCGGTACAGCAGCCACGTCAACTTGTCGCGCCGTACGACCAGTGCAGCGCGACGTCAGGCTTCATCCGTAGCCACAGAGTGGAGGCCGGCGACTCGTCCAGGAAATCGACCCGTAGCAGCTCGCGACCATGGATCCGTTCGACTCCGACACCCTGAACGCCACGCAGGTCCAGGTCGAGCAGTTCGGCTCCGTCTGAGGCGGTCCGCAACCGTAGCCGAACGACCTCGTATCCCGGCTCGATGTACATCTCTATGTCGTAACCGGCTCGGGTGGTTCGGAACGTCACTGCCGTGTAGGGCCACAGCTCTCGCCAGTCGAACTGGTATCCGGCGTCACGCTCGTCGTCCGCGTACCGATAGACCGGCTCCGCCTCGAACAGCCAGATCAGCTCCTCGTAGCTGGGGACCGGCTCCATGACCACCAGAAGATCCTTGCACGGGGTGGCCGGAGATGCCCGCTCAGCATCCGCATCTGCCGCCGACCGCGCCTCATGCAGACCGTCACCGGGGACCGCAACACGAACGGCTCTGTCTCGCGTTCATACGGCAGAGCCTCAGTTCAGCAGGCGATGGGCCCAGTAGACCTGGCCGTCCGGTCCGACGCTGATCAGGGCGACCAGCAGGTCGCTGACCGCAGCGGGCGCGGAGGCAACGGCCCGCTCGAGTGGCGTTCCCGGACGCTGCGGGTGCAGCACGAAGGCGAAGGTCACCGGTGACGCGTCGACCGAGGACACCGTGACGGCACTGCCGGCGGTCAAGAACCCGCCGTTGACCTTGCGCGTACCGATGCCCTGTAGCCAGGGATAGCGCTCCTCGGCGCGGTCCAGGGCATCGTCCGAGCCGGCGCCGACATCGTCCGGCCGTGCCGACGTCACGGTGATGAAGCCGGGCATACGGCGGGTGCGCTTGTCGACCACCACGATCCGGAAGGAGCCGTCAACCTGAGGATCGGGCGGACGTTCCCAGACCGCCCGGCCAAGGAAGATCTGGTCGCCGTCGCCCGCCTGCTCCACGTTGCTCGGGCTGAACGCGGCGTCCGCAGTGGCCTGGTCGACCAGATTGAGGGTCGCGGTCGCGGCCAACACCTCCGGCCCGTACGGCGGCAGGCTGCGCCACCACCGCCAGCCGGCCAGACCGCCTACCCCGACGAGCAGCACCACCACACCGATGACCAAACCTGCCCGCTGCCTCATGCGTGGCAGTACAGCACATCATCATCACCATCGATCAGTGCGTCGACAGGGTCGCGCCGTCGCAGCGCAGCCACTTACGAACTCCTCATATGGCAGCCGCCACGCCCCGTGGCCCGCCCCCGTGCCTGTCAACGTCCGGAACTGCCGATTTGAGTGTGCCCTGGCCGGCCGAGGCAGGCGGTTGCGCGTTTGCGGGGACATTGCGGGAAAATACCGACGTCATGCGGGTGATGACCTACAACCTCTGGGGTATGCATGGCGAATGGCCTGCCCGACGTACAGTTCTCGCCGCTGAACTTCGATGCCTGAGGCCGGATATCGCCGTGTTGCAGGAGACGGTGGTGCGGGACGCGTACGACCAGGTGACCGATCTTCTTGGCGAGGAATATTACGTCGTACATCAGCAAGGTCGTACGGGTGATGGGACCGGAGCCTCGATCGCCAGCCGTTGGCCGGTGACGAACGTCCGCCAGCACTTTCTCCACGTCACTTCCCGGGTCAACACGGCCGAACCATGGATAGGTAGCGTCGCGCTGGCGGAGGTGCAGGCGCCCATGCCTTACGGGCGGATACTGCTGGTGCACTTCAAGCCGTCATGGCAGTTCCACTTGTCCTACGAGCGGGAGGTTCAAGCCCATTCCGCTGCCCGCATGGTGGAGCAGGCAGTGGCCACCGACGCGCCTAACCACGTCATACTGGCCGGTGACTTCGATGCCGCTCCGGATTCCGCTATGATTCGCTTTTGGTCTGGGCGGCAGTCACTGGGTGAGCTCAGCGTCGCATATCGCGACGTGTGGGAAGACGCGCACGGGACCGAGGGTGGTCACACCTTCGTTCCCGACAACCCTCTACGCGTACACGGCGGGATCAGATTCGAAATCGGCCGGCGCATCGACTACATCTTCGTCCGCGCTGATCAATGGGGACCGACGCTGGCCGTTGCCGAGTGCTCGCGCATACTGGACCGGGCCAGCGACGGCATCTGGGCCAGCGACCATTTCGGTGTGACCGCTCGGTTGGAACCGCCGACCTGAGGGTCGTCGACCGTGCTTGCTCCGGTCGTGGGTAGGAAATTTCTCCCAGGCGAAAGCGGGGTGGCAGCGGTCAGGTTCGAGAACGTGTGCCGTTGGTGGATAGATGTCCCAGCACAGCGGGCAGATGCGCGGATCTGCCGCTGACCGCGCGACTTGCCGATGAAAGCGCGCCGTCGCGGATACTGACCCGGTGATCACCTTGCCGCACCCCCCGTCAGGACTGACCAAGGCGACCTGGACCGACGCCGACTTCCCGGGCATGGGATGGCATGACTGCCGGGTCCATGCCGTGAGCATCGGCGAGTACGCGGATGGCACCCTTCCGCCCGCCAGGATGCTGCTGGACCTCGACTACATCGTGCGGTGGGTGCAACCTGCAGGACGAGACCGCAACTTCACCTTCTGGATCGCGCCCGCGACGCTCGTGTTGGAACGGGCGTGGAACATCGACGGCAGACTCGGCCCGCTCCACGAAGTCATGGAGATCGCCGACGTTCACCGGCTTGATTCCCCAGACAGCAACCCGGAACCGTTGTGGCACATCGAGGGTCAGAACTTCGAGTTCCGCCTCCGAGCGGTTGGCTACACCCAGTACCTGCGGTTGCCGCCGCAACACGTCCCCCGGCAGGCACTCACCTCCACCGAGCGCGCCGGGATGAGCTTCGCCGAGCAGTCCTTCGCATGACAACGGTGCATGGATCTGCCGCGATCCGGGCGACGCTGGCCGCAAGATCGGGTGCACGCTCATGCCGCAAACCGATCGTCACGCTACGTGACCGGCGGCTGGGTAGATCGAACGCTCGGCCGTGCCGAGTTGAGTTGAGTGCACGTGATGCCGGTCGCGAATCTCGCGTTGGCCTGTCGCCCGTGACTGCCGGTTATCCCGTCGGTTCGACTCGTGTCTCGGCCTTAACCATGATCGAGACCGGTCAGGCCGAATGTGTCCTTCGGATGTTGGATTCTGCGCAGCGGGCTCAGGTGGCGCTTGCGGCGATGGCCGCGTACCTGCGGTCCGGGCGGTCCGGGAACTGCTGTCGCAGGCGCTGAAGTTCGGTGAAGCCGGCCTTCGTCAGGAGGGCGGCGAACTCGTCCACCGGCCAGCGGTACGCAGTGAGGACCTTGTGGTCGAACGCGGCCACCTCGTTGTCGCTGTCGAAGAACCCGATCACCAACCTCCCGGAAGGGGTCAGCATCCGGCGGAACTCGGTGAGCACGTGGTCCAGTTCCTGGGGCGGCAGGTGAATTGTCGAGTACCAGGAGAGGATGCCGGCCACCGAGTGGTCGGGGACGTCCAGTTCGGTCATCGAGCCGAGCCGGAACTCCGGCCCGGGAAAGTTCGCTCGGGCGTGGTCGATGAACTCACGGACCAGGTCGATGCCGGTCACGTCGGCGCCGAGCGAATGCAGGTAGGCGGTCCAGTGGCCGGGGCCGCAACCGAGATCGAGCACCGCGCCTTCCAGACCGGCGAGGTGGCCCCCGACGAGGGCCGTGTCATCCACGTGGGCCTGCCAGCCGCCGTCGAACAGAGCGATGTACTGCTCTGACATCGACGAATAGGCATCCCGTACCGACTGTCCGCTCACCGCAACACTGTAGACCCGGGCGCAGGATGCTCAAGTGCGCTTGACTACGGCGGCTCAGGCGGCCGGCGGCGGCCGGTTCATACGTTGACACCCATGACCTCGACCATCGAACTCGAACGCCTCGTCCGGACATCAGACCTGCACAGCCGGCGCGGTCGTCACAGCGCCCCGGCCACTATCGGGGGTGGCTCGTTGCCCTGGCCGTCGCCGCTACCTCCGCCGGGATCACTGCGGTGACCACCGCCATCGTGCCTGAGGATGAATAGCGGTGCCGGTGCGAGGACGCCGGTCGGGATCCACGTGACGCTCTGAGCTCGATCGCATTTCACTGTAATGCCGCAGAGCATGCGCGGCAGCCGGCCGCGCACGATCACAGATCGTTACGGTGCATGGTTGGGCGCGCAGCGTCCGCTCGTACTTGATGAGAGCCCATCCGGTGGAGCATGGGTGCGGCAACGATGCGAATCAGGCGCTGATCCCCTCTCTGTCAGGATCTTGTGAGACACCGGAGAACCGGATTTTCTGAAGTAGGGCGAGACGGGATCATCAACGATCGTGACCTTGAGCATCGCTGACATGGGCATCGGCCTGGGCGAGGATGGGCGGATGAGTTCAGCCTCTTCACCCCGCTCGGATC
>NZ_JBEEAC010000058.1:0-15830 GCF_040120695.1 Plantactinospora sp. B6F1 | reverse complement strand
CCGGTAGGTACTTGCGCACCGTCTTGCGATCCAGCCCGGTCTCCCGGGCGATCTGCGACAGACTCAGCCCCGCCTCGTGCAGCGCACGGAACCGGCGCAGCTCCAACCACCGCTCCGACCGCAGAACCATCGCCGCCCTCCGCCCAGCTCATATCGGGCGAAGTCTTACTCATCGGACACCCCACCAGGACACCGCCACGCCGTTGACTTGGCCACGTTCATCCGTACCTACCTGGGGACACCAACCCGTACGCCGACACCACCTACGCCGCCGATCTCAGCCAGCGAACTCCGGGGCATTCCTACAGTTCCAATAGCTGATCTCACCATTAGAAGCAGTCCGCCGCGCCCTACCCGACGCGTTGCAGGTCGCCGACCGCTGGCACCTGTGGCACAACCTCGCCGAGGCCGTCCGCAAAGAGGTCACCGCCCACAGCACGTGCTGGGCCACCGGCCTGCCGCCACAGCAAGGCATCCGGGCCGTGACCACCCGGCAGCGGTGGCAGCAGGTCCACGACCTGCTCGACAAGGGCGTCGGCCTGCTCGAATGCGCCCGCCGACTCAACCTCGGCCTCAACACCGTCAAACGCTACGCCCGAATCAGCCAACCCGAACGCCTGGTCCGCGCACCGCAGTACCGGCCCACCCTCGTCGACCCCTACCGTGACCACCTGCGCCGACGCCGGGAACAAGACCCCGCCGTCGGCGCTACGCAACTCCTCGCCGAGATCAGGGAACTGGGCTACACCGGCAGCCTCAACCTGCTCTACCGCTACATCACCCAAGGCCGCGTCGAAGCCGACCGCCCAGCCCTGTCTCCCAGGCGGTTGACCCGCTACCTCCTGACCGCACCTGACCAGCTCACAGGCCATCAGCGCACGCTCGTCGACGCTCTCACCGGCGCCTGTCCACAGATGACCGCGCTGGCCGGCTTCATCGGCTCGTTCGCCGCGCTCCTTACACCCGCAGCCGGTAACGACGGTCGTCTCGACACGTGGATCGCCGAGGTCAAGGCCACGGACCTGCCCCACCTGCACACCTTCATCCGCGGCCTCGGCCTGGACCGCGACGCCGTCAACGCCGCCCTGACCCACCCCTTCCACAACGGCGGCACCGAAGGCGTCAACACCAAAACCAAACTGATCAAACGACAAATGTACGGACGAGCGGGCTTCGCTCTCCTGCGCCATCGAATCCTGCTCAGCTGACCAGCACCCTCCGTCACCACCGAATGTGAGACAGAGCCGAAATCTACGCAGTCCCACCACTGGCCGAAGGAGTGAATTGCGGGTACGGGCTGGCGGACCGAGCAAGCCGGGCAACCGCTTCTCGAACCTGTTCGCTGCGTGCTCCGCTGTTCCTTCGCTCTTGAGGCCGGTCCCCGCAGGAGCGCTGTTCCGTGTTCCGTGGGGCGCGCGACGTGAACAAGCGAACGGGTGCTGCTCCTCGGTCCACTGTTTGCCAAGCTTGACGCAACGAACCTCTGCCCTCGGCCCGCCTGTATCGATGTTTTTCGAAATAGTGGTGCCGGCGATGAGTCTCGGTGTCAGGCTTCCGGCATGGCAACGCCGGTCGCGGTAACGGCTGGTAACGCCTGGTAACTCTTCGCTTGCGCTATCGATCTGGAACGGCATGACCGGCCGCTACAGCAGGGTGGAGGGTTGTTTGACTGCCTTGGCGAGGCGCTGCGATCGCGCGTACAGCTCGTCTCGGAGGTGTGCTGGCGGGCTGAATCCGTCGCTCTGTGAGATGAGGAACTGCTCGGCTGCCTGCTTGCGTGCGGCAGGTGAGCTGGCCTGTTGATAGGCGGGAGTGGTCAGCAGTTCGGCGGCGAGGTCGTCGAGGCGATCGGTGATCGGGGCGTACTGCGTCTGGGCCAGGACCTCGGCCCGGTCGCAAGCTTCGCGGATCGCGTCCCAGCGGACCCAGTCGTGGGTGTCCGGCGGCACCGCGAACCTGGCTACCCGCTGCCGGGCGCCCATCTTGGCGGCCCGGAACTCCGGCATGGCCAGGAGCTTGTTCGCCAGCTCCTCAGTGAGTCACGCCCGTTCCTCGTCACTGAGCCGTTCCGGGCCGTCGTCGAGGTCGCCGCGTGCGAACCGGAACCGCGAGTGCGCGCTGTTCACACTGTCTTGCCACTCGTCGTACCACGGCGCCTCCTGTTCCCAGAAGTGAACAAGGCCGTTCACCGCGAACGCGACAGTGACACGACCGACCTTGCCTCGGTGCTTGAGCAGATGCTCCGGCGGGTTCTCAATCGCGTCATCGTGCTTCGGCTCGAAGGGCTCCGCCTTGAGGTACACCACGCCGCCGCCGAGCTTCTCGGCGAGCGAGAGAAAGCCGGGTAAATCCAAGGTGTCTGGCTGGATGCAGACTTCCGAGCCGGGAGGGGCGCTGGTTGTTGATCTCCAGTGTCCCTCCCGGGCCGGATGGCCGTGATATCTCACAACCGTCTCACGGACGGTCCGGCAAGCCCCGGCGAAGGCCGATACGGTCCGGACCCCGACTGAGCCGGTGACCTGCGCGTTCGTCACGATCCGGCACTGCGCGGCGGGCTCCGACAGGCTGGCTGGTTCACTGGCAGTGTGGGGGTCAGGGGTTCGAGTCCCCTCGGCTCCACCTCGCGTTTATGCAGGTCAATCGGCGTCAGTCATCGACTGGCGCCGATTGTTTGTGATCTCGTGGTCACAGCCGTGGTCACCCAGCGCCCCACACTGCACTTCGATGACCGGTGTTGAGAGTTCGGAAGAAACCGCCTCTGAGCAGGGATTTCTCTACTGCTCTGACTGCCCGGGTGTCGTTGGGGCGAAATGTGGGGCGCAAAACCGTGTGGTACCCGATGCCGGCCCGTACCGGCAGATGCGGCACGGCCGGTGTGCTGGTGCTGGTGTGCTCGCTTGGTGCCGGCGAGGCGGTTGTCGAGCTTCTCCTCGGCTGAGCGACTGGTCCGCGGTGCTTGGCTTCCCGATCGATTCCGAGCCGACCACGATCGGGATGCTCACAGCCCTGTACGCGGGGCGGAGCCTGGACGCGGTGTGGTTTCCCGGAAAACCTCCAGCTGCCGGTGGCCCAGTTCCGCACCGAGCAACGGCCTGCCGGGCCCGCACACCAGCTGGGTGGCGCCATTTCGCGACAAGAACCTGATGAAGCAGGTCGCGCGGGCCGGTGGGCTGCGGTGCGCCCCGCACGCCCGGTGGACACGCCCGCCGACGTGGCTCCGTTCCTCGCCCGCCACGGCAACGTCGTGGTGAAGTCGAAGGACAGAGAGGTGCCGTTGGCGAGACAGGCCCGCACTGCGCCGCAGACCTGGGGAAGGTGCCGAAGCCGCCCGTCGGTCGCCTTCGCGGTGAGCCGGAAGGTGTTCGTCGAGGTGTGGCAGCTTGCGCCGCGGTGCGTCGATGGTCTCGCGTGGGTGACGGCCATTGTCGATCGCCGGGCAGCGGAACGGCTCCGCGAGATCGATGGCCGCACCAAGCCCTTCGGCGTGGGATACGACAAGTTCGTCGGTCGCCAACTGATCACCGCGCTGGACGGTGAGCGGCTGGCACTGCTCGGCCCGTCGGTTTCACCCACTACCGGCGGACCTGTCGACAGCCTCGGCCCGGTCACCGACGCGGTCACCGGGCCGAGCAGCCGTTCTTAATTAACGGTCAGCCCACCGGCGCTGGGCCGATCCTGGGCTCGGATTCAGTGCCCACGATCGGCGCGCTGGACGGGATGATCCGGACCAGGTCCGGTCCGAGGGCGAGGACGAGGCCGGGAGTTCGGCGGCTGGGTCCCAGGACCGCGGCCACCACCCGCCGTCCAGAACCGCCCGGTCGTGAGGGAGTGCGAGGACGAGCCGGGTGCGGAGGGCACCGGTGCGGGGATCGTGGTGGCTGGTCGCGTGGTGATGAACACGCTCATTCGTCCCGATTCTCGGGGCGGGGCGACAGCGGGACGCTGGCGATGCCGGTTGTTGGTGGGGGAGTCGGGTCGGGTCCGGGCCGGCCGCCCGGCTGAGTGGCGGGACGGCGGTCGAGCATCCTGAGCTGCACGATCCGGGCGGTGCCGGGCAGGGCGACGAGCAGGACCCCGAAGACGGCGGCCAGCAGCAGCGCCACCCCCATCGGCAGCGTGCCGTGTGCGCCGAGGAACGACACCTCGGCACGTTGTCCGTTCTGGAGTACGAAGATCAGGAGCAGCAGGAGCACGAACGCGAACACCACGGCAGCGACCCACACGCCTCCGATCCGTGAGCGCTTCACCGACGGCCGCCTGGGCATCGCACGAGGAGCATCGCTGCCGCCGCGGCCGTCTGGCGGAAAGAATCGAACTTGATTGTTCCGGGGTGCGGTCATCACGAACCGCCGCCTTTCCATGAAAATAGGGCGCGCCTGGAAACCGTCTTACGCTGGCGTGCCTGGATGAGGGTGGCCTGCGATGAGCTGTCGCGGTCCAGGGTGCTGGTGCTACAGGGATGCCTGGCCAGGAATGCGACGGAGATTCGGCGACCTGACCGGCGGATGTGGTGTGGCGGGTGGCCAACGCGGTGACCTCGATCGGTGGGGTGCGTCCGCCAGCGGCGAACTGTCAGCCACCGGGGTCCCGAGCGACACTGCAAGCGTACGCCTCCGCGACCGGATCGGCAGCCGCTGGCGCCGGCGTGGTCCAGTGGGCCGCCGGTCGCGCGTGGGCGGCACGCGGGAGTACGGTTTGACCGTCGCCCGAGACCTCGGCGCCGTACGGCAGCGCGTCCGTTCGACTGATCCGGGTCGGAGTCAGCAGTGGACAGAAACAACCCGGGGCGTGGCGATCCGATGACCGCCGATCGCCGGCGGCGGCTGTGGGCCGTTGTCGTCGATGCCGCCCGGGGTGGCGCCGTCGCGGTCGATCATGTCTGCGCGGCGGCGGTATCGGTCGCCGGTGTCGATTCGGGGGCTGTCGCGGTGATCCTCGACGCCACGCCGCGCGAACTGGTGTGTGCCACGGACCGGACGGCGTTGGAGCTGGAAGACCTGACCCTGACCCTCGGTGAGGGGCCGTGCGTGGACGCGACCACCGGTGGACCTGTCCTGGTCGGCGATCTGACCGTGCCGGAGTGCCGGAACCGCTGGCCGGTGTTCGCGCCAGCCGCGGTGCTCGCCGGGACCGGCGCGGTGTTCGCGTTGCCGTTACGGGTGGGCGGGATCCGCCTCGGTGTCCTGGACCTCTACCGGGCCTGCGCCGGTGACCTCGGGGCGGAGCAACTGGCCGACGCGCTGGTCTTGGCCGACACGGCATGCGCGGTGCTGCTGGACGACGCGACGCGCCACGGGGCGGACCGGGACGATCAGTGGCCCGAGCGGACCGGCCTGCACCACCCCGAGGTGCACCAGGCAACCGGAATGATCACGGTCCAGTTGGGAGTGCCCGCGGCGGTGGCGCTCATCCGGTTGCGCGCCTATGCGTACTCCCAGGACCGGCGCCTGCGGGATGTGGCAGCGGACGTCGTCGCCCGGCGCCTGGGTCTCGGACCGGCCGGGACAGCTGATGACCGACATGGGTGAACAAGCGATCGGCGCCGGGTCGGCGCGTTACGGACCACCGTCGGGCGACCGGCGGTACCACTGATTGACGAGGTGACTGACATGGCCGAGACCCCGCTGGCTGACGTTTTCGTGGAGATGGCCGACACTCTCATCGACGACTTTGACGTGATCGAGTTCCTGCACGTGCTGACCGAGAGATGTGTCGAGCTGCTGGGTGTGTCGGCGGCCGGGCTGCTCCTGACCGATCAACGCGACACGCTGCAGGTGGTAGCCGCCTCCTCCGAACGCACCCGACTGCTGGAGCTGTTCCAGCTCCAGACCGACCAGGGGCCCTGCCTCGACTGCTTCCATACCGGGCAACCGGTGTCGGTCGCTGACCTGACCCTGACCACTGCCCGATGGCCGAGGTTCACCGCCGCCGCGGCCGAGGTCGGCTTCGCCGCGGTGCATGCCCTGCCCATGCGCCTGCGCTCCGAGGTGATCGGCGCGCTGAACCTCTTCGACGTCCAGCCAGGGGCCATCGACGGGGACAAGCTCCGCATCGGTCAGGCGCTCGCCGACGTGGCCACCATCGGACTGCTGCAACACCGCGCCATCCATCAGCGCGACATCCTCACCGAACAGCTGCAGACCGCTCTGAACAGCCGGGTCCTGATCGAGCAGGCCAAGGGGATCCTCGCCGAACGCCTACAGGTGGACGTGGGCCAAGCCTTCGCGATACTGCGCGACAGCGCCCGCAGCCGCAACCGGCGACTGTCCGAACTGTCCCAGGCGATCGTCGACGGCTCCGAGCAGCTCGCGCCGGGACCGGTCGCCAACCGGTCCGGCTGACGACCGGCTCCACCGCCGAGGCGGTTTCCGGGGGCCCGGCGTCCACGGGTGTCGGTCGGGAAGATGAAGGCGTATGGTGACGGTGTCGCCCGGGTCCCCGGTGGCCGCCAGTCTCGCCGCCACCAGCCCGTTAGGGGCATAGAAACATGCTCACCACCATCGTGACAGCCGCAGCCGTTTCGCTCCCTCCGACGCTGAGCCCGGCAACGAGGGCCAGCGAACAAATGTTGCGTCGACGCGCAGTCCTGAACGTCGACGATCCCGAACGTGCCCGGCTGCGGAACCGGATCATCGAGGCGAACCTGCCGATGGCCGGTCGACTGGCCCGCCGCTACACCGGCCGCGGAGAGCCCTACGAGGACCTGGCGCAGGTTGGCGCACTCGGCCTGATCAAAGCCGTCGACGGATACGACAGCAATCGGGGCGTGCCGTTTGCCAGCTACGCCATCCCGACCATCCTCGGCAGCATCCGACGGCACTTCCGCGATTCGGCCTGGGCGATCCGGGTGCCGCGAGCGGCGCAGGAACTGGGCGCCCGGGTGCCCAAGGCCCGGGGCAAGCTCAGGCAGCAGCACCATCGCGAACCGACTGACGGAGAACTCGCCGACTACCTGGAGGTGACCGTCGCCCAGCTCATGGCCGCCGTCGCCGCCATCGATGTCTACCGGCCGCAGTCGTTGAACGAGCCACGGCCTGGGAGCAGCGGCATCGAGCGGCACGCGCACATCGGCACCGCCGATCCGGGATACGCGGCGGTGGACGACCACCTCACCCTCCGACAGCTCCTCGCGGCGCTTCCCCTACGTGAACGTCGGATCCTGACCATGCGGTTCTACGGTGATCTGACCCAGGCGCAGATCGCCACCCGGGTCGGGCTGTCACAGATGTACGTCTCCCGGCTGCTAAAGCGCTCTCTGGCCCAGCTGAGAGCCGGGATGCTCCGCTGACCGGTAGTCGACCGGGACCAGCGTGTTTCGCAGTGGCCGGTAGCACGACCCTTCCGGACGGCCTTACCAGGGAGCATCCGATGAACATCGCCAGGCAGAAGATCGTCAGCATTCTTCGCCAACGCGGCCAGCAGGTCAGGGCTGACTGGGTCGAGCGCGAGCTACCGGAGCGGGTGGACCCCGAAGAGCACGCTGGGCTGCTCGCCATCCTGCATCTGGATCCGGCCGATCTCGCGGACGGGCCGTCCCCGTGAGGCGCGCTCTGCTCGAACCCTTCGCCAGGCCCACACCTCCCACCGCGGCGACGTGCTCCGGCGCTATTGAGCCAATCCGCTGCGACGGGTTGGTCGAATGACGAAAATTCAAGGTGAAGAGGCATCGGAGCCGGCCGCCTCGGGACCGACCAGGGAGAAAGCGTGCGGCCTGATGCGACGTGCCCGCGAGAGCCCGGTTCCGTGGCGGATGCCTCAACAGCCCATGGCCCGCCTGACCGGATGGTCGAGCCGCCGGTGAGACAGGCAGACGGAGAAGGACCAGCGGGAGCAGCCATCATGAGCGATACCAGCCTCGGCACCGAGGTGCAGCGCGGTAGCGACTACGCGGACCTGTCCCGGCTGGTCCGAGCGGCGGGTCTACTCGGGCGACGGCGGGGCTACTACGCGGTGCGGATCGGCCTCGTCGTCGGTTCCTTCGCCGGACTGTGCGCCCTGTTCATCCGACTGGGTGAGTCGTGGTGGCAGCTCGGCGTCGCGGTGGCTCTGGCGGTGGTCTTCGCGCAGGCCGGGTTCATCGGCCACGACGCGGGGCACCGGCAGATAGCCAGCTCCCGCCGAGCGAACGACCTGATCGGCATCATGCACGGCAACCTCCTGACCGGGCTCAGCTACGGCTGGTGGGTGGACAAGCACAACCGGCACCACGCGCACCCCAACACCGAAGGCAAGGACCCGGACATCACCGTGGCACCCCTGGCCTTCACCGCCGACCAGGCCCGCCGTCGACGTGGACTCCGTGCGCTGCTCGTGCGCTACCAGGCATATCTGTTCTTCCCGTTGCTCCTGCTGGAAGGCCTGCACCTGCACCTCAACAGCGTGAAGGCGGTCCTCGGTCCGCGCCGCATCGCCCGCCGACCCGTCGAAGCCGGACTGCTGGCCCTGCATCTGGGCGGTTACCTCACCGCGGTGTTCCTGGTCCTGAGCCCTGCGCAGGCGGTCGCGTTCATCGTCGTCAACCAGGGCGTGCTCGGCCTCTACCTCGGCTGCTCTTTCGCCCCGAACCACAAGGGCATGCCCATCCTCGGCGCCGACGATAACCTCGACTACCTCCGGCGGCAGGTCCTCACCTCCCGCAACGTCCGTGGCGGGAGATTCCTCGACATCATGCTCGGCGGCCTGAACTACCAGATCGAACACCACCTGTTCCCGAGCATGCCGTGTCCCAACCTGCGCCGCGCCCGACCATTGATTAGGCGGTCCTGCGCCGAGCACGACATCGATTACCGCGAAACCACGTTGGGCCGTTCCTGGGCCGAGGTGCTGCGCCACCTGAACGATACTGGATCCCCCGCACCTCCGATCGCCACGCGTTGAGCTGCCGTGCCAGCCGGGCGGGAGCTGAGGCGCCCTCCTGGGCCTGTTTGTCCGGATTGGTATATCCGACATCTCGGGCGTACCGATCAGCCGCTCGGAGAGTAGGCTGGGGATGTCGTCCTGGACCCCGGCGGCTCCGGTTCGCGTACTTCGCGCACCACCGTCGAGATGAGGTCCACAATGACCAGGTTCACCGGCTCCGCCCGCTCCACCAACGTGCAGTCGGGCCCGCAGATCAACGACCGGCCCCGGCCAGTGCCGCGTGTCCGCGCTGGGGGTTCGCTGGTCGCGTTCGCAGGGTCCGCCGTGGTGCTGCTCCTGCTGTTGATCTTCATCCTGCAGAACGGTCAACGCACGGAGGTGCACTTCTTCGGCGCGCAGGGGCAACTGCCGATGGGAGTCGCGTTGCTGCTCGCCGCGGTGTTCGGTGTGCTGCTGGTGACCGTCCAAGCCACCATGCGGCGCATCATCCAACTGAGGCTGTTCACCCACAGGCACCGCACCACCTCCTACACCACCATCACCCGTCCAGACCCCGCCGACACCGACCCGGGCACCGACGTACCGGAGGGACGGAACTGATGGTCCGCTCTGCCGAGGACCGCATGACGTGGGTCTGCATCGGTGAGCCGCCTACGGCACGCCTGCGGATGACCGACTCGCCGTCCAGCCGCGCGATGCTCGACGGCGGTTGGTGGCCCACCTCACGCGACCCGGTCATCGAATTGTGTAGCCTGGTCGCGGCGCTGACCGCACGGCGTGGTGGCGTGATCGAACGGATCATGCTGCAGCCGGCGGCCTGGGACAGGCATCCGTGCCGGATCGGCGTCGGCGGTGCCGTGGTGCGAGTGGGCTGGTTCGCCACCCTCGGTGCCGAGCTGGTGATCATCACAGGCCCGCGGGATCTGCGGATCGACCTGGCCGTGATAGCGCCCGAGACCACATACGCCGCGGCGATGGCGGCCATGCTCGCGGCTTCCCGCCCCGCCAACACCACCCGCGCCGCCGACATCCTGTCCATACCGCCCAGCCCTCGCTCACGACCGTTGGTGCACGGCGACGATGTCGCCGCCTGGGAGACCGAAGGCGGCCACCTTCAATCCGATCGACACCCCACAGCGCCGGCCCGGACCTGAACGCTCCAATCCGCCCGGGTCGGCAGGCGCGGGGTCCGGGACCTCGGTTCGAGATCCCGGACCCCGAAGCCATCACCGACCAGACCGACAGCCGGCCACCGACTGAAGGTCCGAGGAGCGGAGCAACCGCATGGAGTTCGACGTCACCATCGAGATTCCCAAGGGAACACGCAACAAATACGAAATGGATCGCCAGACCGGCCGCATCCGACTGGACCGCACCCTGTTCACCGCTACCCAGTACCCGGCCGACTACGGCTTCATCGAACACACCCTCGGCGAAGACACCGACCCCCTTGACGCGCTGGTACTGGTACAGGAATCGACTTTTCCCGGCTGCCTCATCCGATGCCGGGCCATCGGCATGTTCCGCATGCGGGACGAGAAGGGGCCCGACCCGAAGGTGCTGTGCGTGCCCACGGCTGACCCCCGCCTCGCGCACCTCGGCGACATCGCGGATCTGGAGCACTTCTACAAGCTCGAGATCCAACACTTCTTCGACGTGTACAAGGACCTCGAACCCGGCAAGAGCGTCGACGTCGAACGCGGGATCTGGGCCGGCCGGACCGAAGCCGAGACGGAGATCAAACACTCACAGGAACGCGCCCGCCAGCCCACCTCCGCCAGATGACCATGACCACGCCAGGCCGAGCCAGGGAGCATTCGATGAACATCGCCAGGGACCGGATCGCCAATGTCCTTCGAAACCGCGGCCAGCAGGTCAGGGCTGACTGGGTCGAGCGGGAACTACCGGTGCGGGTGGACCTAGCCAAGCACGTGGGGCTGCTCGCCACTCTGCGGCTTGATCCGGCCGACCTTGCCGACGCATCGTCCCCGTGAGGGTTGCCCTGCTCGGTCCGGTCGCCTGGCGGACACCCCCGCACCACTACGGCCCCTGGGAGCAGGTGACCGGCCTGCTCGCCGAAGGACTTGTCACCCGGGGCGTGGACGTGACCCTGTTCGCGACGCTGGACTCCGTCACCTCCGCCGCCCTCGACGGTGTGTGCCCCCGCGGGTACGCCGACGACCCGGCCTTGGACGGCCGCGTGTGGGAGGCGATGCACGTCTCCCACGCAATGGCCCGCTCCGCGCAGTTCGACCTGGTGCACAGCCACCTCGACTGGCTGCCGCTGGCCTTCGCCGATCACTGCCGCGCTCCGCTGCTCACCACCGTGCACGGCTTCTCCGGTACGGGGATCCTCCCCGCGTACGCCCGGGCCCGCTCGTCCTATGTGTCAATCTCCGACGCCGATCGGAGCGCCGAACTCGACTACGTCGCCACGGTGCACCACGGCGTTGACCTCACCGGGCTGCCGTTCACCCGCGACGCCGGCCCGGGATTGGCTGCCTTTGGCCGGATCCACCCGGACAAGGGCATCCACACGGCCATCGAGATCGCCCGTTGCACCGGCCGGCCGCTGACCATCTGCGGCATCGTGCAGGACGAGCGTTACTTCGCCGAACAGGTGGCCCCGCACGTCGACGGCGACCAGGTCGTCTTCCTCGGCTCGGTCGGGCCGAGACGGCGTGCGGAGGTGCTGGGCGCGAGCACCGCCCTGCTGCACCCGATCGCCTTCGACGAGCCGTTCGGACTGTCGGTCGTGGAGTCGATGGTCTGCGGCACGCCGGTCGTCGCGTACGCGCGAGGATCGATGCCGGAGGTCGTCGACGAGGGGGTGACGGGATTTCTGGTCCACACCGTCGACCAGGCCGTCGACGCCGTCAGCCAGGCCGGCGGGCTGGACCGGGCCGGCTGCCGGGCCCGGGCCCGGGAGCGCTTCGGCGTGGACCGGATGGTCACCGACTACCTGTCCGTCTACGACCACCTCATCCGTCGACCGCACCACTGAACCGGCCACCGCCTACGAATCCGTTTCCGCCGACCACACACGCTGGCCGGCGGGCGCCATTACCGCGTGAGGCCACCCCTGCACCCATGCGGCCGACAACCGGAAGGCCCGACACTCATGCCCAGCTACGGATTCCTCAGCACCCATCCACCGACCAGGTGCGGACTGGCTACCTTCAACTCCGCCCTCGCCGCCCACCTGACCGCCGACGGCACGCGCGGCGGCATCGTCCGGGTCACCGACCGCAGCGACGACCAGCGGGCCGAGCCCGGGGTCGTGCACACCTGGTCGACGCGTGCCCAATTCGGATGGCGGGATGCCGCCGCCGTCCTGAACACCTTCGACGTGGCCGTCGTGCAACACGAGTACGGCGTCTACCCCGGCACCGACGGGAAGGACATCCTGCCGCTGCTGCGCCGGCTCACCGTGCCGAGCATCGTGGTCCTGCACACCGTGCTCCGCCGGCCCTCGGCCCGGCAGAAGTCCCTGCTGGAGCAGATCGTCACTGCCGCCGGAGCGGTCGTCACGATGACCGAAACGGCTCACAACCGACTGGCCGTCGGCTACACCGTACGCCCAGGCAAGGTCACGGTCATCCCGCACGGCGCCGACGAACATGTCCGCGTACCCGCCGACCGCCGTACCCGCCCGCACCTGCTGACCTGGGGACTGCTCGGCCCCGGCAAGGGCATCGAGTGGGCGTTGCGTGCCCTTGCGCGGTTGCAGGACCTCGACCCGACACCCACCTACACCGTCGCGGGCCGGACCCATCCGAAGGTGGCCGAGCACCAGGGGGAGGCGTACCGGGCGGGACTGCACCGACTCGGCGCGCAGCTGGGCGTCGCCCATGCCGTGGACTACCAGGACATCTACCACAACCAACGCACGCTCGCCGGGTTGATCCGCTCCGCCGACCTGGTCGTGCTGCCCTACGACTCCCGTGAACAGGTCACCTCCGGGGTGCTCATCGAGGCGGTGGCCGCCGGGGTACCCGTCGTGGCCACGGCGTTCCCGCACGCCGTCGAGCTGCTCACCGGCGGCCCCGGTCTGGTCGTACCCCATCAGGATCCGGCGGCGCTGGCCGCCGCCATCCGGCGGATCCTCAACGAACCGGGCCTGGCGGCCCGGCTGGCCAGCCGCGTCCGGCCGCTCGCCGCTGACCTGCGCTGGCCGGCGGTGGCGGCCCGCTACGGCACGCTCGCCGAACGGCTCGTCGCCGCACACCCGCCCGTGGTCAGCGCGGCATCGGCGTGACCACGACCACCAGCCGGCCCAGCACGCCGGACCGCGGTCCCCGGCTAGCCGTGCCCGCGCCAAGCTTCGCGCACCTGATCCGGCTGAGCGACGACACCGGCCTGTTCGAACACGCCCGGCACGCCGTCGTCCGCCGCGAGCACGGCTACTGCACCGACGACGTCGCGCGCGGCCTGGTCGTCGCCAGCCGCGAGCCGGAGCCGACCGAGGAGGTGCTCCGCCTCGCGGAGCGCTACCTGGCGTTCCTGACCCACGCGCAGGACTGCGGCGGCGCCTTCCGTAACCGGCTCGGTCACGACCGGCGTTGGACCGACGAGCCCGGGCTCGGCGACTGGTGGGGCCGGGCGCTGTGGGGGCTGGGTACCGCCGCTGCCCGCAGTCCCGCCGCCTGGATCCGGGAGGAGGCACTGGTTGCGTTCAACCGGGGTGCCGCCCGGCGTTCCCCGGCGCCACACGCGATGGCCTTCGCCGGGCTCGGCGCCGTCGAGGTGCTGCGCCGCCACCCGACGCACACCGCTTCGGCCACGTTGCTGGCGGATGCGGCCGCTGCGGTCGGCGGCCCCGGATCCGACCCGCGGTGGCCCTGGCCGCGGCAGGCGCTCACCTACGCCAGCGCGGCTCTCGCGGAGGTGGTCATCGCCGCCAGCCAGCTGCGGCACGACGGTCCACCCCTCGACGACGGTCTGCGGATGCTGGCGTGGTTGCGCGACATCCAGCTCCGCGACGGGCACCTTTCGGTGGTACCCACCGGCGGGTGGCGGCGCGGCGCGGCACGGCTGCGCCACGACCAGCAACCGATCGAGGTCGCCGCCTTCGCCGACGCTTGCGCCACCGCCGCCACGGTCACCGGCGACCCCAGCTGGGAGACCGGCATACGGCAGGCGGTCGAGTGGTTCCGTGGCGACAACGACGTCGGCACGCCGATGTGGGATGCGGCGACCGGCGGCGGCTACGACGGGCTGACCCCATACGGACCCAACCTCAACCAGGGTGCGGAGTCCACCCTCGCCCTCATCGCCACCCTGCAATACACCCGGAGGTGGTCGTGACGGGAGCGCTCGCCGTCCGGCAGGACGTCACCCTCACCCCTGATCCACGGCGAGTCATCGTCAAGCTCTTCGTTCCGGGCGAGGACGACGCCGTGGTACGCACCCGCGCGAGGGCGCTCATCGACCGCGTCGCGCACCTCGACGACGAGGAGACCGGCCGGCTGCTGAGGGACACCTTCGACCGCTTCGGAGCCCGGCACCGTGACCTGGACGGCACGCTCCACCACCACTACGACCTGGTCCGGCACCGCATCGCCCGGGCCCGGGCCCTTTCGCCCACCACTCGGCTGCTCGTCGGTGCCTACTTCAGTCACGAGTACGCGGTCGAGGCAGCCGCGCTGTGCAACCCGTCAATGATGGCCCACCCCGACCAGACCGGCCTGACCGCCGGGCAACTGCGCGTCGCGGTCAGCCTGCGCCAGATTGGCGAAGGCCACCTGTCGTCCATCGGGTTCGCCACCGCCGTCCTCGGACCAGGCCGCCGGCTCAGCGTCGCCGACCGGTCCGGCCCCCTGGTCGTCGGGCAGCGGGTGGGCGTACCGCGCCGCCGGGACCTGCTCGCCGCTGGCCTGGCCGAGGAGGACTGTGACAACGAGATCACCGCCACTGTGCTGGACGCCCTGCCCGAACGCTACGACGAGGCCACCTTCGAGCGGGTCCTCGGCGACCTGCCACCGGAGCTGCTCTTCCGCAGCACCGGACCGGACACCCTCGACCACCTGCGCCGCACCAACGCCGCCAGCTACGCCACAGCCTTCCCGGCCGACACCACCCTGCACCAGCGGGTGCTCTGGCCCGCCACCCCGGCGGAGAGCAATGGCCTGGAGGACGCCCGGTTCGTGCGATTCGCCGATGAATCCGGACCGGTGTACCGGGCCACCTACACCGCCTACGACGGCCGGCGCATCGCCAGCCGCGCGCTGGCCAGCAAGGACCTGCGCCGCTTCGAGATCACCCCGATGCGCGGACCGGGCGTCCGCAACAAGGGCGTCGCGCTGTTCCCCCGTACCGTCGGCGGCCGGCACCTCGCCCTGTGCCGTACCGACGGCGAGACCATCGGCTTGACCTGCCTGGACGGCGAGAACCGGTGGCAGGAACCGGTGCCGCTGCACACCCCCCGGGACAGTTGGGAGCTGATCCAGGTCGGCAACTGCGGATCGCCCATCGAAACCGACGCCGGCTGGCTCGTGCTCACCCACGGAGTCGGGCCCATGCGCCGGTACGCCATCGGCGCGCTCCTGCTCGACCTGCGCCGGCCCGACCGGGTCGTCGCGCGGCTGCCCGGCGCGCTCCTGACCCCCGAGGCGGGCGACCGGGACGGGTACGTGCCGAACGTCGTCTACTCCTGCGGCGCGCTCGTCCACGACGGTGAGCTGTGGATGCCGTACGGGGCCAGCGACAACCGGGTCGGGTTCGCCACCGCGCCGGTGACCACGCTCCTCGCCGCGATGGAGAAATAGGTCATCGGTCAACTCATGGCGTCGAGCCATACGGGTCTATCTACCGAACCACACACTGGAGATCCACGAGATACGTCCTAGTACGGCAGCCGCCATTGGCGGTCTGACCTCGTGGGATGTGGTGGGGGTGTGTAACGTGGACGCAGCCGCCTGTTGATCATGTGTTTGTGAGGACTACAGGATCGAAGGCGGCTGCTGCTGCCA
>NZ_JBEEAC010000057.1:0-20809 GCF_040120695.1 Plantactinospora sp. B6F1 | reverse complement strand
GACGAACACCTCTGGCCGTCTGCCCACCGGCCATCACCTCCCACCACGAGTGCTGGGAGACAGCCTGCCCGATAGATCCTCAGAACCGACGGATTACACGATCAACGTTCAAAGACGAGGCACTAGCCCGAACGGCGCGATCGGCTCCCGTTCCAACCCATGGTCGACAGCGTCGACGACCGCCGCGGTGATCCGGCTGTCCGGGGCGCGGAAGAACACCACGAACCCGGCCGACTCGACCAGCCGGGAGACCCAACACTTCTCCCCGCTGACGCGCCAACGGCCATCCCGGCGCAACCGGGCCTGGCTGGTGATCTCCTGAACGCGGGAGCCACCGTGCCGCTCGGTCACGGCGATACCCACCAGGTCGCCCCGGTCCAGCCGGGCTCGCCAGGTCTCGGCGGTGACCTCGGCGGCGTCGCTGAGGACCATCGCCCCGTGCCCTGCCCCGGTCACGTCGCGCAGATCCAGATCGTGCACGCCCGCGCAGAACTGGGCGCACGTCTGCCACACGAGCCCGGACGGGCCGGCCGGCGCGTGGTAGACGCGTTCGGCCAGATGCCGGCGCAGGTCCAGAAGCCACCGGGAGCGGCTCGGGTCGCCGGTGGCCGGCGCGGTGGTAACCTGTCGAGCCAGCTCACACGACAGTCGGCCAAGGTCGCCCCACGCGCCCGCATCCAACTCGGGCACGCTGCAGCGCAGCGGCTCCAGCCAGGCAAGCGCCGGGGTCATGGCTTCACCTGTCCGTGTGGCCGGGCCGGGACGCCGTAGACAATCGTGTTGGCGGGCACGTCCCGGGTGACCACCGAGCCGGCCCCCACCAGCGCGTGGGCGCCCACGGTGATCCCGGCGAGCAGGACCGCACCGGATCCAACTTTGCAGCCGTGCTCGAACACCGGCGGATCGAGTGGCTGCTCGTTGTCCGGGTCACGCCAGATCAGCTGCTTGTCGTTGACGGTACGGACACCGGCGCCGAGGAACACCCGGTCCGCCACGATGGTGTCGGCGGTCAGGTGTGAGCTCGGGGAGCAGCGCACACCGTCACCGATCCGGGTACCGCGCTCCACGGTCAGGTTGGCCGCCAGCTGGCTGCCCGATCCGACGACCACGTTGGTGCGAAGCAGGGTGTTGTGGCCGATCGTGGTGTCGTCTCCGACAGACACGCCGGCGTAGACGGTCGCGCCGGCCCTCATGACCACGCCGGAGCCGATCGTGGTGGTGCCGCCGACGCCCTGGTAGACCTGCCGGATCGCGTACCCGTACTCAGGCTCTCCGAGGATCACCCGGTGGCCGAAATGGGCCTCGTCGCCGACACGGGTACCGCCATGGACCACGGTGAACGCGCCGATGCTGACCCCGGCGCCCAGCACGATGGGCCGCAGCGTGCCGAGCATGTCGGCCGGCACGAACACGGCGGTCGGGTGAACCCGGCAGCCGTCGCCGATCTCCAGCAGCCCGGCTCGGAGGAGGTCCGGCGCGGTGACCGGACTGTCGACGGTGGTGGTTGGGTGCATCATCGCAGCTCCTTCATGTTGCTGGCTGAGCCCGGCCAGAAGGTGGCCGGCTGGATCCAGTGCATCTGCGACGAGAAGCAGGGCCATAGACATGGACGCATTCGTTGCAAGCGGTTTGCACGACCCGTAACCCATCGGTCACCCTCAAAGAACCACCGTCGTGAGGAGGTGGGCATGCAGACCGAACCGGCCTGGACAGGGATGCCCGCCGTTGCCGCTGCCGCCGATGTCGGCGACATCGGGACGCTGCTACGCGTCGCCCGGACCGCATCCGGGCTGACTCTCGAGGAAGCTGGCCAGCGCACCGGTTACTCCGCCGCGACCATGTCCCGGTGGGAGAACGGCCGGCGGCGGGACTGGACCGTTGCCGAGCTACGTCGACTGGCGCAGGTGTACGGGATTCCGCTGCGTCTGTTCGGGCTGGCCCCGTCCTCCCCGTCAGCGCAGACCAGTGCGGCTAGGGTGATCGAAGGCCCCAACAATGGTGGTGGTGATTGGATGCGTCGACGTGACTTGATCGCCGGCACTCTTGGCCTGACCACCGGCGCCGCCCTGCTGCCCACGGACGCCGCTGGGGACATGGCCGCCACGGTGGAAGACGTGATCTTCGGCCGGGTCACCGCTGTTCCGTTGCCGGACCACCAGCTCGGTGCGCAGCTGGCCGCCGCCAAGGCCGACTTCCGGGCCTGCCGCTACAGCCAACTTGCCCGACGACTGCCCCGCCTGCTCGCCCAGGCCACCATCGGACGAGACGAGGCCCCCGCTGGCCAGGTGGGACAGGCATCAGCCCGCCTGGCCCAGGCGTACGGCGTCGCCACCCAACTACTGATCAAGCTGCACGACGACGGCATGGCCTGGTCCACGTCCGACCGTGCCGTCCAAGCCGCGCGAGCATCCGGTGACCCGCTGATTGTCGCGGAGGCGACCCGGCTCGCCGCGACCGTGTTACGCCGCACCCGCCACCGCGACGGCGCCCAGCGCCTCGTGCTGCACGCCGCGCAGCAGCTCGACGCCGACACCGGCCTGACCAACCTGCGGCAGACCGCGATGTACGGGCAGCTACTCGCCGTCGCCGCGTACACCGCAGCGATACGCGACGACCGCGACACCGCCTGGACCCTGCTTGGCGAAGCCGAAGACGCCGCCCGCCGAGCCGGCAGCGCCGACGCCGACCGGTTCAACCCACTCGACCTTGCCGTCTACAAGATCAGCGTGGCGCGGGTGCTCGGCGACTACGGCGCCGCCGTGGACTACTCCCGACAGGTCGACCCGACGCGCATCACCGCGCCCGAGCGCCGTGCCCGCTACTGGGAAGACACCGCCCTGGCCCTGCACGGTCGGGGACGCTCGACCGGCGCCTTCCAAGCCCTACTCGCGGCTGAGCGCGACACCCCGCAGGAGGTCCGCTACCGGCCATGGGCGCAGAACCTGACCCGCGAACTCATCTCCACCGACACTCGCAGCACCCTGACGGGGGTTCGTGAACTCGCTGCCCGGATCGGCGTCGATGCATAGCAGGTCGGCGGCGTCGTGACCACCAAACCGGGTGAGGTGGAGCCGACCGGCTGGCGCCTCGCGCGAGAGCTGGCCGTCGACTTCTGGCGCCAGATGCGCGCCGGTCCACAGCCGTGACATCTATAGCTGACCATCACACTTGTGATCTACGCCGGCCCAATGGCCGAGCGCAGCCTCGTCCGTGACCTGGTTGATGAACCAGGCGGAGATATTGCGATCCTCGCCCGGCGCGGTGGCCGGGCGCAGCGGCCATCCGCGCGGCCCTGGCCGACTGGCTCCGGCTCGTTGCGATCCTCGCCCGACGCAGTGGCCGGGCGCAGCGTACGGCGTCGACGGCTGCCGCCCATGCGGCCAGCCGTTGCGATCCTCGCCCGACGCAGTGGCCGGGCGCAGCTGGGTTCTACCGGCGGTGGCTCACCCCACGCCCTGCTGTTGCGATCCTCGCCCGACGCAGTGGCCGGGCGCAGCCCGCGCAGCAGCGCGCGGAACGTCACCAGGTCGGTGTTGTTGCGATCCTCGCCCGACGCAGTGGCCGGGCGCAGCCGTTCCGAACAACGTCTTCGCGTCGGCGCGCTGGAGTTGCGATCCTCACCCGGTCCGAGGACCGGGTGCAGCGATCCCAGGAGAGGGTGGCCGAGGTGGCCCCGATCCCGTTGCGATCCTCACCCGGTCCGAGGACCGGGTGCAGCTGGAGCAGCGCGGGCGGCGTCACGCCCGGCGGGGGCGGGTTGCGATCCTCACCCGGCCCGGGGACCGGGTGCAGCAGTCCGGGGTGCCGATCATCGTCTGCCGCAGCTTCTCGTTGCGATCCTCACCCGGCCCGGGGACCGGGTGCAGCGGCTCTTGAGCTGAGAATATAGAGGTGCGGAAATGAGTTCCTCACCAAATCATCATCCCCTTTGAGCCGGTAGGTCCGAAAAGCCGGTTGGGAACCCCAAGCTCGAAGAGTGTCCACTAGCCGTTCCTAGATCAGGATGCGAAACTCGGAGATTACGAACATCTAGGACTCAGCAACATAGACTCCGACGCCCGGGACGCCCACCACCAGCCCTTCCGCTTTCAGCGTGAGCATCGCGTTGCGCACAACGATCGACGAGACGCCGTAGATCTGGCAGAGCTGCGACGTTGAGGGCAGCTTGTCACCCGGCGAAAGCTCACCCGACTCGATCTGCGTACGGATGTGTTCGGCGAGTTCAACCCACTTCGGGCTCGGAGGCATGGTGATACTCCCTGGTCAGCACCACCATTTGATCACTCCATACCTGTTATCGCAAGCGATAGCTTGACCAGAGATAGCTTGTTATCCTAGGCTCCGACTTGAGCGGTTCCCCTGGTCAGCACCCTTGGGGCCGGTCGTCCCGCACAGAGCCCGGCCGGCCCTCTCTCCCGGTCGGCCGGGTGCCCCCACCTGCCCACGTACACCCCGGCTATCCCCAGCGGACGGGAGGCAGCAATGGATCCAACCCCACACCCGAGGACTGTCCCGTGACCGCCCTCTCCCAGAGCGCGTACGCGACCTTCGCGCGTACCCGGATGGACGAGGCGCGGCGGGCGGTGCTCGGGCACGCCGTCTGCACGTACACCGGGGTCTGTCTCGGGTGTGGTCGGCCCGGCCCCTGCGCCACTCTGCTCGCCGCCCGGCGAACCCTGGCCCACCACACCCAGCGGACGGTCAACCAGCGGCCACACCACTACGGCGGCAACAACGGCCAGCACGACTACGGTCGCCGCCAGCTTCCGATGATGACCGGGGACGTGAGTTCACCGTTGCCCGCCGACGAGCTGCGTGCCGCCTGGCTGGCCGTCCAGTCCGCGCTCGACCGGGCCGACCGGCAGCTCTCCGGAGCGGATGATCCACTGCCCGCCGCCGGGCTGGCCCGTTGGGACGACGCGCTCACCGACGCCTGGACCGCGCTCCACCTGGTCCACGCGGGCATTGCCGAGGCCCGCCGGCTGCCCGGCACTGTCCCGGCGAGTGTCCACGAGGTGGTCGACGGGTTGACCGTGGCCCGAGTGGACGCCGAGCGGGCCACGGAGCTGGCCGGGCGGGTTCGGCGGCAGCTCGCCGCCGCCGAGGACCGGCTGCGCCGGACCAGCGGCGACGCCCCGGCCCGGGTCGCCGCCGACCGGTGGCGGACCGCCGCCGCCCGGCTCGACCTGGTCACCGCCCGGCTGGCGCTCGGGGCCAGGGCCATCGACCGGTACGCCGCCGCGCTCGCCGGCACCGCCCAGCAGCCGGCCCGGCCGGCAACCCGGTGGGCGAACCGGTCGAATCATCCCACCGTCGGCGTCGCCGCTTCTGCCGTCGACCCGGCCGGTGTCGGGACGATCGCGGCCGGGGCCCGCACGGCCGGGGCGGTGCTGCTGAGTGTGCACCCGTGGGCCGGCTGGCGGGGCCTCCTGGCCCGGGTACGCCGGCAGCGCCCAATCGACCGCGAACGGAGCCAGCCGTGTTGAGTCGCTACGCCGCCCCACTCCGCGACCTTGCCACCGGCCGGCCGCGCGACTACCAGCACCGGATCGACCGGTTCGACGAGCCGGACTGGCGACGGTACGGCCTGCTGGTCGAGACCGCGTTCCGGCTCGCCGCGCACCGGCGGTTCCGGCCCGGCGGCCAGGATCGCGCCCCGGTGATCCGATTCGTGGCCAGCGTCCGGGAGCGCTACGACCGTACCGGCTACGACCTCGATCCGAGGCTGGCCGAGTCGCTGCTCTGGGCGACCCTGGCCGGCGAGCCGACGCCGGATCCGCTGCGGTCGAAGACGCACACCGCGCAGACGCTGCTGCTCATCGGTCTGCTCGACGACGAAGGGCTGTCTCGTGCCGAGCTTGACCGCTTCCTCTCCGACGCCGAAGACCACGCAATCGGCGACGCACCAGCCGACGCGACCGGCAATGCACCAGCCGAGGCGGCAGCCGACGCACCACCCACAGCGGACACCGCGACGGACGACACGACGGACGGCACAGCGGGCGGCCACTAGCGGCGCTTAGAGGAGCGTGCCGATGGTCCGGACGGCCGCCTGGATGGTGTCCTCACTCAGGTTGCCGAAGCCGACCACGAGCTGCGGCGGCGTGCTCGCCCCGTCGGCGCGGTAGTTGCTCATCCCGTAGAGGCCGATCCGCTGGGCGCGGGCACGCTCGATCACCGTCCGCTCGTCCGCGCCGTCCGGCAGGTGGGCCACGGCGTGGAAACCGGCCGCCAGCCCGGTGAGCGTCACGGACGGGGCGTACTCGGCGAGGGCGGAGACGAATGCCTGCCGGCGGGCGGCGTACCGGCCGCGCATCCGGCGCAGGTGTCGGTCGTACCGGCCGGAGCCGATCAGGGTGGCGACGGTGAGCTGGTCCAACAACGACGATCCACGGTCGGCGAGTCGCTTGTCCTCCACGATGGCCGCGCGCAGGGCCGGCGGGCAGAGCATCCAGCCGAGCCGGATCGCCGGGGCGAGCGTCTTGCTCACCGTGCCGATCCCGATGACATGGTCGGGAGCGAGACCCTGGAGGGTGCCGACGGGTTCCCGGTCGTAGCGGAACTCGGCGTCGTAGTCGTCCTCGACGATGATCGCGTCGTGCCGGATCGCCCAGGCGACCAGCGCCCGCCTCCGGTCCGGGGCCATCACCACCCCGGTCGGCCACTGGTGGGCGGGGGTGACCACCACGGCCCGTACGCCGGTCGCGGCGAGGGCGTCGACGTCGATCCCCGCGTCGTCGACCGGTACGGGCACGGCCCGGAGGCCGGCGTGCGCGGTGGCGGCCATGGTGTGGCCGTCGCCGTACCCGGGGTCCTCGAACGCGACCCGTCGGTGACCGGCCCGCCTTAGGACGCCGAGGGCCAGGTTGAGGCCCTGGGCGAAGCCGCCGCAGGTGACGATGTTGTCGGGGTCCGCGTGCGCCGCCCGCACCCGCCGCAGGTAGCCGGCGATGGTCTCCCGGAAGGTCGCGTTGCCGGCGGCGTCGCCGTAGCCGAAGACGGCGTTCGGCGCGAGCCGGCACGCCTCGCGCTGCGCCGCCAGCCAGTCCGCGCGCGGGAAGCTGGCGAGATCCGGTACCCCGGCGGCGAAGTCGGCGCGGAGCGGCCGGGGCACCGCCGCCGGCGCCGCGACCGGGGCGAGCGCGCCGGCGGGCAGCTCGGCGACCCGGGTGGCCGAGCCGGTCCGGGTGCTCAGGTAGCCCTCGGCGTGCAACTGGCCGTAGCAGTCCTGGACCAGGCCCCGGGAGATGCCGAGCTGCCGGGCCAGCTCCCGGGACGACGGCAGCCGTTCGCCGGCCCGGAGCCGGCCGCGCCGGATCGCGTCCCGCAGCGCGCCCTCCAACTGCGTACGCAGCGGTTCGGCACTGCTCCGGTCCAGCGGTACGAGAAGCTCCGGGCCCAAACCGGCCCACTCAACAACCATGGAAGTGGACCTTAAGGTAGGCCGGTTTCGCTCGTAGGGTCGGGACCATGAGCAGCATGACCTCCACCGCCGCCCCGGCCCCGGCCTCCGCTCCGGCTCCGGCCCCGGTTCCTGACACTGACGCTCGGCCGCCACTGGTGAGCAGGCCGCTGCTGCTGGCCTTCGTGGCCAGCTTCGGCGCCATGACGAGTTTCTACCTCCTGCTGACCGTGGTACCGCTCTACGCGACCTCGGTCGGCGCCGGTGACGTCGGTGCCGGCATGGTGACCGGGACGCTGATGCTCTCCACCGTGCTGGCCGAGCTGGCCATCCCCCGGTTGTCCGCCCGGTTCGGGCAGCGCGGCCTCCTGATCGCGGGTCTGCTGCTGCTCGGCGTGCCGCCGCTGATGCTGCTGGTCGCCACCGGCATGCCGGCGGTCCTGCTGGTCTGTCTCATCCGGGGGCTCGGGTTCGCCGTCGCGGTCGTCGTCGGCGGCGCGCTGGCCGCGCAACTGGCACCGGCACAGCGCCGCGGCGAGGTGATCGGGCTGTTCGGTGCCGTCGTCGGGGTCCCCGCCATCGTCGGTCTTCCGGTCGGAGTGTGGCTGGTCGACCGGGTCGGCTATCCCAGCGTCTTCGCACTCGGCGCGCTCGCCGCGCTGGCCGGTCTCGCCGCCGCGACCGGGCTGCCGGGTCGGCCCGCCGAGCCGGAGCAGCCGCTCGGGATGGTGGCGGGGCTGCGTAACCCGGCGCTGACCCGGCCGGCGCTGGTCTTCGCCGGGGTGGCGCTGGCGTCCGGCATCGTCGTCACCTTCCTGCCGTCCGTCCTGACCGACGCCTCGGCGAACCTGATCGCCCTCGGCCTGCTCGCCCAGGCCGTCACCGCGCCGCTGACCCGCTGGTGGGCCGGCCGGTACGCCGACCGGCGTCCGCACGCCCCGCTGCTCGGCTGGGGCGTGATCCTCGCCGCCTCGGGCGTCGCGATCCTTCCCGTGACCGGGCACCCCGTCGCGTTCATCGTCGGGATGCTGCTGTTCGGTGCCGGTTTCGGCATCGCGCAGAACGCCAGCCTGACCAGCATGCTGCGGCAGGTGTCACCGGCCGGGTACGGGACGGTCAGCGCGGTCTGGAACCTGGCCTACGACGCGGGAATCGGGCTCGGCGCGGTCGGATTCGGTGTCGTCGCCGCCGGTACCGGCTATCCGGCGGCGCTCGCCATCACCGTACTGGTGATGCTCGCCGCCCTCACCGCGCTGCCGCGCCGGCGGTAACCGGCCCGGGGCCGCTCCGACCCCGACGACGGAGCGGCCGCACGCCAGGTAGGAGCAGCCTCACAGGGCTAGGAGCACCACCGGCGGAGCAGCCTCACACCAGGTAGTAGCCGAGGAAGGCGACCGGGGCGGCGAGGAAGCAGATCAGGAAGCCGAGCCGGGCGTACCGGGCGGGCCGGCCGACGATCATCCGGGGCTTGCCCCAGACGCTGAGCGCGAGATAGCCGAGGAAGAAGACCATCGTCGGCAGCCCGGCACAGCTCCACGAGAAGACCGCGACCGTGCTGGCGTCGAGGCCCTTCATCCCGCGTACCTCGGCGACGGTGAGCACGATCCAGATGACGACGGTGAGCAGCCCGGCGCAGCTCAGGTAGACCGTCGTCGCCCGGGCCAGCGGTGACATCGACGGAAAGAGCGGCGCCTGCTGCGCCATCGTCTCCGTCTGCACGATCATCACGTCCGCACCGTCGGCAGCCTGCCGGGCCAGCTCCAGCTCCCGCACCGGATCGACCGGCCGGGCCGGTGGCGTCCCCGGGCCCGCGCCGGAGGTCGGGCCGGCACCGGAGGGCGCCGCGTCCGAGGGCAGCCGGGGGCCGGGCACCGGGCCGGTCGCCGGGGTCGCCGGCAGCGCGCGCCGCGCCGGACCTGCCGGCAGTTCCGGGTACGGGGTACCGGCCGCCGGATCCGCCCCACTGCCCGACGCGCGGGAACCGTCGGCGCGCTGCTGGCCGAACCGTTCCGAGGTGTCGAAGCCGCTCGGCCGGTAGACGTGGCCGGCCGGAGGCGGCGGCTCGGGCGGGTCGACGTGGTCCGGCCCGGCGTACTGGGCCGGCACGGTGGGTTGCCCCGCCGGCCCGGACGGCGGATATCCGGCCGGCGGGGGTGGCGGCGGATATCCGGCCGGCGGGGGCAGCGGCGGGCCGGTCGGCGGCGCGGCCGGCACCGACTTGCCGATCATCTGGCCGAGGGCGGTCAACCGCTGCTGCTGCACCGCGAGCCGCTGGTCGAGCCGGTCGGCGGCGGCACCGGTCGTGCCGCGTGCCTCGGCGAGCTGGGCGGCGGTCCGTTCACCACTGCGGCGCAGCTCGTGCAGGTGCCGGGCCAGGGCCGCGTACTCGGCGAAGCTCGCCACCTCAGCTCTCCTCGTCGTCGTCTTCGTAGCCGGCCCGGACGAACGGCACGATCAGGCGTAGCCGCTGGTCGTGCCGGTCCACCAGCAGTGCCCGGTTCGCCCTCGGGGTGTACGCGAGGTCGTTCATTCCGAGATACATCCCGAGTTCGCCACCGGGCACGTTCAGCGCGACCAGGCAGGCGACGTCGTCCCGGTTGCCCGACCCGCCGATGTCGTCGGAGAGCCGGCGCAGCCCGCGCCACCAGCCGAGCAGGTGCACCCCGTACGCGGGGCCCTGCCGGAGCACCGCCTGGAGGTCGTCCAGCCCGGACTTGAAGTGTTCGTCCCGGACGCCGAGGATGCCGCTGGCGCCGTCCATGCCGTACCCGACCAGGAAGGTCCGGGCCGGTGGCCCGTCGGCCGGCTGGGCGGCGAGCTTGCGCAGCTCGTCGCGGAGCCCGGCGGCGTCGAGCCGGTCGACCGGATGCCCGGCCCCGGTCAGCTCGGCGATCGTCTCCTCGGCCACCGCGTCGGCGACCGCGACCAGCGGGGCGACCAGGAACCGGGCGCTGCCCGGGGTGTGCTGCCGGGCCAGGCTGAGCGTCGCCGCGTGCAGCACGCTCGCGCCGACCGGCGAGGTGCCGACCACCGCCAGGTGCCGGCCCGGGGTCGCGTCCAGCGGGAACATCGCCGAGGTGAGGTCCACGTCGACGGTACGGCCGACCAGCGCCAACGGCCGCCGTCCCCCCGGGACCAGCCCCCGGTACGTCGGGTCGGCCTCGACGTGCGCAGACTCGTACCCCTTGAAGATCGCCGGTGGCCGCGAGCCCGGCTTGCGGGCCTGCCACAGCTCGTGCCGCAGTTGGGCCACCTCGGCGGCGCTGGCGTGCGCGTCGGGGAACTGGACCACGGTGTTGGCGGCGGCCAACCCGGCGGAGGGGTTGACGATCGCCGAGCCGATCGGCAGCGCCCCGGCGGCGTCGTTGAGCGCGTCCAGCACTCCCCCGCCGCCAGGCAGGGCGACCCGGAGCGGGAACTGCCCGAAGATCGAGTCGGTCTTTCCGTAGAGCGCCTCGATCCCGGTCATGCTCTGGCTGGCCAGCACCAGGTGGATGCCGTAGGAGCGCCCCTTGCGGGCCAGCTCCTCCAGCAGCGAGACCGCCTCCCTGGCCACCGCGTCGTTGCCGGCGAAGAGCACGTGGAACTCGTCGACCACCGCGACGATCCGGGGTACCGGCCGGCCGTCCCGGGGCAGGTCGGCCAGTTTGGTCACGCCGTGCCGCTTCAGCGCCGACGCCCGCCGGTTCAGCTCGCGGCGCAGCTCGCGGAGCACGGCGACGCCGTACTCCCGGTCGGACTCGATGCCGACCGCCCGGGCGTGCGGGATCCACGACGGGTCGTGGCCGGTCGGCACGAACTCGGTGAAGCTGACCCCCTCCTTGAAGTCGAGCAGATAGAGCGACAGCTCGTCCGGGGAGTAGCGGGCGGCGAGTCCGTAGAGGACGTCGAGCAGGAAGACGGTCTTGCCGGCACCGGTCCGGCCGCCGACCAGCCAGTGTGGGGTCTGGTCGTCGAAGGCGCAGATCACCGGCTCCCGGCCGGAACGGCCGACGACGGCACGCAGCCCGTTGCCGGACGACTCCGACCAGGGCCGGGCCGGCAGCAGGTCGGTGAAGGTGAAACTGGACTCGCGTCGGTAGATCTCGCCGAGCCGGTCGGCCAGCGCCGTGACCGCACCGGCCGGTGGTTCGCCGTCCAGGCGTACCGGGGCGGCCAGGCCGGAGCCGTCGGAACTGAACGGGTGGCCGGGCGGGTCGCCGATCCAGGCGTTCCCCTGCGGGTCGAGGCGGACCTGGGTGGTGCCGCCCAGCGGCGGCAGGGCGGGGCCGGCGCTCCGGGGCGGATATCCGGCGGCGATCACGCAGATCCCGGCGGTCGGTCCGGCGTGGGTGAACGCGGCGAGCCGGCCGAGTTCCCGGCCCTCCGGCAGCGAGGCGGCGACCAGGAGCAGCAGCTCCGGCGTACCGCCGGTGGCCTGCTGCGCGGCCCGGGCGTGCCGTTCGGCCGCGTCGAGCACGGCGGCGACCTCGGCCTCGGTGGTGGCCGGCGGCGGCACCGCCCCGGCCTCGACCAGCACCCGCAGCGGCAGGAAGGTGGCGCCGAGCGCGGCGCTGTCCAGGACGGACACCCGGACCGAGCCGGCGGGTGCGGCGGCGAGCAGCCGGACCACCAGGGTACGCAGCAGCGCCGCGACCCGCCCGTCCCGGGCGTCGGCGTCGATCGCCAGGTGGGTGCCGCCACACAGCGGCACGACCGCCGGGAAGCTTCCGTGCGCCGTGTCCGCCACGCCGAGCCGCACCGGCAGCGGGCCGGCGAAGAACCGGGCCGGCTCGGGTTCGCTGCTGACCGCCTCGCCGACCCGGCGCAGCCGGGCCACGACGTCGGCGGTCTCGCCGGAGTCGGGCGGCGGCTGGAGCTGGGCCAACCCGTGCCGGGCCGCATCCAGGTGCGCGCGGGCCTGCCGGTGGGCGGCAACCGCCCGCCCGAATGTGGCTGCGAGTCCCACCCTGCCCCCAACCGTCGGGTACGCGTAGTCACCGGAACACTAACCGAAGCCGACGCGGGAACGAACCAGGCCGGCCCCGAGCCGCGGCCCGTCGTCGACGCGGGTCGCGGCTCGGGGCCGGTCCTCAGGTGAGCACGGGGGTGGCTCGGGGCCGGTCCTCAGGTGAGCACGGGGGTGGCTCGGGGCCGGTCCTCAGGTGAGCACGGGGGTGGCTCGGGGCCGGTGCTCAGGTGAGCGCGGGGGTGGCGGCCAGGGCCCGGACCCGGTCGTAGAGGGCCAGATAGGACCGGGCCATCACCTCCGGGCTGAACCGGCGGGCCGCCTCGGTCTGGCAGCGGCGCGGGTCGATCCGGCCGGCGCGGTGCACCAGCTCCGCGAGATCGTCCTCGTCGGAGCTGAGCAGTCCGGTCTCACCATGCTGGATCAACTCCGGGAGGCAGCCCTCGGCCAGTCCGACCACCGGAGTGCCGAGGGCGAGGGACTCGACCACGGCCGTACCGCCGGGCTCGGCCCAGCGCAGCGGAAACAGCGAGGCCCTGGCGGTGGCGACCAGTTCGTCGCGCTGCCGGCCGGCCACGGTGCCGACCCAGCGCACCCGTACCCCGTCGACGTGCGGCGCGACCCGTTCCCGCCAGAACCGCACGTCGGGGTTGGCCGCCGCGACCGGATCGTGCTCGGCGGCGGCGAGCTCGGCCGGCTGCCGGTACGGGCCGACCGGGCCGGCGAGGACCAGGTCGAAGCCGGCCCGGTGGGCCAGCCGGGCGGCGAGATCCTGACCCTTGCCCGGGTTGATCCGGCCGAGCACCACGACATGTCCGGCCTTGTCGGCGGGGCGACGCCGGTCCGCGTCGGTGGCCAGCGGGGTGGCCAGGTGGACGTGCCCGACCGAGTGCGCCCGGAGCGCCTGCGGTGCCCGGGCGAGCTGCGAGGCCGAGACCCCGTTGACGCGCACCCGGTCGGCGCCGTCGAAGCTGCCGTACAGCTCGGGGTGCTTGGCCAGGTCCCAGTGCAGGGTGTGCAGCACCGGCGGTGCGTCCCGGCCGAGCGCGGCCAGGGTGGCTAGGCCGGCCGCCTCGACGTGGTCGTGCACCAGGTCGATGTCGTCGCGCTCCCGCAGGGTGCGCACCACCGCGTGCAGGTGGCTCTGCACCACCCCGCACGCCTGGTTGTACGGCCGTTGCAGGCTGCCGAACTGGCCGTCGGCGAAGACCGCCAGCCGCTCGTCGACGGGCAGTTCGCTGCTGCCGACGGTGGCCAATACCACCCGTACGCCGAGCCGGCGCAGCTCGGGTACGAGGGTGGCGATCACGTTCTCGATGCCCCCGTACCCGTTCGGCGGCACCGGCAGCCACGGGCCGGCGTTGACCAGTACGGTGAGGCTCACGAGCCGGTCACCGCCCCGGTCACGGCCGCTGCGGTGGCCGTCTGCCGGCGGGCCCGGCCACGGGCGATCCGCGTCCGCCGGGACAGGCTGGCCAGCGGTGGACGTTCGGCGACCGCCACGTCGGTGACGACGATCTCCCGGTCCAGGTTGGGCAGTGCCTGGGCACCACCGCGCCGGAACTGGGTGAGCGCGGCGGCCGGCGGCACCGGCTCGGCGACCAGTCCGCGCCGGTGCAGCCGGGACCAGACGGTGTAGAGGATCTGCGCCGACATCCGGCCCAGCGCCTCGGTGTCCTGGTGCCGGTGGAACCGCTCGCCGAGGTCGACCTGGGCCAGGGCGTCCAGCCCGACCAGGTCCAGCAGGTCGATCAGCATGGCGATCTCGACGCCGTACCCGGAGACGAACGGCAGCTGTTCGAGGATCTCCCGGCGCCCGGCGTACTCCCCGGCGAGCGGCTGGACGACGCCGGCCAGCTCCGGCCAGAACATGCTGATCAGGGGCCGGGCCATCAGCTCGGTCACCCGACCGCCGCCGTCGGGGTTGACGGCGCCGCCGCCGACCAGCGGGCGGTGGTAGAAGCCCTTGACGAACGCGACGGTCGGGTCGGCGAGCAGCGGCCCGACCAGCCCGGTGACGAACCGGGGTGAGAAGCGGCGCAGGTCGGCGTCGACGAAGGCGACGATGTCACCGGTCGCGGCGGCAAGCCCGGACCAGAGCGCGTCGCCCTTGCCGTCGAGCCGGGGCAGTCCCCGGGTCATCTCGTCCTGGCTCACCACCCGGGCCCCGGCGGCGGAGGCCACCGCCGCCGTCGCGTCGCTGGATCGCGAGTCCACCACGATCAGCTCGTCGATGATCGGGGCCTTCTCGACCAGGTGCCGGCGCAGCGTGCCGACGATCGCGCCGACGGTGGCCTCCTCGTTCCGGGCCGGAAGCACCACGCTGACCCGCTGCTCGCCCTTGATCTTCAGCAGCCGGCGACTCGTCCACTCTGCCGAGTTTCCGGTGCGGTACGTGGTCCACGCCTCTACGATCGGTGAAACTGTTGCCTCTGTTTGCTGCCGCACGGGCACACCCCCCAAACGTCGTGATCCGCAGCGCCGGGCCGAAACTTTTCCCCGAGCCGCCCCGGCAAACCCGGTACCGGCTAACAGCTTGATCTCCGGATGACGGCGTCCCCCGCAGCGGCCTGGTGAACGGTGCGTTTTCGGATGCCGGTCGGAGGTTTCCCGCCGGCCGATGCCGGAGAAGGCAGAGATCCGGTGCAGGTCGGGAACGGGAGGTCGAGGATGCGGGTCTGCCGGGTGGGGCTGATCGGCGCGGGCGGCGTGGCGCAGCGGCACGCGCGGGTGCTGTCGAGCTTTGACGACGTACGGATCGTCGGGGTCACCGACGTGGTGGCGCAGGCGGCCACCCGGCTGGCCGAGTCGACGGGGGCACGGGCCTTCCCCGACGTCGGGACGCTGCTCTCGGCGGAGCTGGACGCGGCGTACGTCTGCGTGCCGCCGTTCGCACACGGCGCGCCCGAGGAGGCGGTGCTCGACGCCGGGCTGGCCCTCTTCGTGGAGAAGCCGCTCACTCTGGACCGGGAGACGGCGACGCGGATCAACCGGCTCGTCGAGGAGCGGGGCGCCGTGACGGCGGTCGGCCACTACTGGCGCTACCTGTCGGCGGTCGAGGCGGCCCGGCGGCTGCTGGCCGACCGTCCGGTCCGGCTGGTAGCGGGCGCCTGGCTGGACAAGGTGCCGCCGGTCGGCTGGTGGCCGCGTCAGGAGCAGTCCGGCGGTCCGGTCGTCGAACAGGCCGCGCACGTCCTCGACCTGGCCCGTTACCTGGTCGGCGAGGTGGCCGAGGTCTGGGCGGTGGGCAACGGCACGCCGCCGGCCGTGGACGGCGCGGACGTGGATGGTGCGACCGCCGCCGCGCTGCGGTTCGTCACCGGCGCGGTCGGCACGCTCGGCACCACCTGCGCGTTGGGCTGGAAGCACCGGGCCGGTCTGGAGGTGTACGCCGACGGCCTGGCCCTGTCGGTAGGCGAGGACGGCCTGCTGGTGCGGGACGCCGACGGTGAGCGGCGGGTTCCCGGCGACCTGGAGCAGGGCCGGACGGATGTGGACCGCGCCTTCGTCGACGCGGTCCTGGGGCTCGGCGCGGACGTCCGGGTGCCCTATTCGGAGGCGCTCCGGACCCACCTGCTGGCGCTGGCGGTCGCCGAGTCGGTCGTGACCGGCCAGCCGGTCCGGGTGCCCCCGCTGGAGTTGGCTAATGCCTGAGCCGGACCGGAACCTGGTGGTGACCGGGCCGCACGAGGTGGCGTTCCGGCACGAGGAGCCGGAGCCGCTGACCGACGGCACGTTCCGGGTCGCGACCCTCTTCAGCGGGGTCTCCGCCGGCACCGAGCTGAGCTACGTCAAGGGCACCAACCCGTACCTGTCGGCCGGCTGGGACGGCACGCTCGGGCTGTTCGTCCAGGGCGAGCCGGGTACGCCGTACCCGGTGACCCGGCTCGGTTACATGGAGGTCGGCCGGGTGACCGACAGTCGTACCCAGGCCGTCGCCGAGGGCGCGGTGGTGGCGATGACGTACGGGCACCGGACGGGGTACCGGGGCGATCCGCGCGTCGACCGGGTGGTGCCGGTGCCGGCCGACCTGGATCCGCTGCTCGGGATCTACCTGGCGCACATGGGGCCGATCTGCGCCAACGGGCTGTTGCACGCCGCCGCCGACCTGTACGGCAGCGGTGTGCGGGACCTCGGCGACGGGGTACGGGGCCGCCGGGTGGCGGTGACCGGGGCCGGGGTGGTGGCGCTGTTGACCGCGCTCTTCGCCCGGCGGGCCGGTGCCGCCTCGGTGGTCGTACTCGATCCCACCCCGCAGCGACGGGCGGTGGCCGGGGCGCTGGGCCTGGAGACGCTCGACCCGACCGCCGACGATCCGGCCGTGGTGTTGAAGACCCGGTGGCGGCACGCGGCCGACGACCGGGGCGCCGACGTCGTCTTCCAGTGCCGGGGCCAGGCGTCGGCGCTGCACCTGGCGCTGCGGCTGCTCCGCCCGCAGGGCACCGTCATCGACCTCGCCTTCTACCAGGGCGGTGCCGACCTGGTGCGGCTCGGCGAGGAGTTCCACCACAACGGGCTGTCGCTGCGTTGCGCGCAGATCGGCCGGGTGCCGCGCGGGCTGGCCCCCACCTGGGACCGCGACCGCCTGTCGGCGGAGACGATCGCCCTGCTCCGCGACCACGGCGACCTGGTACGTGAACACCTGGTCTCGGCGGTCGTGCCGTTCGACGAGGCGCCCGCGTTGCTGACCGACCTGGCCGCCGGTCGCCGGCAGGAGATGCAGGCGGTCCTCGCCGCCTGAGCGGACACCTCGCCACGTCATTGCGGAAACGCAGGCTCCGGATCAGACACCTGGACGTCCGCCGGGCGCGAAGACCCGGACCGCCGGGAAAGAGGCGTCCGGACCGGGTGGCCGGGCGAAGCGGAGCAGCGTGTCCGGACCGTCGGCGGTCACCGTGACGGTGCTGCCGTCGGCGAGCAGCCGGCCCTGACCGGCGAGCGACACGCCGGCGAGCCGGACCGCATCGCCGGTGACCGGTCCGTCGAGGATGACGTTGACGCTTCCGTCCGGGCCGGCGGTGAAGTGCGCGCCATCGGTCTCGGCCCGGGTCCACGGCCGGGTGCCGTAGACCGCCGTACCGTTGCGCCCGAACCACCGGCCGAAGTCCGTCAGCCGGCTCCGCTGCTCCGGCGGTATGGTGCCCTCGCCGCCGGCGGGTCCGACGTTGAGCAGCAGGTTTCCGTTCTTGGCCAGCGCGTCGACGAAGTCGGGCAGCAGGGTGCCGGCGAACGAGGCGTAGTGGTCGTCCGTCTCGTTCCGGTTGAAGCCGTACGAGTTGCCGATGCCCCGGGTCATCTCCCACTTCTTCGCCTGCACGCTGTCGTACCTGGTGTATTCCGGGGTGGTGAAGTCGCTGTGTGGCACCACCGGCGGCTTGACGTTGTCGACGAACCCGGGGTCGTCGGCGATCGCCCACCTCATCACCTGGTCGAAGCCGGCCCGGCCGAGCCGGGAGCCCAGGAGCCAGCGCCAGAGCGAGTCGGTCTGCCAGCGGTCGTTCACCACGCCGTGCGGAACGGTGTTGTAGTAGTCGGCGAAGAGGCTGAACAGCCGTCGCTGCCCGGTCGGCCAGGAGATGTCGTTCCAGAGCAGGTCGGGCCGGTAGCGTCGGATCAGTTCCCGGACCTGGGCGTCGGCGTAGTCGGCGTAGCCGTCGCCGTACCGGGCGTAGGTGTAGTCGCCGAGGGTGCGTACGACGTCGCGCTGGAAGGTCCAGTCCACGCCTCCGGAGTAGTAGAGGCCGAAACGCAGGCCCTGGGCGCGGACGGCGGCGGCGAGTTCCCCGACGATGTCGCGCTCGCTGTGCCAGCCGGGTCGGCGCGGGTTGACCACCTCGGTCGGCCAGAGCGAATACCCGTCGTGGTACTTGGCGACCAGCACGACGTACCGGGCACCGGACTCGCGGAACGTCCTGGCCCAGGCGTGCGGGTCCCACCGCTCCAGCCCGGCGTCGAAGGTCGCCTTGAAGTCCTGGTATGTCAGGTCTCCGTAGGTGGCCCGGTGGAAGCGCGCGGTCGGGGTGTCCGGGACCCGCATCGCGTTGTGGTAGTCCTCCGCGTACGGGTGCACCAGCATCGCCCGGTCGTAGTCGGTACGCAGTACGTCGGCGAAGTTGCCGGTCGGGGCGAAGCCCGGCACCGAGAAGAGCCCCCAGTGGACGAAGATCCCGAACTTGGCGTCCGAGAACCAGTCGGGGACCGGGTGGGCGTTCAACGATCCCTGGGTCGCCTGGTAGGGCCCGGTGGTGGTCATCCGCGCCGTCCGGTCGTCGGAGTAGGCGTAGATCTTGGCCGCGATCGGCGGCGTGGCCGCCAGCACCGCCACGACGGCCAGTGTGACCAGCAGCCTCTTTCGATGTCGGCGTATGAAGCCCCGCACCTCGCACCTCCCCAGGTAGCAATACAAACGTATGGTTCAGCATGAACCCGCCGCCATGGGTTTGCAAGTCGATCGTATTGCGCAGAGAATCGGGCCATGCCGAGGAAGGTCGACCACGAACAGCGCCGCCGCCGGATCGCCGAGGCGGTCTGGACGATCGTCGCCCTGCGCGGCCTGGAGGCGGTCAGCCTGCGCGACATCGCCGCCGAGGCCGGCGTGTCACTGGGTCAGGTGCAGCACTACTTCAGGACCAAGGAGCAGGTCCTGCGGTACGCCGGCCAACGCCTCGTCGAACTGGCCGGCGAGGAGCTGCGCCGAAGCCTCGCGGCCCGACCGGAACCGCCGTCGCCCCGGTCCACCATCCGGGCCATCGCCGAGCAGACCGTTCCGGCGACTCCGGAGCGCCGGCTCGGCGCCGCGGTCTGGTACGCCTTCGTCACCCGGGCGGTCACCGCCCCGGAGCTGGCCGCCCTGATCCGGGAGGCCTGGGCCGGCACCCACGCCCTGATCACCGACGAGGTACGCGCGGCACAGCGCGCCCGGCAGGTGGCGACCGGGCTCGACCCGGCCGAGCTGGCCGCCACCCTGCAGACCGTCGTCGACGGCCTCGTCCCGCAGGTACTGGTCGGGTACCGCACCCCCGCCGAGGCCCTCGCCGTCGTCGACCGGCATCTCGACCTGGTCTTCCGGCCAGCCGGCCGGCCCACCGCCCGCCTCGGCGGCGAGGCGCCGAGGTAGCGGGCGGTCGGCGCCGGGTGCCCGACTCAGCGGGTCGGCGCCGCCAGGGGTTGCGTGGACGGCGCCACCGGAGCCGGAAGCTCGCTGGCGCAACCCGTTCCCGGCCGACTCGCCCCGGCCGACTCGCCAGCCATGCGGCTCGCCGTCACCATTCGGCACGACGACGAGGCGGCGCGAGGAGACGGCGGCACGGCGACGAGGCGGCACGGCGACGGGGGCAGCGTGAGAAAGGGGTGTGTCGGGAAGGCAGCGGTGACGGATTGGCGGCAGTCGGGTCCGCCGAATCCGGCCAAGGTCGTTCGCCGTGCCGTACTTCTCCGGACCCGGGCGCCGCCCCGAGCGGGCGCTCCCGCCCGACGACGCCGACGAGTTGACCTGGCTGCTCTTCCGCCAGGAGGATGTAGTCACCGGTAGGCAGGCTCGCCGCCATCTCACCGAATCGGCGGTTCGGCACCGCGTCCGCTCCGGACGGTGGCGCCTGGTCCACCGCAACGTGTACGTCACCCACAGTGGCCCAATCAGCGCCGAGCAGCGCCTTTGGATCGCCGTACTCGGCTGTGGACCGTACGCCGTGCTGGCCGGGCTGACCGCGGCGATCCGGTGTGGCCTGAAGGGCTTCCGGAGCGAGGGTATCCAGCTGCTCCGGCCGGGCCGGCTACGCAGCATCGCCCCGCCGCCCGGCGTCGTCGTACGCCGCACCGACACCCTTTCGCGCGACGACGTCAACCGGCGGGGAATGCCGCCGCACACCACCAACGCCCGCTCACTGGTCGACGCGGCGGCCTGGGCGGGCAGCGACGACCAGGCCCGTACCCTGATCGCGGCCGGCTTCCAGCAGCGGCTGGTCGGCGCCGACGACATCCACCAGGTCGCCTACCGGCGGCCCACCCTGCGCCGTCGGGCACTCATCCTGGCCACTGCCAATGACGCCCGGAGCGGTTCGGAGTCGCTGCCCGAACTGCGCTACCTGCACGCCGCGCGCCGAGCTGGTTTGCCCGAGCCGAGCCGCCAGCATCGGCGCCGCGACGCGACCGGCCGGGTGCGCTATCTGGACGTCTACTACGAACGGTGGGGCGTGCACGTGGAGATCGACGGCGGCCAGCACCTCGATGTACGGCGGCAGTGGGCGGACATGAAACGGCAGAACGAGCTGTGGATTTGCGGTGATCGGGTGCTGCGCTTTCCGTCCTGGCTCGTCCGCGACCGCCCCGAAGAGGTAATCGACCAAGTCCGACGCGCCCTAACCACAGCCGGCTGGCGCAACTAATTGTGGAGATCGCAGATCTTGGAACCACAACGTCGCCACAGCAACAGTTTAATTCCAAGATCCGCGATCGAGTCC